>NZ_SMME01000813.1 GCF_009711465.1 Parendozoicomonas verongulae | reverse complement strand
GGGCAACAGCTATACGGGGCTTAGAGACTCCCATCTCATATATGGGAATATCCCAAGAGAGATAAACGCCATTTCCCTATACAATTGTGCAATTTTGTTCATTTGCAGGCTCAACAGTTCTCCTGAGGGAGATATCTGAGCCCCCCCGTATTCTGGAGGACCTTCCCTTGTTAGCAATAGAGCGCCGTGAGCACATTCTCAGTTTCCTGCGCCGACACGAATATGCAAATGTTGAAACACTGGCAGAAAACCTTGCTGTTTCCAGCATGACGATCCGACGTGATCTGAACAAACTGGAAGAGCAGGGCCTTGTGCGCCGCACCCATGGTGGTGCGACGATTGGTCAGTACATCAATACACAACCTCATACGGAAGAACGCCGTAGCCAGAGCCCGGACGAAAAGGCATCTATTGCGCGCTATGCCTCTTCCATGGTGCATGACGGGCACTCCATTCTTCTGGATGCGGGTACAACCTGCATGGATATTGCGCAGGCGATTGCGGAAAAAAATATTCGTGTCATTACTTCCGATCTGGCGCAGGCTCAGTTCTTGTGTCGCTACAAAAATCTGGAAGTGTTTATTCCCGGTGGCCGAGTGGATGATCGTACCCAGTCCTGTCTGGGAAGCAAAGCTGATGCGTTCCTGGACAATGTTCATGTTGATATTGCCTTTGTCGGCTGTACCTCCTGGGATCTGCGCCGTGGTGTGACTACGCCGACAGAGCGTCGCTGCTCTATCAAACAAAAAATGATAGAACGTGCCGTAACCAGTATTCTGGTGGCAGACAGCGACAAGTACGGCCGTTTCTCGTTCCATAAAATCTGTGATTTGAAACGCTTCGACCTTGTTATCACCGATGACCGTTTGGATGCGTCTTCCCATGAGGCCCTGAGTGAAGCCGGGGTGGATGTGTTCTGTACACAAACCTCTGGCAGCTCATTGCGCCAGCCGTGACCATACACCCCTCGATAGCCAGCTTGTCCAGAAGCTCAGGAGCTGAAGTAATCTCTTATACTGAGTGACGGATGTTGCTGGTGTCGCCGCTATTGGGCAGAACGATGTTGTGGTGAGAAGAGCGGCGCGACAGTCACTGGAATCTGAGCAGCTACCACCTGAACTTGATAACGGGAATACCAAAGATGGACACCAGGTAGTCTGTGCACTTGCAGCTGTCCAGAGTATTCCCACACAACCCTCGTACACCCATTTTCCCCAGCGTAACCCGAGTGCCAAAAATGAGAACTGCGGTTGTGGATAAGGCCGCACCGCCTGCCAGTAGTTTTCCTGCACCGAACCGTTCAACCATCTCATGCACTAACGATGTTTGAGGGTGGGCAATATCAACGTAAGCCGTGCTTGTATCATCATGCAGCACGAGCTTTCCTGCACGGATTTCTGCATGGGCCAGTGCATCCAGCCAGCGTTCTTCTGCCATAAGGGAGTCAATGGGTGATAAGGCTTCAACCAGGGCCTGCACATAGTGCCAGTGCTCTGTATCCATTGAGAAGTAACGGGTGATGAGATAGGTGATTTTTTCGGGACTTTCGGGGCTGATGGGGTCGGAGGCGCGAATGGCATTAAATTTTCTGTGCCCTTTTATGATATCTGATTCCACAGTAACAGTTTTGTAGGCCTTCTCGAACTCCTGAGTGAGGGGCTGGTCTGAAATCACATCTCTGGTTGTGGTGATGGTGAGTGATGGGGTGGAATCACAGCGGTGACACATATAAATGTGCTGCCAGCCCTGATCAGTTTTATTCACTGCAGCGGATGACCAGTTCCGGTTAAACAACTTAAAGCCTTCGGCATAAACAGAGCCGCCTGTCATCAGGAAAAGCAGGAATGCGACTAAGTGCGGTAACCCTTGCTTTAAAGTAACAGGAACTGAGTTCATCCCTTTGACTGCCCCGGGTGTTGTGGTTCTTAGTTGGGCTGCAAAGATAGTTCAGGAATATCGGTTTCGCCTGCTGTTACCTTTTATGTGCCAAGAGGAGGGGAGGTGCATGCAGGCAAGGGTTCCCCCAGCAAAGTCGGCCAGTGGTCGCGCCAGCCGTGGTGATGATTGGCTCCTTTAACTGTTTTTCCGGCTATGCAATCCTGTTTGCTAAACCGCGACTTATACACCTGATACACTGCTGGTGGCACGATAGGATCATCTGCCCCGGAAAAGTGCAGCTGAGGAATATCACCCAGCTCGTGGGTGAACTTCACCGGACTTAGAGCTTTCGGCATGTAGGAAACGTTGTGCATTTTATTCACATATGCGGGGTCCAGATTCCCAGCGATGGTGCGAATAGAAGCAATATCTCGCCGCGTGGCCGCTGCCAGTAGAGCAATGGCAGCTCCGCCTGAAAATCCGATCAGCTCCAGTGTCTGGTAATTGCCTTGCGCCTTGAGTGCATCCAGCGCTTCATTGGTGGCCGCTACCGCCTCGGTACTGAATCGCAGATCTGTCCACACACTGATATTACACTGGCTGTTCATCACAAACTGGCAGGGGCGGGCGATGTAGGCCTTGTCTGTGGCTGGGTCGGCTTTCATCAAATCCAGAACCAGCGGATTTCTGGGCGTTGGGTCGAGGGAAGGGCGGGAGCGGCGTGCCCAGGCTCTACCATCGCCTTCAATATAAATCCGTAGAGTTTTACTCTTACCCGGAGTGACCTGAATCGTTTGCAGAGGGTAGTGACTGGTATTGATCACTTCTGCTTTCGCATGCATGCGTAAAGCCTGCTGACTGACGGTTTGAGAGTGATCGATAGAACTGGCGCACCCACCAAGAAGAAGGGTGAACAGAAGAAAACAAGAAAAACGGTGATTCATTCTTATCACTGTCCTGCGTTCGTCAGGCCACAGCCCTGGTGGCCGACAAGGCCTGATTTGCTGCCGCAAGCATCGCTTTCAGGGAAGCCAGCACAATATCCCGGTCAATGCCCACGCCACAATAACGCTGACCATTCACGCTGGCATGCACATAACTGACAGCGCGAGCATCGGAACCGTTATCCAGCGCGTGTTTGTTGTAGTCAATAATATCGAGATGAACACCCAGTTTATCCAAGCCTTTGGAGAATGCGTCCAGTGGCCCTGTGCCTGAATTCTGGATGACTATTCGGTCACTCTGACATGACAGCCCTACCTCTACAACGTCTTCTTCACGCGAGTGTTCCAGACGATAGTTCTCAATCCGCCAGCCATTCTCTTGAGTCATAAAACGTTTTTGGAAAATACTCCAAATCTGGCTGCTGGAAATTTCAGACGCATTGTTTTCGGCTTCTTCCTGTACGGCGCTGGAAAGAGCAATCTGTAGCCAACGGGGTATTTGCAGGCCTTGTTCCTGCTCCAGAACAAAGGCAACACCTCCTTTGCCAGACTGGCTGTTGATGCGAATCACTTCCTGATAGTCACGGCCAATATCGGTGGGGTCGATAGGCAGATAAGCTACCTCCCAAGGTTCGTTGTCGTTGCGACGATGCAGACATTTGCGAATAGCATCCTGATGGCTGCCGGAGAAGGCGGTGTATACCAGCTCACCAAACCATGGGTGACGGGGGTGAACCGGCAGGCTTGTGGTATCTGTGTATACACGAATGATGTCGTCGGAACGTGACAAGTCCAGCTTAGGGTCAACACCCTGGCTATACAGATTCATCGCCATGGTGATGATGTCCATGTTGCCGGTGCGTTCACCGTTTCCGAACAGTGTGCCTTCTACACGATCAGCTCCCGCCATAAATGCCAGTTCTGCAGCGGCAACCGCACAACCACGGTCATTATGGGTATGGACGCTGCAAATAACGGCTTCACGATTGTTAATGTGATCGAGGAACCACTCAATCTGGTCAGCAAAAATATTGGGGGTAGACATTTCTACCGTGGCAGGCAGATTAAGAATCACCGGCTTATCGGGCGTAGGTTTCCAGATAGTGAGAACGGCATTGCAGATATCCACAGCGTAATCCAGCTCAGTGCCAGTAAAGCTCTCAGGAGAATACTGGAACACCCACTCAGTATCAGGGTGTTTTTTCGCCTCTTCGGCCACCATGCGGGCACCTTGCTCGGCAATCTCAATGATACCGGCACGATCCTTCTGGAATACCTGCTCTCTTTGTACGGTTGAGGTGGAGTTGTACACATGCACAACCGCACGGCGACAGCCTTTCAGTGCTTCATACGTGCGGGTAATCAAATGTTCGCGAGCCTGGGTGAGCACCTGAATGGTGACATCATCCGGAATCATTTTGTCGTCTATAAGTTTGCGAACAAAGTCGAAGTCGGGGCCAGAGGCTGCGGGGAAGCCAACCTCAATCTCCTTGAAACCAATGTCTACCAGGAGCTTGAACAGGTGGCACTTCTGCTCAACAGTCATGGGCTCGATTAGCGCTTGATTCCCATCCCGCAGATCAACGCTGCACCAGAGGGGCGCGGTTTCGATGGTGTTGTCGGGCCAGCGGCGATTGGCTTTCTTGACCGCTGGAAAGGCTTTGTACTTTTTATGGTCGAATATCTTTTCCATAAGGTGCCCCTCTGATTTCATGCCTCCTGAAAGTAGAAAGGCTGGCCCCGTTTGACCAGCCTTTCAATGTTCTGTTTTTTCTGCAGCCTTGTGGGCTGTTTTTAGCGGCTTTGGTAAAGCTGCTTTCAACCGTTGCGCTTGTGGCGTTCCGGTTCATCCCGGGTATTGCGGGGCGTCGCTTATGGCGACGGGAAAATAATAGAAAAATAAACGGGGTGAATGATTGCGAAAGTGATAGAAAAAAGCACTTTGTTCGCAATATTATTTTAATCTGTATTAAATTATTAAAATAATATGCTTTTATGGTGGTGGGGCGAGCAATGTCAGTAAGTTTTGACCGTTATGATCTCCGTATTCTGGAAGAACTCCAGAAAAATGCCCGCATGACCAATCAGGAACTGGCAGACCGCATCGGCCTGTCACCATCGCCCTGTCTGCGACGGGTGAAAGCCCTTGAAGAGAGTGGCATTATTCAGGATCACGTGACCCGGCTTACCCCCGGGGCTTTAGGGCTGAAGCTCACGGCGTTTATCCACATCAGCATGGATCGCCACACTCCTGAGCGTTTTGCAAACTTTGAGGGGTATATTCGTGATTACCCTGAGGTGATTGAATGTCATCTGATTACCGGGCAGTCGGCGGATTATATGCTCAAAGTGATGGTGCCGGATATGGAGTACTATCAGGAGTTTCTGCTCAACAAAATCACGCCATTGGAAGGGGTAACCGGGGCACATTCCAGCTTTGTTCTGCGTGCTCCTGTGAGTCGTACTGAACTGCCCCTGTCTCATCTGAAGAAAAAAGGCTGATAGGGTTGTTGGCCTTATCAGGAAAATAGATTAACTTAGGTAACTGTTAATTTATACAGGTACTTTGCAGGCTTTCTCATTGAAAGTCTGATGCAGTGAATCTATGGCTGGCACAGGTAAACACAATCAGAGGCAAAGACAGCCTGCTCGTGGGAAAGCTATAGTCGTTCTGGCTGAGAAGCGTGATCAGGCACGGCAGATTTCCGAAGCCATGGGCTGGCGTATTCAAGGGGATTACGGCACCGGTGAATTGAACGGGCAGGCTGTGACTGTCGTCTGGGCCTCCGGTCATCTTTTGGAACTGATGGAGCCACAGGAGCTTAAACCCGATGCCAGCTGGAGCAACCCCTCTACACTTTTGCCGATTCCCAGAAGTTTTGATCTGCGGGTCACCCAGCCACAAAAAGGACGTAAGGGGAAATCTCCCACTCAGTATTTAAAAGTGATACGCCAACACCTCAAAAACGCAGGTGAGGTGATTGTGAGTACCGACCCTGATCGGGAAGGAACGGCCATCGCCTGGCATCTTCTGGAGCATTGTAAGTTTCGCGGCCCGGTTCGCCATGCCTGGCTGGTGGATGGGTTGGATAAAGCGGCAGTACGCAAAACCTTCAATCGGTTGAAATCCGGCGACGAGATGAAATCCTGGTTTCGTGCCTCAGAAGCCCGCGCCCGCTCGGACTGGGCTTACCAGTTTGTTGTGCGGGCGCTCACCTGTTACGCCCGCCACGGCAAGATGGGGGATCATCTTGGCCAGGGTTCTGGCCGGGAATCTGTCGTCTCTGTCGGGCGGGTGCAAACGCCGACGTTGGCTTTATTGGTGCAGCGGTGTCGGGAGATTCGTAACTTTGTTCCCAAAGATCACTTCCTGATAGACGGGCAGTTCTTGTTAGGGGATCAGGTGGTTTCAGCCCGCTACACACCTCAGGTTACAGCCGGAATTATCGAATCCATGCCTGCGGGGGTAGAGTGGGAACCTTCCAAAAAAGTCGTAAAGGACGGTGCGCCGGAACCTCTCGATACGCCTCTGTTTGTGGGGGAAGCGGAGGTGCAGGCGTTCAGAGAGCGACTGCTGGTCAATGGTGATCGTGCCATTGTTGTGGGCAGCAAAACCCGAGATTTGAAACGCCAGCCACCGTTGCCCTGTGATCTGGCGGAATTTCAGGCGGAAATGCACAAAGCGGCAGGCCTTACAGCTTCTAATGCCCAGAAGGTTCTGGAGAAATTGTATAACGATGGTTTGGTAACCTACCCCCGCACCGAGCATGCGGAACTGCCGGTTTCTCTTTATGAACCGAACGAACGTAATCCGGTTCTTGAGCATTTAACCCGTATCCCGTCCCTTGCCATGGCCGCGGGGCGTGCCCGGGATATTCATAACGGTCAGGACACCAGCTATTCACAGTTTCGTCCGGCGTGTTTCACCACCAAACCCATGGAGCACTATGGGATTATTCCTACCCGCAAGGCTGCGCATTTAGAGCGCATGTCCCGTCAGGAACAGCAGGCCTACGAAATCGTCGCCCGCCGTTATGTGCAGGCCTTGTGGCCAGCCGCCCAGATTCGCGAGCAGAAACTGGGGATGGCTGTACCGGCGGAAGATTTGCTGGGGCACCCCCACAGCCGGTTTGCCACCACGCTGAATGTTGTACTGGATCCAGGATGGCGCCAGGCGTTTCCCCGGAGGAAAGACGACAATGATGATGTGTCCCACCTGCAGCCCATTCCGGTGACCAGACATATGCCGGCGCCGCTGCAGGATGTATTACTGCAAACCCGAACCACACGGCCGCCAGCATGGTTTACCGACCGTACTCTGATTAAGGCGATGAAATCCGTGGGCCGTCATGTCCGTGATCCCCAACTTCGTAAACTTTTGCGGGATAGTGCCGGCATTGGTACGCCAGCCACCCGTTCCAGTATTCTCGAAACTCTTCTGGCCCGGGAGTTTGTACAGCGTAAAGGCAGCCGACTGGAAAGTACTGCCAAGGGTGAAGCGCTGATTGATGGCCTGCCCCCATGGCTGGTGCAGGTGGAAACAACAGCGGTATGGGAGGATTGGCTAAACCGTATTTGTGAGCTGCGCAGCGAAGACGGCACTGCCTGTGAGCAGCGGGACAAATTTGTGGGCAAGCAGCTGGACAGGCTGGAAGAGTATCTGCAGGATTTACAGCAGTTCCATGGGCCGGTATCCGGCTATACCCAGCGAGGTGGTCCACGGCAGGGGCAGGGTGGGCCGCGCAAGCCTACTCCCAAAATGCTGAACTTCGCCAAGGCTATTGCCCGGCAAGCTGGTCAGCCGCTGCCAAAGAATGTGGAAAGTGACGGCCGTGCCTGCAGTGCTTTCATAGATGCTCACAAAGGAGCCTTGAAAAACACAGAGGGTAATCCTCAGCAATCCGTTGGTGCAGGGCGTTCGGTTCCGACAACAGAAAGCCCCTGAATCTACAACAAATTGCAACATTTGCAGCCTGTTGCCTGACTATATTGGCCTGATTATTCTCGATCAGTTTGAGGCTGGCGGTGTATGGCAGCAGTGGGCAGCGGTTTTTCACAGAACAAGGTGATGACACTTCTGCCAGCCTGTTTGCTGCTTGCCTGTCTGATTGTTTCTATAAAGGCGCAGGCCGGTGATGCGGAATTCCCTTCTGAGCGACCAGGTTACGATCCTGTGCTGGAGGCTGGCAAACAGCAATCCACTATTAACTGGGCTTCCAATAAGGCCGGTGTTTTTTTGCGGGTGGGCGATCACATTATCTTCTTTGAGGGGATTGGCGACGGCCACTTAAAAAGCTCTCTCACATCCAACCTCTTTTATGGCGGCGTTTTACCCGCTGTTGGGCTGATGGGTATGCATGCTTTTTTGCGCATGTATGCCGGTGCGAATGGAGGCATTCCTTACGCTTTGGGGTGGGTTACCCATAAAATCAGTCTTACCGGCATTGCATGGATGTGGCTGCAGCAAGCCAACAATATGTATTACAACGGCTTGTCCAGTGGCGGGTTATACATGGCCTCTAAGTTGGCTGCGGGGGTGGAAAGCCGATACAGCTCGCCTCATCGTCCTTTCAGTTTCAGTACAGCATTGCCTGCAGTTTTGTTGTTTTCACGTTGGGCTGTGAATGGTTATCGAAAGCGTGCAAGCAACCAGATGTTGGATAGCCTGGATATTAACCCCCCACCCTGTTTGCGCGAAAAGCTGTTTATGACCCTCTACGACCGGGAGAGAGAGGGTTTTGAAGTGCGTTTGGTGCGTGTGCCTCTGAACCTGCGCAAGGCTCATAAACAGAAAGTGGCTGAAAGCTGCAAGGTGTGGGACAACCTTGTAAAGGTGATGGATCGTAACCGTATTGATCAACTTTCTCTCAAGGTGAAAGTGCGACCGGTGCGCAGAGGCTTATTGCAGCAACAATTACAGGTGGATATTAGCGATTATCGTCAGCGCCATGAGAAGCGCATTTTGATTCCTCTGGATCAGCAATACATGGATGAAGAACTCCCCTGGCTCGAACAAATGCTGATTGATGGTGAAACACGGTTCGGCCTGCATGATTTTCGTACGGTTTTGCATCCGGAATATATCAGTCAGATATCCAGTGCTTTGAATTGTTATGCACGGTTGGGCAGTCACGAAACCTATCTTGAGTGCGCCCAGGGCATTCTTCATGCACAGCATGAAGAGAGGGGCAGCCATGTTCATGATGTGATTTACGATAATATTCGGAATCTTGCGTACCATGCTTTGGGGGGAGATGAATGGATTGTTATCAGTTGCTCCCAATTAGCCTGGCGACCCGAAGAACTTCCCATACCGAGGCGATGGGTACAGGTGGGACATGAGAAAACGTTCTTTTACTTTGACCTTCCCGGGAAAAAGGTCGGGCACCTGGCCTGGGTGGATTCTTACGCAGGCCCCGCTTTGGAGATGAGAGACAGCGCGCCTTCTGTACAATCTTCAGAAAGGTCATCTGTCTGGCAGTATCGTATCAGTCGAAGTACCAGTTTTGCCCTGAACTCAGAACTCAACTACCTGGCTCGTTACCTTCCACATATGATTGCGGGGCGAGCAATAATTCCAGCGTTCGAATGGTTTTTGCCTCCTCTGGACGGAGGAGCAAGTCTGCAGGCCAGAGATGCAGTGGATGCACTGGATGGTCTGCAGGATGGAATGAGCCGCTATGCTCCCAGCTGGTTGGCCAATGCTCATGAGATTCAGCAGGCCGGGCGCCGCATAAATGGTGCGCTCTGGCTGCAGGTTATTCGCAACCATGACTGGAAGCTGTTTCTTTGGCTCTGCGGCCTTCGCTGAGGTTTGAGAGAGCCTTAAAGTCCCATTAACGCTCTGAGATAGCTGGGCAGGGTCTCTGCATTATCAATCGGTTTGGCGGACAGGGTGCAGTTGTTTTCCGCGGCCACCCGGGAAATTTCAGAAACCATGCGCTGGCCTACGCAGCGATCACGGGTAACAGTGCGAACAGTCAACCACTCCAGATGCCACTTACCTTCCTCTTTGCGCACAACGGCGGCAGTAATCAGACGATCGTTGAAGCGCCCTGCAAACAGCTGTAATTCCTCAGACGCTGCAATGCTGGCCAGCCACTGATCCACATCGTTATAAGATTGCAGCCATTGTGGAGCATCGTTAAATACTTTGGTGAGATCTCTGTGGTCGTCCTGATTTGGTGTTTCAATAGCTTCAAGAAAAACTGGCATGGGTGCGCTCTATAAATAACTCTGAATTATCCGCGCATATTAAGAGCCTTTACGGGAATAACAAGTTTGAGTGGTCAGTTTTCAAGCGCAGCTGGGCAAGGGCGGTGCGGGCACATATAATTCCATCCGGCATTATAAAAACAGCTTACAAGCACTCTATAACCGGGACATCATCATGGCTGACCGTAAGGCATTTATCGAGCGCGATACTCTGGAAACCCAGATTAAGGTAGAAATTAACCTTGACGGTTCTGGTTCTGCAGCATTCGATACAGGCGTTCCCTTCCTCGAACATATGATGGATCAGATTGCTCGTCATGGCCTGATTGATCTCAATATTAAAGCCGTTGGTGATCGTCATATTGATGATCACCATACCGTGGAAGATATCGGTATTACTCTGGGGCAAGCTTTTGATAAAGCTGTTGGTGACAAAAAGGGCATTCACCGTTATGGCCATGCTTATGTGCCTCTGGATGAAGCGCTCTCACGGGTTGTGATTGATTTTTCCGGTCGTCCGGGGCTGGAATTCAATGTGGATTACACTCGTGCTGCCGTGGGTGGCTTTGATGTGGATTTGTTCCGTGAATTCTTTCAGGGCTTTGTGAATCACGCCAGGGTCACCCTGCATATCGATAACCTTCGTGGTCAGAATACTCATCACCAGATTGAAACCGTATTTAAGGCTTTTGGTCGTGCACTTCGTATGGCGCTGGAAGCTGATGAGCGTATGAGTGGGCAGATGCCATCCACCAAGGGCACTCTCTGAAGGACCCATCTCTTAGGAGTTAGCGATGCAAACCGTTGCAGTGATTGATTACGGGATGGGGAACCTTCACTCGGCTGCCAAGGCGCTGGAGCATGTGGTTCCGGCAGGTATGAAAGTGCAGGTGACTTCCGATGAAAAAGTGATTCACAGTGCAGACCGTGTTGTTCTCCCGGGCGTAGGTGCTATCCGCGACTGTATGGCTGAGATCAAGCGGCTGGGGGTGGATGAGCTGGTCAAAGATGTTGTGAAAAGTAAACCACTGATGGGTATCTGTGTGGGGATGCAAGTTCTTCTGGAGCACAGTGAAGAAAATGGCGGTGTTGATTGTATTGGCCTGTTACCCGGGCACGTGAGCTACTTTGGTCGTGATCTTTATGAAGGGGATGAGCATTTGAAGGTGCCCCACATGGGGTGGAGCCGGGTGAAACAGTCGGAGCACACTCTCTGGAGTGGAATCGACGACGAGAGTCGCTTTTATTTTGTGCACAGCTTTTATGCTCAGTGCCCCCGGAGGGAGCTGGTTGCCGGAACCTGCCGGTACGGCGTGCAGCTGGATGCAGCTTTAACACGGGATAACCTGTTTGCTGTGCAGTTTCATCCCGAGAAAAGTGCCAAAGCAGGCCTGCAGTTGCTGGGGAATTTTTTGCGCTGGCAACCGTGATTATTGGTGCTATCCGGGAAAAGGAATTCTGCTCTCTGCCCCTCAGTGCTGTCCCTGCACTGGGGGGCTATCAGGCCATCCATGGCCTTTGATAACAGAACACCTTTCCCCTCCTATGAACATCGAGTGCAAAAAATTTTGGTTTGGAGTGGTGGAATGGGACTCGCAAAAAGAATTATCCCCTGCCTGGATGTCGATAATGGCAGGGTTGTAAAAGGCGTACAGTTTGTTGATATCCGTGATGCCGGTGATCCGGTAGAAGTCGCCCGTCGTTATGATGAGCAGGGGGCCGATGAGATTACTTTCCTTGATATTACCGCCAGCAGTGATGACCGCGAAACCACGGTGCATACAGTAGAAGCTATCGCCAGTGAGGTGTTTATCCCTCTGACTGTGGGCGGAGGTATTCGTACGGTGGACGATATTCGCACCATGCTCAATGCTGGAGCGGATAAGGTGAGCATTAATACGGCGGCTGTCTTTAACCCTGAGTTTGTGCGGGAAGCTGCCGAGAAGTTTGGTTCCCAGTGTATTGTTGTCGCCATTGATGCCAAAAAAGTCAGCCAGCCCGGTGAAGATGATCGCTGGGAGATTTTTACCCACGGAGGCCGTAAACCAACAGGGCTGGATGCTGTGGATTGGGCTAAAAAGATGGAAGAGTTGGGCGCGGGGGAGATTCTGCTAACCAGTATGGATCAGGATGGCGTGAAGAACGGTTATGACCTTGGAGTCACGCGGGCCATTTCTGAAGCGGTTGTTATCCCTGTTATTGCATCCGGTGGTGCGGGAAATCTTGATCATCTTGTTGATGGCATTGTGAAAGGGAAGGCTGATGCTGTGTTGGCAGCTTCTATTTTTCACTTTGGGCAGCATACGATCCCGGAGGCTAAGGCTTATATGGCGGATCGTGGCGTGGAGATGCGGCTTTAATAAACAAGGTAAGGGAAGCTAACCTCAGGCGAACTTTTGGTTAGCTTCCTGTTAAGGCTTATAGTGTGTTAATGGTCGTCTTGTGCGCTGTAACTGTTGCGAATCTGCTCGGCCTGACGATCAATCAACAAGTGGAACTGCTCCGGCAGCGGGCCGACTTCCACAATATCTTCACCAAACCCGGTTTCAGAAAGGGAAATTTGCAGCAGGCCTTCCAGTTCTTCACGGTCTTGCGTATCCAGTATCAGCAGTCCATCGCCAAGGTTAGCCAGCATTATGGCCTGACTGGAGGCTGCATCGATCAGTGATGGGTGCTGATCGCCGGGTTTTGCTGTGTCGAGAGTACTGATACCCAGTTGCAAAGACAGGGCGGCAGGATCAGATTCTTCTTGAACCGTAATCAGCTTTTGCACCAGGCGGGCACAGCAGATGGCTTCCTGAATGGCATTTTCCTCACCGTTGTGGCGGGAGAAGCTGACATAGGCATTGCCTTCGGCGGAGTATTCCAGTGAGCCGTTATACAGTTTGGCTGCGTCGTTTATACGCGGCAGGCGCTTTTCAAGTAAGGTCAGCAATACAACCTGATTCAGTGTTTGATTCAGGTGAGCCATATTACTGAAGCGAATAGCAAGAACCACGGGGCTTTCAAGGGCGGGTTCAGAAGCCTCTTCGATATTCTCCTCATCAAGTTCGACAGGAGAAGGCGCCGTCACTGGTTGTGCAGGTTTGTAGCCACTGGTGATCAGGTATTCAAGCTGGGCAGCGAGCTGCAGTACTTCATCTTGAATTTTATTGTTGTATACACGGGCTCCCTGTCCTAAACCTTGCAGCTGTCGTACACAACGAGCTAACAGCAGGCTGCGGGAACGGCCATAGTTCCAGGCGACAACAACGCCAGTTGTGCCGAGTAGAATGGTTAATCCGAGAAACAGTAGGAGAGCTTCCTGTGAGGGCCGCTCAAAACGATCCATATCCACTTCCAAACGCAATTGACCGGCAATTACGTTCTGGTAGTCGATAGATGCCGTATACAGGGCATAGGTTTTGTCAGGGTCGTAGTCGGGAGATTCCGTGCTGGCGATGCGTTTGTTATCAATGCTGAAAATGGTGGCACGGGTGATGTACTCGGAGTGAGTCAGCTGACCAAGCATTACGTTGAGACTGAGGCGGTCACCAGTCACCAGAAGGTCACGGGCGGCATTAGCCGTCTGTTCTGCCAGTGCATTGCCCAGCCGGTCAGCCTGTTGATGAGTGATTTTGGTGATTTCGCTGGTAGCCAGAAGGCCAGCAAAAAGCAGGCTGCCGATAAGTGTTCCCCCCAGCAGCAGGGGAATCTGTTTGCCAATACTGAGTTGGGAAAAACCTGGGAAGCTCAGGTTGAAAAAGCGTTTGATAGACACAAGCGGCTCTAACAATGATGGTTTCTATTTATTGTGCCTGAGAGACGCAAAAATTACTTCGTCTCATGGACTATTTTTCTGGTACGTACAGGGCAGCTTAGGATCTCGGCTTGTCCCATAACGGGTACACCCTCTCCGTCTTTCTTTCGTTTTGCTGCAGGTTGCAAAGGGGCCTGAGTGTCCCGAAATTCTTTAAGGCTGGATGTGTATACCATCTCAAACTGCGAAAACTTGGTGACGCATAACGGACTTCGCTCTTGTTTGCCTGCATTGGTCAGTTTCACCAGAGCATCCATAAGGTGCTGCTCACTCTCAATAGTGCCAGCCTGTATCAGGTATGACATGGCTGTTCTCACAGCAAGAGCCCCCGATCGTCCTACACCTGCTCGACAATGAACAACGACGTGCTTATCAGAGGCTCGAGACCTCTTTTCATGGTCAATAGTCGAGGCCACAAGTTTTTCAAATGAGTTTTCAGCAAATGCACTCATATCGGCCCAGTCGTAGGCGATAATTGTGGGAATGCAGGATGTCTCCTCAGAGTTGCAATTCTTTATAAACAAACTGGTTTCTTCTATACCCTCACTCTTTGTGAAATCATTCATAGAAAACTCATAGTCCTGGCCATTGATAGAGACGGTTGCAGGTAACTGCTCCCAATAAGCAAACCTTGTTGTTTCAAGGATGACCAGTGCACCGGCTTTCTGATATAGCATTTCAAGAAACGAAGGTAGGGAATCCTTTGAGGGGATTTGACTCAATATAAAATTGACGGGTTCAGAGAGGTCTTTAATCTCCAGCGAAACCTGATTGGCAAGCTGAAGGCGAGGGGCTTGGTCCGTACCAATATTGACACAGGTACTGCGGGTCAGGGGAACATTCCCGAACATCTCGTGGCCATGCTCAAGTTCGTCTCGCGTTATGTATTGAACAGCATGTTTCCTTTGCCAGGCTGATGGGTGCAGAGAGTGTTGCTCCCACGCCTTTTCTACAGGGGTTAGGTGCTTCTCAACGCACATCTCCGGAAAGGAAAGAGCGGGTGGTCTCGCCCTGCCGGCTTTATTCTGAGGGCGTATACTTGGGAGGGGCAAGCTTTCAGATACCCAGCGAAATGCTTCACCTGCATGACTTGAAATCACTCTATAAGCGCTAGACAAATGATCCATGGCTTGAAAACTCCTTAGTAACTATGTGTGGTTCATCAACTGCAGTGAGGGGCAGCCTTCCTGCTTGTTAGACACATGACACCTGCTCAAATATCCGAGGGGGTAACAAGAAAGTTAAAGGCACTGACGGGTTACAGGAGAACCTATAGAATGTGCCTATTCTGCTCTGGAGGGGGTATTGTGGGACGGATAATTTTAATCAATGTGACCGGTGAAGATAAACTGGGTCTGACTTCGGATATCACCGGTGTTATGGCCGGTTATGGAGTTGAGATTCTCGACGTTGGGCAAGCGGTGATTCATGATTCACTCACCTGGGGAATGTTGATCCAGGTGGTGGATGATTCTGATGTGGCTCCTCTGCTGAAAGATTTGCTCTTTGATCTTCACGAGAAAAATCTGCAGGTGACATATCGTGCTGTGCCACCCGAGGAGTATCAGGAGTGGACAACTCGGCAGGGTAAGGATCACTACAAGGTCACATTGCTGTCTCGTTCGATCAGTGCAGAAAAAGTTTCCAGAGTGACCGCACTCACGGCCCAGCACGGATTGAATATCGAAAACATTACCCGCCTGTCTGGCCGTACCTCTCTTGAAAACAATAACCTGTCGTCTTCCAGAGCCTGCATTGAGTTTTCTGTGCGGGGCACTCCGGCAGATCAGGCGAAGTTGAAAGCAGACTTCCTTAATCTTTCATCCGAGCTGGACGTGGATATCGCCCTGCAGGAAGACACGATCTACCGCCGTAGCCGCAGGCTGGTGGTGTTTGATATGGATTCCACTCTGATCGAGGCAGAAGTGATTGATGAGCTGGCTGTTGAAGCCGGTATTGGCGTTCAGGTGGCCGCTATCACCGAGCAGGCCATGCAGGGGGAAATCGATTTTCAGGAAAGTTTCCGCCGTCGTTTAGCTTTGCTGAAAGGGCTGGACGAATCAGCTCTTGAAAAAGTGGCTGCCCGGCTTCGTCTTACTGAGGGTGCTGAACGGTTAATCAAAAGTCTGCGTGCTCTGGGTTATAAAACCGCGATTGTATCTGGCGGGTTTACATGGTTCGCCAATAATCTGAAGAAGAAGCTTGGCATTGATTACGTATATGCCAATGAGCTGGAAATTGTTGAAGGTAAAGTGACAGGTGTTGTTCAAGGCGAGATTGTGGATGCCAGTCGCAAGGCTCTTCTCCTAAAAGAGATTGCCCAGCAGGAAGACATACGGCTGGAGCAGGTGATTGCTGTGGGAGATGGCGCAAATGATCTGGAAATGCTGGCTGTGGCGGGCCTGGGTATTGCCTTTCGGGCGAAGCCATTCGTACGGCAGTCGGCACGGCAATCTATCTCTACCCTTGGCCTCGATAGTATTCTCTATCTGTTAGGTTGGCATGACCGTGATTTAGTGGGATTGCAGAGTTAGGAAGAAGGCCGACAAAGTCGTCGGCTTTCTGCTTATAAGCTGCATTGTGAGTTACTGGAACTCGTAATCCATACTATCCATAGGTGCTTGAAGGTAATACCCCTGCACATAAGTTACATCCCACTGCCACAAAAGCGAGAGGGTTTTATTACTCTCAACTCTTGGGATTAATACTTGTTTATTCTGTTCACGCAGGGTTGTGACAATGGTCTGTAGCTTTTCAACAGCTTCCTCCTCATCCAGATCGGCAACCAGTGAACCGCTCACTTTGACCATGTTTGTAGAAACCTTTCCCAGAAGCTCGAAAGAATCAGGTGTAGTACCAAAGTGGGTGATACATACTCCGCAGCCCAGCTTCTGAAGGTTTTGACACATTAGCAATGCAGCATCGCTGTGAATCAGCAAATCCTCTTCCTGCATCTGGAAAATAAACGCATTGCCGGGTAACTTGGCTGCTTTTAGAGTAACGTTTATCCAGGAGGGAAGGGTTTGATCCTGTATGGAGTCAGGACCAAGACTGAGAAATACGCGGGTTTTTCTCCCCAGGGAGCGGTGTTCGGCCAGCGCTTTGATAGCATGTAGAATGGCCCAGCGATCAATACGGGTTGTCAGACCAGCGCGTTTGCTGGCAGCTATAAACTCTGACACCGGAATTATTTCACCCTCGTCGTTTTCCAGACGGGAGAACACCTCATACTGCTGTTCATTTTCATGCTCAAGGTTGAGCACGGGCTGGAAGCTGAGTTTAAAACGATCCTGCTCCAGAGCCTGGGTCACCAGTGCAACAATATCGCCTTCTTTAACCATGGCCTGAAGTTCGGCCTGATAATCGTGAAATGCCAGCTGGTCTCCACCGTTCTCCCGTGCTTTGCGACAAGCTCTTTCGGCGCGAGTGAGAATGTAATGGCTGCTATTCGCTTTCTCATTCATGGCCATAATGCCCAGAGAAGCTGTTGTCTGGATTTCTGCCTCCTCAATATTCACTGCGAGCCCTTTCACTTCACTGAGAATCTTTTCTCCCAATGATTTCAGACGAGGTTGGAGATCGTTGTGAATCAGTGCCAAGAGTACATCATCACTGTATCGGGCTAAAATACCCAGCTCTCCAACAATTGGTTTCAGTTGCTGAGCAACTTTTGCGAGGTAGGCATCAGCACGGGCAACCCCCAGTTCCTTTTTGATATCGCGGAATTGATCCAACCGAATATCAATAACCGCAAAGCTCCTGTCACCAGACAGGCTCTGAGCCATTGTCGCATCCAGTTGTTCGGTAAAGTAAGCTCGGTTGAATAGCCCGGTGAGCATATCTGTGGATTTCATCGCCGCCAGTTTCTTTTCCAGCTCCGGGTCGGCCTTAGCTTCTGTTTTACGGATAACAACCTGCGTACACTGTTCGCCATCCCACTTTGCAGCGCTGAGGGTCATAACGCCATCAAAGTGTTCACCGTCGTTTTTTTCACCCTTGAATTCCAGGGGCGGAATATCGGTTTCACCCTGCTGAAACTGACGAATGAGCTGTTTGAGATTGTTCTGGTTTTCTCGGTGAACCATATCAATCAACGGCATACCCGTGAGATCGTCCGGGTCCTCATGACCAAACAGCTCAACATAAGCAGGGTTAGCGTGAATATGCATGCCTTCGTGAACATAGGCGATAGCATCAACAGAGCTGTCCAGTAGCAGCTGGCAGCGCTTTTCTGCTTCTCTAAGGGCAACCTCGTTAATGCGTTTCTGTCGTCTGTGCAGGAGATTGCTCCACTCCCGCATACACACCAGCTTTAATCGTTCGGACTGGTTGAAGGGAATGGCATCTGCGCCCCCTGCCTGTAGCCATTCGGTGATACGTTCGTAATTGACCTCATCACCTTGAAGAAGAATGCTGGGTAAATCTTTTTTTCTGGATGTGACTTCTACCAGAGCTTCATCTGGAGTCAATGTGGCTGTGCCTTCAAAAGCAAGCAATAAATCCCATGCATCGGTATTGAGTGACTCCTGAAGGTCTTCTGAAGAAGTAATACGATGAACACGGGTGGCAAGCCCGCTGTTGCGGAAGTGACTGACAAGGCTTTCGGCCTGATTGCGTGCGTCTTCTAAAAACAGAAGGCGCAGTGGCCCACGGTTTTCCAACGTGGCGTGCTCTGAGGAAAGTGGATCTGCCATAACAGGGCTGCTGTTGCTCTTAATTTGGTTGGCTCTTGGTAAGCGTTTTTATTGCATTGTGATGAGCATACTAACCCAACGCCTCTGAAATAACAGTGATGCAGTAGCGATGTCAGAATGCCTCTTACAAATCTTTCCAAAGAGCGTTGAAATCATCATCAGCCAGGGAGTTTTCAAGCTTTTTTTGTGGTTTTTTCTGAGAGCTTGCCGTTTGCGAGAGAGTAGAATCAACTGGGTTAAACAGAAATTGACAGAAGCTCCCTGTTGAGAGAGTACACTCTGTTAAAACGGCTTGTATAAACTTTTTTCCATTAAAAAAGCGTACTTTGCTGCCAATCTGGAACGGCACTCGTGGGGTGATAAGAGCCGCAGGCTCGTTCAGCTCTTTAAATTCGGGCAAATAGAAGCAACGCATAAAATCACTGCAGCTCCGTTTTTTACGGAGCACGGATGCCGCGGTTGGGTGCGCATTGGGCGATAATAGTTGAATGCCGAATACAACCCGCTCAGACCCTTCTAACCGTATCCAGCGAATGGTTGCCAGAATCCATTGCAATCCACCCGGTGAGCGGAGAGAGATAAGTTCTCCTGTCTGAATTTGTTGTGGCACTGAGCCATCAATATATGCACAGTAACCTCCGGGGCTGGTATCAATTAAAGACGCCTGGAAGATAGGATACTTTTGTACCGGAGTATCATTGTCTTCATTGAAAACAATGCTGTCACCTTTCATGCGAGCTATGTGCATACCGGATGGAACGGCGCCCGAAACGTGATCCCACACATCACCATCGTCCGCGTGAAAAGATTGCTGGGCATCGGTGAGAGGCAGCTCTCCAAAGTCTTCTGTCAGCATGGTATGAAATGGCGTTTCATTACCGAGGTAGAAGTGGGTGCCGCTTAATCCGGCAGCAAAGGAAATTTTTCCTGCTGCATGCTTTCGGTGATGATGCCTGGATGTTTTTGCCCCCCAGGCTGAAGTGAGATGATTGAGTAGTGTGGCTGGGATTTGAGCGTCTGAGTCTGAGCCGGTTGAATTCTTTAAATCCTCTGCAAGATGCTGGGTTTCCAGCCCCCGGAAGAGTGTCGGGTCTTCAATAGCAATATCTACGCTGTAAACCGGTGCTTTGTCCGATTCGATATTGATGGCAAAAAGTGTGGAGTCTGACACCTTGTTGCTTAACGAGGCTGAGCCAGACCACTTCTCGAGAACGCGAAACAGCTGATCCAACTCCATTTGCCGGAGCATGTTTGGGCGAGCACGACTGAGGAGCAGCGCTCGCTTATAGCTATCGGCAATAGAAATCTGCTGGAGTACCTGATTCTCATGGTCTTCCACTTTGGTCTGGGCGATTTTGTAATCTTCCGCCAAGTGATAGAGACTGTGCAGCTCTTTCCAGATCAGCTTTGGTGTGTCGCAGTAAAGCTGGTAGCAACGCAGCAGGAAGTAGCAGCTTTCATTAATAGCTCGGTGAACAGCGATAATCAGATTGGTCTGGTCTTGTTCGCTGGGTTCACTCTCCATTTGCTGAACGACAACCATCTTATACCCGGTGAGCAGGTGGCTCTGGAGTGATTGTGCCAGATTCGCGATCTTGCGTTCTCTGGCAGTGAGCGTGATGGGCTTTTTCAGATAATGCCGGGCCAGTGTGCGGCAGGTGTAATGAATACTCGGACGAAGCAGCTCTAGAAATGAGAGGCGTTTGCTGGCAGGAAGGGGAACCTGATTCATTTCCTGCAGTGCGAAGTACAGCTGGCGAGCCATCTCTCCCAGGTTGGCTTTGGGGAGGTTTCTAATCCACTGTCGTACGGAATCATTGTTTGGTTTGGCAAACGTCAGTGTATCCCTTTTGCACTTGGGAACGGAAAGGTGTGTCTTCAGGCGGGCACTTTCCATAAGGCCAAATCCTCTTCTTTTTCTTAGTGTGAGTGTGATTCCGTTCACACTTATTGGCACCTTTATCGCTTTATTCTAAAGAAAAAGAGAAATTATTGTCACGTAACATGAATGAAGATGGTTTCTAATAAATAGGTGGGATAACTGTTTTTGAGTATTCCCCCGCACTTTCCCGTGCGAGCCTGGGTACCAGATAACCAGCACACAGTTGGCTCATTTTACCCATAATCGTTTGTGCCTCCTGTTCGCTGATTTCAAAATGAGCAGCACCTTGTACCCGGTCCAGAAGGTGAAGGTAGTAGGGCATAACTCCGTTGTTAAACAGCTTTTCACTCAATTCAGCCAGAACGTCTGCCGAGTTATTCACCCCTTTCAACAGAGTACTTTGGTTTAATAGCTGCACGTTGCTGCTTCGCAGTTTGTTCAGGGCGTGGACAACGTTATTGTCAATTTCATCGGGATGATTGCAGTGAACAACAACAATAGGCTGCAGGTGCGTGGCTGTTAGCCAGTCAATCATCTCGTCTGTAATGCGCTGAGGGATCACAATCGGCATGCGAGTATGGATACGCAGGCGTTTTAAGTGCGGAATTTGGCTTAACTCTTCCACAACCCACCGCAGGCGCTGGTCATTCTGGGAGAGTGGGTCGCCCCCGCTCAGAATGATTTCCGTGAGAGACGAGTCATTCCTTATATAGTCGAAGGCTGACTGCCACTCGTCTTTATTGAGTTTATTGTCTGCATAGGGGAAGTGGCGGCGGAAGCAGAAGCGGCAGTTTACGCCGCACAGTTGTCCGGGGATTAGCAGCAGGCGACCATGGTATTTGTGCAGAATGCCACGATGACTGTTTTTAGGTTGTTCACCCAAAGGGTCGACAGAGAAGCCGGGCACTTCGTCCAGCTCGATACCCAGAGGCAAAACCTGCCGAAGCAGCGGATCATCAGGGTTGCCCCGCTCCATCCGTGCTATATATGTGTGCGGCACCCGCATCTGAAACTGCTCACTGCCGGCGATAGCCCCCGGCAACAAGTCAGTACTCAGACCCAGTATTTTGAGGAGTTCGTCGGGCTTGGTAACAGCCTGGCTAAGGATTTCCTGCCATGACTGCGTATTTTTCTGTTGAATGTTGATGCTATTAGTATGCACAGTCTGGGCTGAACGGGTTATCATACGGGGCTTTGACACATTCCTGGTATTTACGAATGGCTAGTTACGCGACTAATGAGTTCCGCTCCGGATTGAAAGTTATGCTGGAAGGCGACCCTTGCAGCATCCTGGAGAACGAATTTGTTAAACCTGGCAAGGGTCAGGCATTTAACCGCGTCCGTCTGCGCAACCTGATGACTAACCGTGTTTGGGAACGTACTTTCAAATCCGGTGAAACTCTGGAAGCCGCCGATGTCATGGATTACGACATGGAATACCTGTACACCGACGGTGAGTTCTTCCATTTCATGATGACAGACGGTTCCTTCGAGCAGCACGGTGCCAGCAAAGAAGCCGTTGGCGACACTGTGAACTGGCTCAAGGAACAGGAAGTATACACGGTTACTCTGTATAACGGTGCCCCACTGTCTGTAACCGCTCCTAATTTCGTTCTGCTGGAAGTTGTTCAGACTGATCCTGGCCTGAAGGGTGACACTGCTACCGGTGGTTCCAAGCCAGCGACCCTGAGCACCGGCGCAGTTGTTAAGGTGCCTCTGTTCATCACTGAAGGTGAAATTCTGAAGATTGATACCCGTACTGGTGAGTACGTGGGTCGTCAGAAGTAATCATCTGGTGAGTGTTGAAAAGCCCGGCTTGCCGGGCTTTTTGCTGTTTGGACGGTAAGGAGTGTGTTTTATGAGTCAGTGGCAACCTTCAGCTTCGTTTGAAAACCTTCGCCAGCGGGGGGAGGTTCTTCGGAATATTCGTGAATACTTCCACAAGGAAAATGTGCTGGAAGTGGAAACGCCCATGCTCTCTCGTCATGCAACAGTCGATCCTCACATAGACAGCTTTCAGGCAACTTTCTCCCCTCTGGGGACAAGCACTTGCGAAACGCTGTTTCTGCATACCTCACCCGAATTCCCTATGAAACGTCTGCTTTCTGCGGGAAGTAGCGACATCTATTACCTCGGGCGGGTGTTTCGTAACGGTGAAGCGGGTGGACGCCACAACCCCGAATTCACCATGCTGGAGTGGTATCGGCTTAACATTGACCATCACCAACTGATGGATGATGTAACGGGTGTGGTTGGTGCGGTGACTCCATTCCAGGAGTGCGGCCGCTTCACATATAAAGAGTTATTCGAGAATGAGCTGGGGGTTGATCCCCACGAAGCCACAGATACTGAGCTGATGACGTTGACCCAAAAGCATGTGGATAAAGGCCTGAGTGGCCTTGCTCGAAACGATTATTTGGATTTGTTGTTCAGCACCTGCATCGAACCAAGGCTTGGCAAAGCTGGCAGTGGTAGTCTGGAAGGTGTGTATGTGTTTGATTACCCTGCCAGCATGTCGGCACTGGCCCGTCTCCGTACTAATGAGCAGGGGCAAAAAGTAGCAGCGCGGTTTGAACTGTTTATTGGTGGCTTTGAAGTTGCCAATGGTTATCACGAACTGGAAGATGGCGATGAGCAGGAAACCCGCTTTGAACAAGCCCAGAAAGAACGGGAACAGCTTGGTTTGCCTGTGTATCCCTACGATAGGAATCTTGTGGATGCATTAAAAACAAGCTTCCCGGATTGTGCAGGTGTAGCCATGGGGGTCGACCGGTTACATATGTTGATCACCGGAACCAGGGATATTAAAGAAGTCATTCCTTTCGATTTTTCTCGTGCATAAATAAAGCGTGTGGTGGTATCTAGCTCAATAAAGAGATCAAAGTTGTAGAGGGTGTTCGAGGAAGAATCCCTCAAACGTAGGTTTCTCTGTGGATTACGTACAAGAACTTAGTAAAAGCGGGTTGTTAAAAACGTCCACCGCCTTATAATTCGCCGCCTCTCTGCTTTCTGATAACGAATGCAGGGGCGGAGTAAAAGCTAAAGCAGCGACCGACGGTCAGCGGTATTTAAGCAGAATTTAAATGCTGATTGACACAACGTCACAACGCTGTAGAATGCGCTCCTCGTTGTCACCGGCTAAGCCAAACGGCAACATTGTTAAGTGTCTCTTAACTGTTTGATTCCATTGGAATTAACAAAAACGAATCACTTGACACCGACCGGCGCCACGGTAGAATGGCCACCTCGCTGAAACGACTGCTTGCCAGTTACTCTTAATGAGTCAGCAATCCTCTTCACGAAATGGG
>NZ_SMME01000069.1 GCF_009711465.1 Parendozoicomonas verongulae | reverse complement strand
AAGTCACAGACAAAGGGCCTGCCCCCTGTGCGGGCTCTTAGCGTACGCATCCCGGAGATGTTCGTGGGCAGCTGATCGCTGTCATCCTGCACCAAGCCCGCCAGCTCTGGGAATAGAGAGTCCAGAGGGGGAGGTGAAGGAGGGGCATATAAGATGTCAGGAGCTTCACTGTTACTGGAAATGCGGCAAAGGTTAGATGGAGTCTTAACCCATGTTGTGGCATCCGTTTCAACTG
>NZ_SMME01000613.1 GCF_009711465.1 Parendozoicomonas verongulae | reverse complement strand
GATGGAAGGTGATTAAGTAGCCATTCACGGTCTCGCCGATATAAAAACTTATATCCCGCATTCATACCAGCTTTGATCTCGGTTCTTGACTGTTTAGGATGAGATTTAAGGTACGTAAGAAGGTTTTTACGCTCTTTGGAAATACGATCATTGATATACTTTTCTCTTCCCGGCTTCCGTTCCATCTTAGCCTTCCAATCAGGGCTGAGCTTTAGCTCAACAGCCTTACGAATTATTACTCTTTGGGAAACAGACATGGCTTCCATCATTTGCGGGATGTTGTAACCCTGTTTAATCAGTGCTTTGAACTTGTTATTCCACACAGGGCCATAACTTAAAACATGGCCAGTGTAGTAGTTGTCTTTCTCTAGATTGCAGGAGAAACTAAATCCACATTTGCAACTGATGATGCCGTGAAGAGGGCCTGTCTTTTGATTTCGATGGGTGCTGCATAGAACTGCACTTTTTGAGTTAGGCTCAGGACAAAAAGGGTTTGGGCATGGGTAATTTGTGCTCACTTGCGCTATGGATGGTTTTGTTGGGGAGGGCTTTTCATCATGCCTCAAAAAGGTTCGCAAAAGAACATGGTACAAAGGAGGAAAGAAAGGACCATTCCGGTTTCTAGTTGTTATTCTTCTTAGCCAATGGTGTTTGTCAAAATCTGGCATGGCCCCGATACTTTCTAAAACTTCAGGAGTCCAGAAATCAATGAAGTTTTTAGCCAGCTTCTCTTGGTCGAGATACTTCCCTTGATTGAAGCCTTTGTTCAGTAGAGCTTTTCTGTAAGCTGATACTGTGATTAACTGCCGGTAATCTTTCAGCAAGGCGCTGCTGCTCTCTGCCACAGTGATAAGTTTGTCGCAAACTATGACCTTGCTTTGTCTGATATTTGGCTGTGCATATAGGCTGGCAGAGGCGTATAAAAGGTGGTGATGAGCCTGTTTGTCTACCTTTGAATTGAGTGTAGGGATGCTATGAAACGGGCAAACCAAAACACCAGGGAGCTGGTGAGTTCGATGCCAATAGGGCTCTCCCATATGTTTTTTATCATCATCAAGACAGGAGGGGCAATATCTAAGATATTGGAAATTTTTCACCTCCGTTGTGAGGGTTCCCAGCTTTCCGTAAACTCCAGTGTTAGTGGAGTTAAGCATTCTCTTTTTTACGATTTCAAGTCGCTGCTTTGGGACTGCCGATGAGTAGTATGGGAGTAGAGTGTGCTTCTTGATGATATCTTCTGGAGAATAAATTTGCAGAGGCAGTAGGTTCTCACAAAAGGATTGCAATCCAGTGGGTAGCCCATATATAGCGCAGGACGGAGATTCACCATAAAGACGTTGGGCGGTAAATTTGTACAGCCCGTTGGCTGACTGGTCATGATAGCGGGCTATCCAGCTATAGAAAGTCTCATCTGGATATGGTTTAGAAAATTTTAAAATCATCCTTGATTTTGTCGAGCTCCGTCTTGAGTTTGAATGTGTAGGTGCTGTATTTTTAAAATTATAAGTCGAGTTCTTTTACTAGATCATAACCTAATCCATGCTTAAATAAGATGTCTTGCACAAGCTTAGGGTCTTTTTTCTCCAACACTTCGGCAGTAAAGGCATCGAATTTTTCCAACGCACTATTTGGTATGTCAATCTGAGCACGCTCAACCTGTGGTGAAAGCCGGGTTGGTTTGTCGGGTTCCTTCTGCATTTGCTCGTAGATTTGGAGAGCCTTTATTACCAGCTCATGTTGAGGCTCGCCATTATACCCATCTAGAACTATTTTGATGATGTTTGATGTTTCTTTCTCGGGTACATTGGATTGTCGTAGGATTGCCGTTAGTTGTCCCTCCAAACCATGACGACGTTGAAAATCTGCAACAGCCTTTTCAATATCTGCACTAGGTTTGTATTTCTCTGATAGGTCCCGCATACGATATTTGGAAACGTCAATATCTTTCATTTTCTTGAGTTGTTGTTTATTTCCTGTTACTAAAGCCTGAATGTAAGG
>NZ_SMME01000463.1:443-949 GCF_009711465.1 Parendozoicomonas verongulae | reverse complement strand
GTGTTCCACTGCCCCTTGCATCGAGCATCTTGGCTGCACTGGCGGTGAGAGCTAAGCAGGCTGGGCGAAACGAAGGTGGCACCGCAGGAGCAGGTGGTGTTCCACTTTCCTCGACAGACTGCCCCCATTTCACCCTGGTGCAATATTTCTACTTCCGGTGCAGGCCTATCGTAGTCCAGGTTTCCTGGGACTGTTGAGGCAATGTCATAAACCTCTTCTATCTCTTGTTTGACAACTTTCCGGCAGTGAATTTCCCAGGCGCGGATCTCAGAGTTAAAAGGCAGCTGAAGTCCATCAACAAATTCACCGGTTATTATCACGTCATCTGTCGTTGACTGGGAATGAGTTCTGCCTGGAGTTGCAGAGCAGGTAGAGCCCTCAGCTATCAGTCCAAGGGGTCCTTGTCCTGACGTGACAGCCTGATTCTGGATGGACTCCTAACCCCCTGGCAGAGCAGACTATTTTCTGGACCCGGTATGCAAAATGTGTCGTCCAAAGACTGAACA
>NZ_SMME01000463.1:0-186 GCF_009711465.1 Parendozoicomonas verongulae | reverse complement strand
GTCGATGGGTAAGGCTGGGGCAATTTTCAAGCACTGTAAAATTATGGTTTCAGGCCGCTCCAGGGGAGGGGTTACTCAATATTATTTCTTTTTGAGCCACGTCCTCTTGCACCGGGCGTCGCTCCCGTTCTGGCGGTGGAATTTAAGCTGGTTGACCGTATCGAAGGTGGCACCGCAGGAGCAGGT
>NZ_SMME01000323.1:485-550 GCF_009711465.1 Parendozoicomonas verongulae | reverse complement strand
TCCATCCCCATAAAACAACATCCTGCGTTACAGACAGAACAACCGAACACCACCTCTTACATTGT
>NZ_SMME01000323.1:0-205 GCF_009711465.1 Parendozoicomonas verongulae | reverse complement strand
AGGAAACTCCCCCTCACATTCACTGCTCCCTCCTTCCTTCAGGAGACCTGCTTCCTTCCCGGTTTCTGCATTTAAATACTTGGGGACGTAGGCATTGTAGAGCGCTTCAGGTTCGAACTGACGATGACAGGCCTGAGGATTTCTATGGTATGTACACGCTAACAGTCCACTCAGTGGACAGGCCCTTTGTCTGTGACCAGGACGG
>NZ_SMME01000838.1 GCF_009711465.1 Parendozoicomonas verongulae | reverse complement strand
TGGTTTTAACCTTGAGAGAGACCAATAAAGGTGACACCAATAACTCCTGCCTCATGCATGGAGCGGAAAGGTGAAACCACCAGTAACCAAGAGGACTGGACTATGGCACGGAAAAAGCCCACAAAAAAAGCGAAAGCAGGTAATGAAGGCCCTGATTTTTCCTATCTTGGAAGTAAGGATGAATCCCCCGATGAACGCACCGTCGAATCCCGCCGACGACTTCGGGAAATGATGAATACTCAGATTGAGGAGTACCTGGCCAAGGGAGGCAAAATTCAGGAAATCCCTTCTAATGTCATTTCTGACCCGCCCAAAAAGCCCGAATCTAACTACGGTAACCGACCGATCTGACACCTTTTCCACATATTCAGATTCCGTCTTACCGACAAAGCCCGCGAACCGCGGGCTTTTTTAATGGCAAATGAAAAGCGAAGATTAAACCACTGAAATAAGCGACTGCTCGCCAGCCATACTTTCTTTCAACTCGCCAATCGCTTCCAGAGTCAGACCATGACGATGGGCAGCTTCATGCAGCGCATCCTCAAAATCAGGGGACACGGCTACCAGCAAACCTCCACTGGTTTGAGGATCACAGAACAACTGCTTCTGACGTTCGGTCAGCTCAGATAGTTTATCCCCATAGCTCGCATGGTTTCGGCCAGTACCTCCAGGCACACACCCTAACTGACGATAGTACTCTACTTCCGGCAGCAGAGGGACAGCGTTTTCTTCGATCACTGCGCTTACGCCACTCCCCTCACAAATCTCCAACAAATGACCCAGGAAGCCAAAGCCAGTCACATCGGTAATGGCAGACACACCGGGAATCCTGGCAAAGTCAGCGCCCGGCTTATTCATAGTGCACATGGCGTCACGAGCAATATGGGTATGTTCAGGGGCGATTTTCTTCTTTTTCTCAGCTGTTGTGAGAATACCGATACCCAGAGGCTTAGTCAGGAAAAGCTTATCTCCGGCCCTGGCCGTATCGTTCTGTTTCATATTTTCCAGAGGAACGCGACCAGTCACAGCCAAGCCAAAAATCGGCTCCGGTGCATCAATGCTGTGACCACCAGCCAGAGGAATACCGGCTTCGAGACAGGCCTGACGACCACCATCCACAACCTTGCGAGCCACATCTGGCCCCAGCTTATCAACAGGCCAGCCCAGAATCGCTATGGCCATCATGGGGGTACCGCCCATGGCATAAATATCGCTGATCGCGTTTGTTGCGGCGATTCGCCCAAAATCAAACGGGTCATCCACAATCGGCATAAAGAAATCAGTTGTGCTGATTACGCCTTCGCCATTGCCCATATCAAAAACGGCAGCGTCGTCCTTAGATGCGTTGCCTACCAGCAGGCCGGGAAAATCGGGCAGTTTCAGATCGCTTTTAAGAATCTGGTCGAGAACCTGAGGAGAAATCTTACAGCCACAACCAGCACCGTGACTGTATTCAGTGAGCTTGATATCACTCATATAGGAAAACCTTAAATGGAGGCCCCGTTCAAAAGGGGGCGAGGCCATCCACTCTAACCATCAAAGAGGCTTTCTGCCAGTGGTGATGACTCTTACAAAGCCCCAGAATCTGGCATTTTCATTAAGAAAATGTTGCCTTACCTGCTCTACTGTCTCTGCATTGTAACCATGCTTCAAAAACACAGGAGTCAACTGCAACAATGACAGGTGCCTCATCTTCGCTTCACTGCTCTGTCCTCTGGCGAAGGGAGAAAAGCTATGGGCATTCGCATCCACCAAACCGGCATCTTCAAAGTAGAATATATTTTTATATCCAGAATGGAACGACAGATGGCCGTATTCCTCCAGTGTACTTATAAGGTTCTGCATGGTTGTATTTAGGACAGCATCATCAGTAAGGCGCTGATAAGGTACGCCATAGGGAAGAATAGCAATATCCTCCACCATCAAAATCCCACCGGGTTTCAAGGCCCCGGCAAGAGAGTGAACAACCTCCTCCCTTTCAGGGATGTGCATCAGAACATCCCGGGCAAAAATGAAATCGTACTTAGCCTCGGGCAGAGGGTCTGTAACCAGATTCTTCTTCAGTATGTGGACATTGGGCTTATCGATTTCCTCAAGGAAAACAGTTTCCATATCCAGCGCATCAACCTGACCATCCGGGCCAACCTTGTCCGACAGCCAGCGAGTCACGCCACCCAGACCAGCCCCTGCGTCAAGGCATGTCCAGCCTTTCTGGATACTGGCCTGCTCCAGCTGTTGAAAGGTGTAGGGGTTGGAGTAGTCCTCCAGCAGCTGCAGTCTTTCCCTTGCCTTTTCCCACTGATTACTCAGTGCGTACTGCCCATCGGCCCACAGGTGTCCGACGGTCAGAAGCATGGATGCGGCAAAAGCCGAACCAAGAGCAATACCTTTGCGCACAAATCCAGAACGATGCATAGGTCTTTCCTCTGTCAGAAGAGATGCAGGGGAAAAAGTAGCAGGGAAATACAAAAGACATGCGTTGTTTACCGACAATTTGTTAAATTACGGAAAAATAATAAACAAACAGGCTCCCATGCTGGCTGACCGACTTGTTTTCCCGACAGTTATGGTGTGTGGTAACAGCAATCCAATCTGTCAGGGGCTGCACCAGTTACTGTTCTTTATGCCGGTAATCGGTTACGGATTTGCGTGGACTGGACACTTTCTGTTCGAAAAAAACAAACCAGCTACGTTCAAGTACCCATCCTGTAGTCTTCCTTGAGATTGGATAATGCTGAAAAACTTCCTTCCCGGGCGCTTTCATAAGTAACCACTTCTACCGACCTCAGGATTCCCCCCGACATTTCCAGTCGATATTCTCTATAGCATGTGTAATGCTTTTTTCAGTTTTGATATTTATCATAGATTTTTACCTTCAGCTGCTGTTATAAATCGCCTCCTCAGCATTGCCACTCAACTATGGACACACAAAAATCCAAGAAAATGTGGCAGAAGATTCTCTTAACATAAATAACCGTGAACGAAACATGTCCATATCAAGGCATGAAGTGTTTGGGCATTTCCACGGTAAAGAGTACCTGTGATGTGTAAAGGCGATTTTTTCGTCTCCAGCACCCAAGGTGTTAAAACTTATGAATCCATTAAAAGCACATGAAATTCGCGGAACCTGGGCGCCTCTGTTTCTGCAAATAAAGGAACAGGGCGTTGTGGATTTCGGATTTGTCGACGAGGAAGTCGCAAAAATCAGTTCCTCTGGCGTGAGTGGTGTGTATGCCGGTACCAACTCCAGCGAGTTTTTTAACCTCACATTTACTGAATACTGCCGTTTAATCGAGCGGTTTGCGGCCTCCTGCCAGCGCTACGGCATTGCTTACCAGATTGGTGCCTGCCATGCGCACCCTTATGAAAGTCTCGAGCGCGTAGCTGTAGCGGCCGACCATGCACCTGCTGCCATCCAGCTTGTTCTCCCGGACTGGGTAGAAACCGGGGAACGAGGCCTGATGCGTTTTTTAAAAGGCTGTGCAAAAAATGCCCGGGGCTGTGGCCTGATTCTGTTTACGCCCCCGAATGCAAAAGCCCGCCTTACACCTGAGCAGTACCTCTGCCTGACCACGGAAGTACCAGAGATTGTTGCCATCAGTACAACGCCAACAGGTGATGAATGGTACGAGGCCATGCAGCCTGTCATGGAAAAAGTGAGTGTGATGGTGCCTGGCCAGCAGCTGGCAACCGGCCTGTCCAGAGGTGCCCACGGTTCCTGCTCCAGTATTGCAGGCATGAACCCCTATGCAGCACAGCTCTGGAATGAATTGATCGACAAAGACATAGAAGCAGGGCTCGAGCTTGAAGCGCGGATTCAACAGTTTATGCAGACGTGCATCATGCCATTAATCACAGAGCATAAATACCCTCGCCATGCCTGCAGCAAATTTATGGCTGTTGCATCCGGATGGTGTGAAGGTCTTCACCAGCGCCTGCGCTGGCCTTACTCCTGGGTTGAAGATGAGCATCTCAAAACTGTGCGCATATGCGGTAAAGAGCTGATCCCCGAATTTTTCGAGCATATCAGTGTTGATTCGGAAGAGGCCGCCTGAAACGATAGAGCAATCCTACCCGAAAAGGGGGCAACGAAGTGGCTGAACGAAGAGTAAGCTGGGTTTCCCCCTATACCCCGTATTGACATCCTACTGGTAACCTCCTGAACCGTTATCTACATAACGGCAACAGGCTGACATGCTTAAAAATGCACCCTTCCTCCTGAAAGCAGCAGCTTTTGCTGTTTCCAGTGCGCTCCTCTCTTCTGCTGCCACTGCAGCAACCGTTGATTTCCGTGTGATCGAAACCACTGATCTGCACTCTAACGCTCTTGATTACGACTTCTACAAGGATCGCTCCACGACCCGTTTTGGTCTGGTGCGTGCTGCAACTCTGGTAAAAGAAGCTCGTGCTGAAGCAACCAACAGTGTTCTGGTTGATAACGGAGACCTGCTACAGGGCTCTCCGATGGGCGACTGGCAGGCCTCTATCGGCCTGAAAGAGGGTGACGTTCACCCTATGTACAAGATCATGAACGCCATGCATTACGATGTGGGCAACCTGGGTAACCATGATTTCAACTACGGTCTGAAATTCCAGCGCATTGCGCTGGACGGTGCCAGGTTCCCCTACATCAACGCCAACGTGCACAAGGTTGGTACTGGCGAGAACCTGCTGCCTCCTTACTACATCAAAGAGATGCAGGTTAAGGATAAAGAGGGCAAAACCGAAACCCTGAAAGTTGGTTTCATCGGTTTTGTTCCCCCACAAATCATGCAGTGGGACCGTAAGAATCTGGAAGGCAAAGTGACTGTTGCAGATATCACTGCAACTGCTCGCGTTATGGTGCCAAAGATGAAGGCAGAGGGTGCAGATATCGTTGTCGCCATTCCTCACTCCGGCCTGAGTGCAGACCCTTACAAAGCCATGGCTGAAAACTCCGTGTACTACCTCTCCAAGGTACCTGGCATCGACGCTATCATGTTCGGTCACAGCCACGGCGTATTCCCAAGCAAGAACTTCGCAAATATTCCTGGCATTGATCTGGAAGCCGGTACCGTAAACGGTGTGCCTGCGGTTATGCCTGGTCACTTCGGCAGCCACATTGGCGTCATCGACCTGACTCTGGACAACAGCAGCGGCAGCTGGAAAGTTGTTTCCACCAAAACGGAAGCCCGTGCTGTTGCCAAGCTGGATGGCAGCCCTCTGGTAGAGCGCGATGAAGATCTGGCCAAGCTGGTTGCCGGTGACAAGAAGTCTACCCGTGACTATGTGAACCAGCCAATCGGTAAAGCTGACGACGTTATGTACAGCTACCTGTCTCTGGTTCAGGATGATCCGACCATCCAGATCGTGAACAAGGCCCAGATCGATTACGTACAGCAGTTCATCCAGGGCGACCCTGATCTGGCAGATCTGCCTGTTCTGGGCGCAGCTGCGCCATTCAAGGCGGGCGGCCGTAAGAACGATCCAACCAACTACACCGAAGTTGAGTCCGGCGTACTGTCCTTCAAGAACGCGTCTGACCTGTACCTGTACCCCAACACCCTGGTTGCCATGAAGGTGAGCGGTGCCGATGTACGTGAGTGGCTGGAGCGTTCCGCCGGTCAGTTCAATCAGATTGACCCTGGCTCTACCGAGCGTCAGGAACTGCTGAACTGGGATACCTTCCGTACCTACAACTTCGACGTAATCGACGGTGTAAACTATCAGGTCGATCTCACTCAACCTTCCCGCTACAACGAGAAGGGAGAAGTTGTTCACAAGAACGCTCATCGTATCCAGCAGCTGACCTTCGACGGTAAGCCTGTTAAAGACGATCAGGTATTTCTGGTAGCTACCAACAACTACCGTGCCTTTGGCGGCGGCGCCTTCCCCGGTATCACCGCTGAGAAGGTTGCGTTCCCTGCTCCCGACGAAACCCGTTCCATTCTGGCGGATTACATCGCCAAGACCACCAAGGAACAGGGCACCGTTAAGCCTTCGGCAGACAACAACTGGCACTTTGCTCCTATCAAAACGGATAAGAAGCTGGACATCGTTTTTGAAACTGCAACATCCCAGAAAGCTGCAGACTTCATCAAGGAGCGTGCGCAATATCCTGTTGAACGTGTGGGTACCGATGCCGCTGGCTTTGCCGTATACAGCATCGACCTGACCAGTCACTGATCCTGCTGATGTCACTTTGATGTGATCGTAAAAACGGGCTCAATTCTTTGGAATTGAGCCCGTTTTCACAGGAATTTGCAGGAGTTTTCTGGCTCAGTCAGACCCGGTGGTCAGTGAGGATTTCTATACAGAGAGATATCCAGAGCTAACTTTCTAATACTGTGTTTATGTCGTATAAAAACAAGGGCAGTGATGGCATGATAGTGGCTGGCTTTTCAGGCGTGCTCTTAACTCTTCGCCATTCATGACTTGCCCTTGCTGTACATCGCTCTTCGCCATTGCAACCATTTTCAGAAGTGCGACAGCCTCCTCTCGACGTTCATAATCCTCAAAAGACTCAACCACATACTTCGGTGTTCCATTCTGCGTCACAATCAGTCCACCACCTTCAACATCAAGATTGGCAGTATTCAGTTCGATCAGTTCACAAGTCAATTCTCAAGATGAACCGACAGCACACACAAGAAAGGAGGCCGAAGCCTCCTTTCTTATATCTCACTAAGCAGCATCAGTGCTGTGTACGCTGACGCAGCGCCTCAAACAGGCAGATACCTGTAGCCACAGACACGTTCAGGCTGCTCACAGAACCCACCATGGGAATGTGCACCAGCGCATCGCAGTGCTCGCGGGTTAGACGACGCAGACCTTTACCTTCTGCGCCCATCACAATCGCCATCGGGCCGTTCAGGTCGGTGCTGTAGATATTGCTGCTGGCTTCACCGGCGGCGCCAATCAGCCAGACACCGCGCTCCTGAAGCTCACGCATGGTGCGGGCGAGGTTGGTTACGGTAATCAGCGGAACGTTCTCTGCCGCACCACAGGCCACTTTACGGGCGATGGAGTTCAGCGGTGCAGATTTATCCCGCGCCACAATCACAGCCTGAACGCCTGCGGCATCGGCGGAGCGCATGCAGGCACCGAGGTTATGGGGATCGGTTACGCTGTCCAGAATCAGCAGGAACGGAGGCTGATCCAGATTATCCAGCAGGCTGTAGAGATCGTTCTCACGGTACACCTTTGCTGCACGCACCAGAGCTACCACACCCTGATGCACACCATCGGCCTTGCGATCAATGCGCTCACGATCTACAAACTTCACCGGAATACCGGTTTCGCGCGCCTGCTCAATGAGTTTTTCCAGACGGCTGCCACGGCGGCCTTTCTGAAACCAGATTTCCATAATCTGGTCGGGATGACTTTCCAGCAGTGCCTGTACTGCGTGAACACCAAAGGAAATATCGTTGTCAGTCATTCACTTCTACTCCGCCTGACGAATCTGGTGAAACATCAGGCATTCAACATCAAATCATTTCTTAACAGGACGCTTGCGAGGCTTGCGAGTCGTTTTCTTAACGGGTTTGGACGCAGGTTTCACTGCGGGCTTAGTAGCCGCCTTGGTGGTTGTCTGCTTTCTACGAGACACGCGCCTGGCTTTATCCTTGCGCACCTTCTTCGTGGTCTTTGGCTTTTTGCCTTTGGCCTTTTTACTCGCAGGCGCGCGGCTTTCCCAGGCGTCGTCTTCTTTTTTGGCCGAACGACGGCGTGAGGTTTTTTCTTCTGTCTCGAGCACATTCGGGCGAGGCTTACGACCTGTAGAGCGGCGAGCCTGTGCGCGGTCACGTTCGTTGTCCCGACCTTTGCCACGACCAGCAGCGCGTCGGCGGCCACTGCGTGTGGCCATAGGTGCACCTGCCATCTCGAAGTCGATGGTTTTCTCTTCCAGATCCACACGCACAACCTGTACGGTCATACGGTCACCCAGCTGGAAGCGGGTAGCGGTTTTCTCGCCCATCAAACGCTGGTGCGCCTGCTCGAAGTGATAGTAATCACCGGGCAGAGTGCTGATATGCACAAGGCCGGTAACGAAAATATCAGTCAGCTCCACGAACAGGCCAAAACCAGTCACCGTAGCAATCACACCTTCATAGGTTTCCCCAAGGTGGTTCTGCATGTACTCGCATTTGAGCCAGTCGGTTACATCGCGAGTCGCGTCATCGGCACGGCGCTCGGTGAGGGAGCAGTGTTCCCCCAGAGCCATCATAGATTCTGTGTCGTAAGGGAAGATCGCCTTCTTGGTAAGCGGCTTAGCACCTTCCACACGTTTCACATGCCTGGAGGCTTTGCTGGAGCGGATCACATGGCGAATAGCCCGATGCACCAGCAAATCCGGATAACGCCGAATCGGCGAGGTGAAGTGAGCATATGCGTTATATGCCAAACCAAAGTGGCCAGTGTTTTCCGGATCATACACAGCCTGACTCAGCGAGCGCAGCATCATAATCTGGATAACGTGGGCGTCCGGACGATCAGCAATGCTGCTTAGCAGGTGCTGATAATCCTTTGGCGTTGGTTTGCTGCGACCGGGCAGACTTAAACCCAGTTCACCCAGAAAGTTGTGGAGGTTCTCCAGCTTCTTGTCGGTGGGGCCTTCATGCACCCGATAAAGAGCTGGCAGTTCATGTTTCTCAAGGAACCTGGCCGTCGCCACGTTGGCGCACAGCATGCACTCTTCAATCAGCTTGTGAGCATCATTCCGGTAGGTGGGAACGATTTTGTCGATCTTGCGATTGGCACCGAAAACGATTTGAGTTTCGGTGGTTTCAAAATCAATGGCACCACGATCATCCCGCACCGCCCGCAGGGCGTGATACAGACGATAGAGTTCGTCTACATGGGGAACAACATCGACGTACTGTTTGCGCAGCTCTGCACCGTCTTCCCGTTCAGGATATTCCAGCATGGCACCGACTTTGGTGTAGGTCAGCCGCGCATGGGACTGAATCAAACCTTCGTAAAACTCGTAGCCACTGAGCTTGCCCTTGGCGCTGATGGTCATTTCGCACACCATCGCCAGACGATCCACATGGGGGTTCAGGGAGCACAGGCCGTTAGACAATACTTCCGGCAACATCGGCACAACATAGCCGGGGAAGTACACAGAATTACCACGATTGTGGGCTTCCAGATCCAGTGCGGAGCCGGGTTTCACATAGTGAGATACATCGGCAATGGCTACGAACAGGCGCCAGCCGCCAGACTTCTTTTTCTCCGCATACACGGCATCATCAAAGTCCCGGGCGTCTTCACCGTCGATAGTCACAAACGGCACGGCGCGCATATCCACACGGTGTTGTTTATCCGCTGCCGCCACTTCTGGCTTAAAGCGTTTCACCGCATTGAGAACATTTTTGGGCCATTCGTGGGGAATGTCGTGGCTGCGCACGGCGATATCAATCTCCATGCCCGCATCCATACGATCACCGAGAATCTCGCGAATGATACCAATGGCCATGTGGCGGCGGGTGGGATATTCCTTGATATCCACCAGCACAATCTGGCCTTCCGTGGGAGCGAGCGCGCCGGGCTCGATGACCACATCATTGGTCATCCGCTTCCCCTCCGGGGTCACAAAGCCCAGACCATCTTCTTCGTGGTAGGCACCCACAATCTGGGTCACGCTGCGTTCCAGAATATCCACAACAGCGCAGAAACGACGACCACGGGAGTCTACGTCCGTTTCCCGTACAACAACTCTGTCGCCGTCGTACAGCTCTTTCATCTGACGCGCGGTGAGGAACAGGTCGTCTCCACCCTCCGCTGGCAAAACAAAACCGAAACCGTCCCGGTGACCCTGAACCTTACCGACGATAAGATCCATTTTGTCTATAAGACCAAAGGCTCCCTTACGGGTTTGAATCAACTGCCCATCCCGCACCATGGCAATCAGACGCCGCCTTAACCCTTCCTGCTCGCCTTCATCCGTCAGACCAAACTCCTCCACCAATACCTCATAGCGCGCCGGTGCGCCGCGATTTTCAAGGTGCTGGGAGATCAGAGCTCTGCTGGGAACAGGGTTTTCATATTTGCTGGCCTCAAGGCCGGCATCGGGGTCATCAGACCGCCAGGATGTGGACATGTTTTTCCTTAAGTCAATCGTTCTGTTGCCAAGTATACGCCTGTGGCGAGGTTCAAGCGATGAAGCCACGGCTTTTGATGCAACTTTAGTCACATTCCCAGAGCCTTTTGACTAACAGAGTGGTCATAGATGTGCCTAACACTCCTGTTACTAAACTTCCCCAGCCGACCAACCTCTAAGACTACGAGGGAAAAGTTGCAAAGAATCAGGGAGGCTTACATGAGCATCGTACTGGGATCCATTCAGAATCATGAGTCACAAACACCATGCACTGAGTCTGGCAAGTTTGAGAGTCAATCGACACCATGGCAGAAGATGTTCGCACAGGTTGCTTCCTTCGCCTCTTATCCGGGAGATAGAGCGACGACAGGCCTGCTCACCCGGGTATGTCATGCCATCAACCCCGTTATTCAACTTCAGCACCTGTTCAGACAGGCAGAGCGCTTCTGCATAAAGCTGGAAAACACAGGCGGACGCATTTGGCAGAACCACCTCAAACAAGCCACCCCCGGAAAACTTCAAACGACATGGGCCTTCAGCAGCGTACTCGCTATCAAGGCAGTGCTGACCGTAAAGCAGCTTGTTATCAATGAGACTATAGAGTGCATTGATCCCACAAATCTGGCCGACCACTTTGGCTTGGTGGGCTGCAACCCTATTCCCGATCACTATTACACCCATGGAGACTGTCACCGGTTTTCCTGTGTTATTCTCGGAGGGAATGGCCTTAAGCCCTATGCAACGGCTGATAATATTTATGAGATTAAAGGCCGCTTCGCGGTGCTTCAGTTTCTGTATTCGTTATTTAGATAACAACAAAAGGTGGTGCAATGCCCTACGAACTCTGGCCCGCACTGGTTGCCCTGACTCTGCTCACCATGGCACCCGGTGCGGACACACTGATTATCATGCGTAACACAAGCCGGGGCGGAATGATTGATGGCACAATAACCAGCCTGGGCATCTGCTCAGGCTTGTTTCTTCATGCGCTGGTTTCTGCTGCGGGCATCTCCGTTATTCTTCTGCAATCCGCTACGGCGTTCAGCTTTTTGAAGCTGGCCGGGGCAGGCTATCTGGTCTGGTTAGGGTTAGGCAACCTCAAACAAGCCTGGCGAGGAAAAGCCAGCCTGATTGCTGGACGGGTGAACGATCATTCTTTCTCTGTCTGGCAGTCGTTTCGAGAAGGTTTTCTGTCCAATGTTTTGAATCCCAAAACTGTCGTCTTTTATATGGCGTTTCTGCCACAGTTTATCGACCCGCAAGACTCTGCTGTGGTGCAGTCTCTGACACTGGCCGGATTGCACTTTGTGATCGCCATGATCTGGCAAACGCTGATTGCCGCCATGATTCATCGTGCCAGGGACTGGCTGGCGAAGCCATCGGTCAATCGCGCTTTCAATGGCGTTACCGGTGCACTGCTTGTTAGCCTTGGGGCAGGTTTGGCGATAACGAGAAAAATCAATGTCTAAAGTGATTCGAGAAGGGAACATCACTGTGTAGAGTTTTACTAATCACTCCGTTAGCCCTGCCACCATAACGCCTCATCCATGGAAATTTAACAGCCGAAAACATGTCTCACTTGCACAGATCAGTCATTTTATGTCTTTAGGAGGCAGGTGGTGTTAGCAGGTACACAAGCAAACAGAAGTTTTACTCAAGATTATGAATCCAACTCAGGAGTTGTGGACAATATACCGGCTCAACCTCCTTCAGCAGCATCATATATCCCCCCTGCAACAGAGCTTTCACGAAGGCCTCTTGATGAATTCAGGTGCTCACACTGGAAAAAACCCCTCACCCTCAGCCCACTTATTGGCCGGTGTGTGCAAACTTCTATAGCAGGCCAGCAACAGCTGGCAAACACTTTAGCAAAGGCTGCGCTGCAATTTTTAGAGTGTTTCCCAGCGATCTCGGCGTACGATCAGGATAGCCATGTCCCTCACCTTTTGAAGAAGTTGTTTATAAACGATGGTGATATTGAGGAAAGCCACGAAGAGATTCTGGATTCATTACTTCAAGCCCATACAGAGAGTCGCTTACTACAGGACCATATGTACATTCTGTTGCCACTGCTTTTGAAAACCGCTCCATCAGAACGATTTTTAGAGGTTGTAAAAAAGCATCCAAGCCTGTTGCCGTACGGGGAACACCTATCTCCTGTTCAGGCACATTATTATTTATTGATTGACACTATTCGAGACTTAATGACAGCTAAAGGCTTCGACGATAAAGCTATCCGGAAACTCATCTCTGAGTTTGGTGGTGACAATGATTTTAAAAACCTAATGCAAGTTATCGAAGATCTTGAGTCTAGTTCGCCACCCACCTTCAAAACAGATTTTGAGAAAAGTATTTGTATTCTCGGCAATCTGATGCATTTGTACAGAGAACTGGAACAGGCCCATCGCCTTGAAAAAGAAGGAGTTCCAACAAGTAGCAAATGGGCGCCTTTAAGCATGAGTTCTGTTTTAGTTACAAGCCAGATAGACGATTCAGACGTCAGGCAAAAGGTGAAACAAGGCCACAAATACACATCGGCAATTGCACATGGTATGTGTATTCCACATTTTAAATTAAGAAGTCTTTTAGATGAGTATCCAAGGTGGTTTGGCCTCGAACATTATTGTACGCCTAATAAGCTATCCACAATTTCCCCTGATCACTATCTGGAACTTATGAAAAGCAATGCAGAGGTTCCACAGCACTCGGCTCTTGTGAACATAGGCCTTGGAGATCATGTTAATGCAGTAAAGTGTGAAACTTTCTTTAACCGGATGCTCTCCAGACGACGTCCACATCCACCAGGTCCTTCTTTTGCTACCGTGATGCGCTCTAAAAGAAAGACGAGTCCTAAGCGCTTAGGGACACAGAAAAAAGCAACCGTGGAAAGCAAATATAATCTGCGCAGCCGCAGGCTAGCCCTTAAGGCAGACCCTCTATAAATAGGCAACCCCTTCTTGGCTTTGCTCAATGAGTCAATGGTATGACCGTTACACTGTTTGTTAGCCTTGGGGCAGGTTTGGCGATAACGAGAAAAATTAATGTCTAAGGTTATTCTGGAAGGGCACATCATTGTGCCAGAAGCGGATTTGGCACTTGTAATGCGAGAGCTTCCTGTTCATATTCGCAACACCCGAGAAGAAGACGGCTGCCTTGTGTTTCGAGTTTCGCAGGATGAAAACCTGACCAACAAATTTCACGTTTATGAAGAGTTCAGAGATAAAGTCGCGTTCACACTCCATCAGGAAAGGGTGCAAAGCTCTCGCTGGGGCGAAGTTGCAGCTAACGTACAACGGTATTATCGAATCAGATAAGAACACCGTATAGAACAAAGGCTCCCAAAGGAGCCTTTGCCAGCGTGCTCTTAAGCGATGCGCTTAGGCATCGAAAGAGTGGCGCAGAGTGATGGTTTCAACACGGTCCGGGCCAGTGGAGATGATGTCCACTGGAGCACCGATGATTTCTTCCACACGCTTGATATAAGCACGGGCGTTTGCAGGCAGCTCTTCCAGAGTCCTGGCACCGAAGGTGGACTCGCTCCAGCCTGGCATTTCTTCGTAAACCGGGGTGATTTCTTCCCACTCTTCCGCATCGTTAGGCGTTACAATCTCTTCGCCTGCAGCGTTGGTGTAGCTGGTGCACACCTTAACGGTTTCCAGACCATCCAGAACATCAAGCTTGGTCAGGCAGATGCCAGACACGCTGTTGATCTGTACGGACTGACGCAGAGCCACAGCGTCCAGCCAGCCACAACGACGGGGACGGCCAGTGGTGGCACCAAACTCGTTACCCTGCTTGGCCAGATGCGCGCCAACTTCATCAAACAGTTCCGTTGGGAAAGGACCGGAGCCAACACGGGTGGTGTAAGCCTTGGTGATACCCAGAACATAATCCAGATACAGAGGGCCGAAACCGGAACCAGTCGCAACGCCACCGGCAGTCGTGTTGGAAGAGGTTACGAATGGATAGGTACCGTGGTCGATATCCAGCAGAGAACCCTGTGCACCTTCAAACAGGATGTTCTCACCGTTCTTGCGCATGTCGTGCAGGCTGTCGGTGACGCGATCAACCATAGGCAGGATCTGACGGCCCCACTCCAGCGCTTTCTCCAGAGTCTCTTCGTAGTTTACAGGCTCGGCCTTGTAGTAGTTTTCCAGCGCGAAGTTGTGATATTCCATCACTTCCTTCAGCTTGGCTGCGAAACGCTCTGGGTGCATCAGATCGCTCAGACGCAGGCCACGACGGGACACTTTGTCTTCGTACGCAGGGCCGATACCACGACCGGTCGTACCGATCTTGGCTTTACCACGGGCAGCTTCGCGAGCCTGATCCAGTGCAACGTGGTAAGGCAGAATCAGCGGGCAGGCCGGGCTCAGACGCAGGCGGTCACGCACAGGTACGCCACGCTCTTCCAGCTCGGCCATTTCCTTCAGCAATGCGTCAGGAGCCAGTACCACACCATTGCCGATGTAGCAGGTTACGTTCTCACGCAGGATGCCTGATGGAATCAGGTGCAGAACGGTTTTCTCACCGTTGATTACCAGTGTGTGCCCGGCGTTATGACCGCCCTGGAAACGCACAACAGCAGACGCCTGATCGGTCAGCAGGTCAACAATCTTGCCCTTGCCTTCATCACCCCACTGGGTGCCCAGAATGACTACGTTCTTACCCATCACTTCATCTCGGTAAAAAAAAAACCGATTGCCCCAACCGTTGAGTTGATAGCATCCGCTTCTGCCAGAAATGGCGTTGGTTGACTGCCTCTTCGGGATTGTCTTACCAATCCGTAGAAACAACCTTCCAGTTTCCACTCACATTTTTCAGTACCCGATCAAAACCTTCCGTTTCGTCAGATAGCTGATGAATCACACGCTCACCTTGAGCGCGCAACTGTCGAACAATATCCGGACTTGAATCCGCTGGAGCCAGAATGGCTCCTTTCGCTCCCGCCTCTTCCGATGGCTTATCAAAAGAGCCAAGGCGTAATAAAACTTTCAGGTCTGCACTGAAACCTGTTGCGGGTCGGGCACGGCCAAAAGCTTCCCCGACTCCGTCGTAACGGCCGCCCTTTGCAACCGCCTGCCCCTCACCGGGCACATAGGCTGCAAATACGACACCCGTATGGTAGTTGTAACCACGCAGCTCCCCCAGATCAAAGTAGAGGGCAATGGCTGGGTAACGTGCCTTCACGTCTCTGGCTAACTCTTCCAGAACATTGATAGCGTTCTGGACAGCAGCCGGAGCCTGAGCCAGCACTGTTCGTGCTTTCTCCAGCACGGACAGGTCACCACACAGTTCGGGCAAAGCCATAAGCATGGCAGCAGCATCTTTGTTGGAAGCTCCGGCGATCAGAGCCTCCATCACGCCAAGATCCTTGCGCTGCAAGGCATCAAACAAATCTTTTTCCGTTTCCTGATTCAGCCCGGCCATATTCACCAGCTGACGGAATATATCCACATGGCCAAGGTCAACAGAAGGCTGGCAGATACCAGACAAGGCCAGTGTTTCCAGCATCAGGGAAATCACTTCCAGATCGCTCGCGATACCGGAGTGTCCGTAAAGCTCCGCACCCATTTGAATCGGTGTGCGAGATGCCGTCAGCGTTGCCGGGCGTGTATGAAACACGCTGCCTGCGTAACACAGGCGGACAGGGCCATCCTGTCGCAGCGTGTGGGCATCCATCCGGGCTACAGCCGGGGTGGTATCCGCACGTAAGCCAAGGGTTCGACCTGATAACTGATCAGTCACTTTGAAAGTCATCAGGTCGAGATCACTGCCAGAACCGGCAGCCAGAGATTCAAGAAATTCGATATGAGGAGGGATAACCAGCTCGTACCCCCAGGAGGCGTACAGATCCAGCATATCACGGCGCAGGTGCTCAACCTTCCAGGCTTCGGGCGGGAGCACTTCTTCAATACCATCTGGCAACAACCAGCGATCCGCTATCGTCATATTCCCCGTCTCTCGTTTGCTCTGGCTTTCTTGGAGCCTTTTTCTATTTGCTAGTCAGCAGCTAGCGTATGAAGTACAGCAATAAGGTGCCAATAAGCATACTGGCCAGCCCTGTCATTCTCAGGCTGCGGTCATCCACCTGTGCCAGCCGGGCTATGAGCCGTCGCCATCTTTGTGGGTACAGAAAAGGAATTATGCCTTCCAATACCATCATCAAACAGATTGCTACGCCCAGTTCCTGCCAGAACGTCATGAATGCCCCACTTGGCTGCCCTACACACGAAAAAACCGGGCCCCTCGGACCCGGTTTGCGAAATTATACCACTGTGATGTAGTTCAGTTAACTGTAAGCACAGTGTATTTTTCACCTCAAGAGTGTGCTGCCTCATCCAAACAGTGTCGCCTTACTCCTACTGAAAAGCGGGCGACACTATTTATTTACGGCAACCTACTTACCTTTCATTTGCCAGTAGGTGTCTTCAGGTATCTGAAGAAGTCACTGTCTGGCTCCAGCAGCATTACGTCAGATGGGCTGTTAAAGGAGCTCTTGTAAGCCTGCAAGCTACGGTAGAAGGAGTAGAACTCTGCATCCTTCTTGTAAGCACCGGCGTAGATAGATGCGGATTCCGCATCACCTTCACCTCGGGTGATTTCAGCTCTGCGATAGGCATCAGCCAGAATAACCCGACGCTCACGATCCGCGTTCGCTCGGATCGCCTTACCCATTTCCTTACCCTTAGAACGGTATTCCTGGGCTTCCTTCTCACGCTCAGATGCCATCCGCTTAAATACGGAGTCACTTACGTCGTCAGGCAGGTCGATCTTCTTAACACGCACGTCTCTTACCGATACACCCAGCTCCTTCAGGGCAACAGCGTTCAGACCAGAGGTGATATCTTCCATCATCTGATCACGACGGCCAGAAACCACTTCGTTCAGAGTCAGGCCACCGAAGCTGTTACGCAGGCGGGAGTCAGCACGCTGGGTCAGCAGCTGGCTGACACGGTACAGTTCACCGTTGGTTGCCTTATAGAACTTCTCAACATCCTGAATCTGCCACTTGATGTAGGCATCAACAACCACAGCTTTCTGTTCCAGGGTCAGGAAACGAGCCTGGGGAACATCCAGTGGCTGCAGACGACCATCAAAGATTCGCACCTTATCGATGAAGGGAACCTTCACATGCAGGCCGGGCTGGAGGTTGTCATTAGTGATCTGACCAAAACGCAGCTGAACACCACGTTCAAGTTCTGTGACCATAAACAGGCTGTTAGCCGCTACCAGAACGACAACACCCAACGCTATCAGGGCAGACATTACTTTAGAGCTCATCGTGAAGTCCTCCCTGCACGGCTGTTGCTGACACGGCGGTTAATCTCCGCAGTTACATGATCAGCAATAGTGCCGATTTCGTCCTGAGTCAGATTTGTTGCACCTGAGCTGTGAACGGATGAGCCACCAATGGTCGCTCTACCCTTCTGGCCTTCCATCAGTTTATCCAATGGCAGATACATCATATTGTTGCCACCTTTTACGTCAACCATCACCTTGCTGGTTGCGCTCAGCACATCCTGCATGGTTTCCAGATACAGACGTTCACGGGTTACGCCCGGAGCCTTCTGGTACTCGGTGAGCAGCTGGTCAAAACGAGATGCGTCACCCTTTGCGCGGGAGACAACTTCTTCTTTGTAACCGTTCGCTTCCTCGATGATGCGCTGTGCGTCACCTCGAGCTTCAGGTACAACCTGGTTAGCGTAGGCTTCTGCTTTGTTCTTTTCCTGCTGCTCTTCTTCTCGAGCACGGATAACATCGTCAAAAGCTGTCAGAACCTGACGTGGAGGCTGGGAACTCTCGATGTTCACCTTCACGATGTTCAGACCGGTGCCGTATTCGTTCAGGTAGTCCTGCAGACGTATCTTCACTTCATCACCCAGAACTTCACGACCTTCGGTCAGCACTTTGTGCATCTCGGAGCTGCCCACTACGTGACGCAGGGCACTCTGGGTCGCTTCTTTCAGACTCTGCTCAGGGTTGGAATCCTTCAGCACATAGTCTTCAAGGCTGGTGATGTTGTACTGAACAGACATGGCCACTTCGACAATATTCTCATCTTCCGTCAGCATGGACTGACTCAGGCGATAAGTATTGATCTGAGTAACTGGTTTCAGATAACGGGTTTCAATCGGTGGGAAGTACATGCGCAAGCCAGGGCCTACAGTTTCAGTGTACTTACCAAAACGAAGGATAACGGCACGTTCCTTTTCATCCACCACGTAGATGGCATTCCACACATACGCGAGCAATGCGATAACGACAATACCAGCCCAGAGGCCGCGCGTACCAGCTGCACCGGAACCTCCGCGATTATTATTGCCACCAGTAGAACCACCCTTGCCACCGAAAATACCTTTCAGTGTCTGTTGAAACTTGCGGAAGGCTTCATCCAGATCAGGTGGCCCCTGATTATTGCCTTTATTTCCGCCCCCCCAGGGATCCTGGTTATTACCACCCGGCTCGTTCCAGGCCATAAAATTCTCCGTCGTCAGCGTTATCATCCACTGCCTGGTCGCGCAGACAGAGTTTAGAAAGCGTGCCTGACCGATGTGTACTTTCACGACACCATCAAGGCCTGCCTACTGTCAGTAATGGTCAGTCGCTATACGTGCGCGCTGTTCGCTCTGTACAACGTACTACGACCACCATGGCAAATTGTAGAGTTACTGCGGTATTAGGTGCAACCTTCACTGCGGCTTATACGCAGTATTCATCCAAGTATTTCTCTCAGAATTTGGTAAGTGTCGTTTTTCGCACCTTTTAATACCAAACCGTACACCTGCTAAATCATCAAATCAGGTATGAAATGATGGCTGTAACTTAGATATTCAAGTGTATAACCACCATTGATGTCACCAAAACAATGTCGTATGACACCTAGTCTTCCCGCATCCAGGGTTCTTTATCGGGCAACTCCCAAGGCAATTCTGCGCCTTCTTGCAAAATCAACTTTTGTAGTTCCTGACGAGGCATGCGCAGCTCCAGAACAGGCAAGCCCTCTTCATTGAAGGACTCACTTTGCACAACACCCATTTGATAAAGGCGAGCACGCAAACGTCCCTGGTTGTGTGGAACAGGAATAAACTCATGAATCAGGTCTTCACCCAGCAGCTCGGCAATCGCCAACTGCAGTAAGTCGAGCCCTTCACCGTTTTGCGCAGAAATCCATACACGTACTGGTTTATTGTTCTCATTACGGTCTATACGGGGCTTCATACCCAGCAGATCGGTTTTGTTGAACACTTCCAGCTGTGGCAGCTCGTGTGCGTCGATCTCCTCCAGAACGTCACGAACCTGATGAATGTTATCCGCGCGCTCCTGGTCTGCACAGTCAATCACGTGCAGCAGCAAATCCGCCATGGCGGACTCTTCCAGTGTGGCGCGAAAAGCCTGCACCAGTTTGTGGGGCAGATGCCGGATAAATCCTACGGTATCCGCAAGAATAATTGGACCCAGATCCTGAATCTGTAAACGACGCAGGGTTGGGTCCAGCGTTGCGAACAACTGGTCGGCCGCATACACCTCAGATTCGGTGATCGAATTAAACAGCGTTGATTTGCCTGCGTTGGTGTAACCCACCAGCGACACAAGGGGAATATCCGCACGTTTACGGGAGCGCCGGGTCTGGTCACGCTGCTTACGCACTTTCTCCAGACGTTTCTGAATAGTCTTGATACGGATGCGAAGTAGACGACGATCTGTTTCCAACTGGGTTTCACCGGGCCCACGCAGACCAACACCACCTTTCTGGCGTTCAAGGTGAGTCCAACCGCGCACCAGACGTGTGCTCACATGATCAAGCTGAGCCAGTTCAACCTGCAATTTACCTTCGTGGGTACGTGCACGTTGAGCAAAAATATCGAGGATAAGACCGGTTCTATCTACCACACGGCATTGCAGCTCCGCTTCCAGGTTGCGCTCCTGGCTGGGGGACAGGGCATGGTTAAACAAAACCACATCGGCATCGTTGGCTATTACCTGCTGGCGAATTTCTTCCAGTTTTCCGGAACCAACAAAATAACGGGGGGAGACTTTGGGATTGGCAACAACTACGAATGCCACCTGAGTAACATTGGCGGAACGTACCAGCTCCTGAAACTCTCTTGGGTCTTCACGCTGCAGGTCATCAAGGCATTCTGGATGGACGAGTACAGCTCTTTCACCACGTTCATGACGCTCAAAAAACAAGCAATCTGCTCCATTTAATTATATTCAGGAAACAATTCTGCCCTTAACGCCTTTTGATTGCACTGTTTTAACTATGAAAACACCTACACACCTCAATACTTAGTGTGCTTATTGTCGTTCATGGCTGTTTGGGCGCTTAAATAAGCAAAAAGCCAAGTTCCTAAGAAACCTGGCTTTTTGATAATTCGGGCAGCACTTTGACGCCCTGGCTTATTACGTTTACCCAGAGAATCAATATCAGTAGCCAGACATTTAGCAACTGCACCGGACTCAGGCTAAAGGACGTTTCAGTCCTGTGGCATCATATCGTCGCCTTCCTGATTAGGCATAGGCAGACGTACAGGACGACCTGGCACCACAGTAGATACCGCGTGCTTGTAAACCATTTGGCTTACGGTGTTCTTCAGAAGAATTACAAACTGATCAAAAGACTCAATCTGCCCCTGCAGCTTGATACCGTTTACCAAGTAGATGGAAACGGGAACACGCTCCTTTCTCAGGACGTTCAGGTAAGGGTCTTGTAGGGAATGCCCTTTTGACATTTCCGTACTCCTTTATATTTGTCGAATTATAAAAAGCCTGCGCTCAAAGTCCGGCTTGGAACGGCTTACAGGTTAGCAGATACAGAGAAAGCACACAGCTAATTGTTTAATCTGTATACAGCAAAGGACAAAGAACCTTAAGCCAGCCCCTATGAGCGTTCAATAAGTAATATTAGCTAGGGATACGAAAGAGCCCATTTATGTCCGATAAATACTCTTTCAAAACCGCTACCTAATTACTCAGGCCGTATGTTTAACTATGAACACGACCTAGCCACTGCTGAACAGACAGCATAGCCGAATCCAGAAGATCGGCAGATAAACTGTCGAACCAGTGTAAATTTTCCCAGCTTCGCAGCCAGGTAAACTGTCGTTTCGCAAGCTGTCTTGTTGCAATGATCCCTTTATCGACCATCTCATTGCGGGTTAGTTCCCCGTTAAGATAGGCCCACGCCTGTCGGTAGCCGACACAGCGAATAGAAGGAAGCCCGGGATGAAGATCTTTACGAGCATAAAGCGCTTCAACTTCCTCTATAAATCCCGCCTTCATCATATTGTGGAAACGCAGGGCTATGCGTTCATGAAGAGTGCTGCGTTCCTTTGGGGCCACGGCAAGATTCAATACGTTAAATGGTAACTGAGTTCGTTTCTGTTCTGCTACCAATTCTGTCACTGTTCTGCCACTGACCAGATACACTTCCAGCGCCCGCTGCAGGCGTTGTGGATCGGTTGGATGAATACGTGCAGCTGATTCCGGGTCAATACTTTGCAGACGAGCATGTACAGCGGCCCAGCCTTCGTTTTCGGCCTGTTCAAGAATATCCTGTCGAACAGTTTCATCAGCTGGCGGCATATCGGCCAGACCATCACGCAGAGCCTTGTAATAAAGCATGGTTCCGCCCACCAGCAGAGGAATCCGGCCCCGTGCGGAGATCTCTTCCATTTCCCGCAGTGCATCTGCCCGAAACTCGGCCGCCGAATAGGATTCGGCAGGATCACGAATATCAATCAAACGGTGGGGTGCACGGGCCAGTAATTCACTGTCAGGTTTAGCAGTACCAATATCCATGTCCTTGTATACCAGCGCCGAATCCACACTGATAATGTCGCAGGGCAACTGTTCATGCAGAGTGACCGCCAGATCTGTTTTACCAGACGCTGTCGGTCCCATCAGAAATATGGCGGGAGGAAGGGAGTTGGTCACCTGTCACCTGTCAGTGCGATTGAAAGCCAGAGGCGGCGCATTTTATAGCAAGCCGGTCTATGAGTTCTAGGGAATCCGCAGCAGCTGACCGACTTTAAGAGTATCTCTCACGCTCATACTGTTATAGGCCAGCAGCTGGTTCAGACTCACACTATGCTTACTGGCGATACCACTGAGAGTATCCCCTCGTCTCACCCTGTAGGTGGCTCTGCCCGCGTTGCTGCGATTATTGGCAATCAATGTTCCCGCCGGAGGGTACTTAATGAAAAACTCTTTCACGCCAGTGTGAATAGCGCGGGCAAGTTTGCGCTGGTGAGCGCGGGTTATCAGTTTACTGGCTTCCCCAGGGTTGGAGATAAACCCGGTTTCCACGAGGATCGAAGGAATATCCGGATTTTTCAGTACCACAAAAGCAGCCTGCTCTACCTTGCTCTTGTGCAGCCTGTTCACACGACCAAGCTGGCTCAGAACCTTGCTGCCAGCCTTCTCACTGCGGCTCTGGCTGTCGGTCATGGACAAATCGAGCAACACGCGGGCCAGCACATCGTCCTTATCACCCAGACTCACGCCATCTTCCCCCCCAACAAGGTCAGCGCTGTTTTCCTTGTTCGCCAGCCAACGAGCGGCCTCAGACGTCGCCCCACGCTGAGAAAGTGTGAAGACAGAGGCGCCGTTGGCACTCTTACGGGTGAAAGCATCTGCGTGAATAGATACGAAAAAGTCTGCGTTATGACGGCGGGCTTTACGGGTACGCTCCCGGAGAGAGATGTAATAGTCCCCCGTTCGTATCATCACCGGTTTAAAGCCCTGCGCCTGTTCAAACAGTTTGGCAACATCACGGGCTATGGCCAGCACCACATCCTTTTCCCGTGCACCACGGTGCCCAACGGCTCCCGGGTCTTCACCACCGTGACCAGCATCAATGGCAATCACGATGTCGCGGTTGGTCTGTTTAATGACAGGAGCGTGGGTGGTTTGTGTCGCTTTTTGTTCATCAAACAGATCGACAACAAGACGATAGCCGTATGTTTCATTGGGTTTGAGAACGAAGCTGCGAGGAGTCACCTTCTGCTTCAAATCCAGAACTATACGCAAATCCTTACTTTGACGGGTTGCCCAACGAACAGCACCAATAGGTGTTTGTCCCAGTTCCAGTTTAGAAAGGGAACCCGGCAGGCGGGTATCTTTGATATCCACAACTAACCGTTGAGGGTTAGTCAGTGGAAAAATTTTATGGTCAATATTATCGCTGAGATCAAATACAAGACGTGTTTTGTCCGGAGAGCGCCATAAACGTACACCCTTGATAGAAGAACTGGAAGCAAAGGCCGTGGAAACCGCTGGCAGAGTCAACGATGCAACCAGTACCGACGCCATTTGTGTAAACCGGCGTCTGGTTATTTTTGATTCCGGAGAGCTTTCGTCTTCTCCCTGCACAGTTTCTAACTCCCGCGTCACACCTAACTCCATGTTGCCAATCTATAAAAATACTAACGACTGTTGCTTGAAAGATGATTACAAACAGTCTGCCCATGTTCGCTGATCGGCTCAACCTCGATCACACGACTATCTGAGCGATAGGCAATCCTGATAATAATATCGGCCTCAGGGAGAAAACCCTTGCCGCGTATGGGCCACTCCACCAGACAAAGCGCATGGGGGCCGAAATATTCCCGCACGCCCAGAAAATCCAGTTCTTCCGGATCCCCCAGACGATACAGGTCAAAATGGTAAACAGACTGATCGACCATTTCATAAGGCTCAACCAGTGTATAGGTGGGGCTTTTTACAGCACCTTCATGGCCAAAACCCCGCAGGATGCCTCGGCTCAGGGTTGTTTTACCCGCACCGAGATCACCTTCCAGATAAAATACACCCCAGCCTTGGCTGGCCTCGGCAAGGCGGCGACCGAAGTCGACCATGGCTTCTTCACCCTTCAATTCAAAAGACATACTTCTCTTTCTATTCTTCGCTCAGACGGTTCAATTGTTTTCTAATGGCCAGAAGCAAATCCGTAGCAGCAAGGCCGATTTCACCGCCGGAAGCCGCACAGTTATCTCCTGCTGTACCGTGGAGCCAGACGCCCAGTCTGGCAACATCCGCTGCAGAGTATCCTTGAGCCAACAGAGCACCAGCAACACCACTGAGCACATCGCCCATCCCGGCAATAGCCATTCCGGGATTGCCAGCCCGGCATAACCAGACTTCATCAACAGAAGCTATAAGTGTGCCAGCCCCTTTGAGAATGGCAACGCCACCGCAGAGTTTTTGCAGTGCTTCCACTGCAGAAAAACGATCTTTACTCACATCACCGACGGTAGAGTTCAGCAGCCTCGCAGCCTCACCGGGGTGGGGCGTGATCACGCAATTCTCCCGAGACGTGTAAGCCTCAGGTTTTGCGGCAATAATGTTTAAAGCATCAGCATCCATCAGCACTGGCAAACCGGTATCAAGCACGGCTTTCAGGAGACCCTGCCCCCACTCATCCTTCCCAAGGCCTGGGCCGATAACAACGGCCGACTTGCCTACCAGCAAAGGTGCCAGGTCTCGCACAGACGACACGCCGCGCGCCATCACCTCAGGTCTGCGCACAAGGCTGGCCATAGTGTGTTCAGGCCGGGTAGCGAGAGTGACAAGCCCTGTACCACAGCGCAATGCCGTCTCGGCCGCCATGATAGCCGCACCACCCATGCCATGATCACCACCCACCACCAGCAGGTGACCATAGTCACCCTTGTGGGCATCCCGGGGGCGTGGTTTTACCAGAGCGGCCATATCATTGCGCTCAATAAGTCGTGCTGATGGTGGGATTGTGTCGTACACCACTTTGGGTACTTTCAGGCTGGAGAAACAAATATCACCACAAAAACGTGGCCCTGCCGCCGTGAACAGCCCTCGTTTCATACCAATGAAGGTGACTGTCACATCGGCCTTTATTGCGCAGCCCAGCTCGGAGCCGGTGTCTGCCGAAAGGCCAGACGGGATATCCACCGCCAGAACGGATTTGTCCGATTGGTTGATTAAGTGAATTGCATCCACAAAATCCCCACGAACATCACCGCCTAACCCGGTACCCAGCATCGCGTCGATAATCAGGTCGCCAGTTAATGTGATACTGTTCGACCAGGATTCACAGCTGCCCCCCTGCTCTCGAAACCACTCCCAGGCTTTTCTGGCATCTCCCGTTAGCCGCTCTGGAGGACACAGGCTTACAACCCTCACAGGGATATAACGCTGCCGGGCCAATGCGCCGATAACGTAGCCATCTCCGCCATTATTTCCTGAGCCGCAGAATATCTGAAGGGAACCGCCCTGACCGATGTGCGGCCAGGTTTTTATAGCCGCATCCAGCGCCGCACGGCCAGCACGCTTCATCAGCTCAAACCCGGGAACCCCGTGAGCATTGATCGTTTCAGCGTCCAGACTCCGCGTTTGTTCGGCGGTGTAGAGAGTATGTGGTAAACTGCCGCCCATGGGCGATCCCCTGATTTCAATTGTTTGCATTATATCCTTTAAGCTTGCCTGAATAAGTGACAGATTCACCTAACTTGACGCAAATTCCTCACAAATCCGTTTCTGAGCAGCCAACACCTGAGCAACCAGCTCTTAGCACCGAAGAACTGGAGCAGCTGGCTGCCGACATCAAATGCTGGGCACGAGAGCTCGGCTTTCAGGATGCTGCTATTACAGATATCGACCTGAGCGAGCATGAGCAACACCTGAAAGACTGGCTGGCCCGCAATTTCCATGGTGAGATGGATTACATGACCAGCCATGGCAATATGCGCTCCCGCCCCAACGAGCTGGTGCCAGGCACCATTCGCATTGTGTCTGTACGCATGGATTACCTGCCTGGAGACACCGAAGTTGTACGCATTCTGAATCAGCCCGAGAAAGCCTACATTTCCCGTTACTCTTTGGGTCGTGATTACCATAAGGTGATTCGCAAGCGTCTCACCCAACTGGGCAAGCGCGTGGAAGAGAAGGTTGGAAAATACGGCTACAGGGCATTTGTAGACAGTGCTCCCGTGCTGGAAAAAGCATTGGCAGAAAAGGCCGGGCTTGGCTGGATTGGTAAAAACTCTCTTCTTATTAACAGTAAGGCTGGTTCATGGTTCTTTTTAGGGGAGCTGTTTACCAACCTGCCCCTGCCACTTGATAAACCTCAAACCACTAATCACTGTGGCAGCTGCTTTGCCTGCGCGAAGATTTGCCCAACCGATGCCATTGTTGCACCTCATCAGATAGATGCTCGCCGTTGTATTTCTTATCTGACTATTGAGCTGAAAGGTACTATTCCGGAAGAGTTTCGCAAGCCGATGGGGAATCGGGTGTTTGGCTGCGATGACTGCCAGATTATCTGCCCTTGGAACAAGTTCGCCAAAACCTCAAAGGAAACCGACTTCCTGCCTCGCCACAAGCTAGATTCCACCGATTTGGCAGATTTGTTCATGTGGACAGAGGAAGAGTTTCTGGATAGAACTGCAGGCTCCCCTATTCGACGCACAGGCTTTGCAGGCTGGCTGAGAAATCTGGCGGTTGGTTTGGGCAACGCACCTACCTCAGAAAAAGTCATTCGAGCTTTAGAGGCTCGGCGTAACTATCCTTCAGAACTGGTTCAGGAACATGTTCTCTGGGCTCTAAAACAACATGGAGTCTCTTAGCTTTTAGGACGATTTACCGTATTCATGGATTTCATCGCCCCACTGAGATAGCTTGATGAGTCTTCTTGTTGGATAAGCTGCAGACCCACGCAATCAGCAAGAATACTCTCCAGCTGTACGTGACAATCTGAAGGATCGGGCTTATAGAGAAAAAGATAAATCTTTTGTGCTACATACAAAAAGTGGTCAGGCGCCCCTTCCCAGTCTGGCCTGATAAATAAGTGCTTCCCGGCATCCTCGACATCCTTCCACGTTGATGCGGCAAATATCGACAGATCCTCATCATCTCTACCAGCCTCGGAGAAATACAAAAACATCTGTACAAGAAGAAGCGCCAGGCTTTGCTGATCCTTATCTGCCTTTTCCCTATCTGTTTTCATCCTATACGAAACAGTCGCACCTTCTGCTGCCTCATAATTCACAGTCACTCCCTGCTGGAGAGCACCCATCATAAAACCATCTTTCCATTTCTTTTCGGTCTGATAATGAAGCTGCAGCCGTAGGATCTGACCAGACAGAGTACCGTGACAAGGTATCTCGCTGCCCTCGCTTAAGGCGAACTGGATCATCTTTTTATCAACAGACGCACGTTCTTTTTCTGCATCCCACAACACGGAGGCTAGTTGCTCCTGCAGCACTGGGTCTGGTTCTTCCTCATGCGGCACTTGAGCAGTACTAGCAATCCATGCAGCCCTTGCCATAATGCCCATTTGGGACCGCTTGGAAGCAGAGTCAAGACTACCTGAGGGTGGGAAATCCAGGGGCGGGAAATCGAGAGGTGGGGAATCTTCTGAAAAAGTAGCCTGATTTTCAATTTTCCCCCATATAGAAGCTGAGTCGTGAAAGAACCAAAAAGCATTCCCCGACTGTCCACTTGCAGATAGGGTAAGGCTTCCAGTATTTTCTGGAGTTGTTACATCATCAGCTCGCGTCTTGCCTTCAGGGTGAAGAAAGTCACACCTATCACCATAAGGGCAAGACCCTCCCATATAATTTATGCACATTGCGGTTTTGTACTTTTCGTGCCGAGCCCTCGGCCGCAGCTCACCTTCAGAGTGTGCAAACCTGCAATTCTCTCCATGACGACAAGGCTCCCCCCGTATCACACTCCAGCACATTTCTGTTTTTTTCAGGTTCCTCACTCTGCCGCTCTCAGAAATCTCAGATGATAAAGGAGGCGTTACCCTGAAGGAGCTATGTGCCTCAGGGCTAGCAGGCCGGCTCAATCCCGGAAGAGGAATACCTGCGACCGGCATAGAGTGCACGTGTATTAAAGAAAGCTTATCCAGGCGATCCTCTGCAGCCGATAAGGGAAGGGTAAATGCCCAAACAAGATAGAAAACCCTCCCTCTTCGCAAAGTGACCAGCGGAGATATCATAGAAAATCCGTACCATAGTATGACTTGAGAGCTGAGGCAGTGTAGTACAAGAAAAGCACTATTTATTCATGAAAAAGTACAATCAAAAAGGCCAGTTCAATGAGCTGGCCTTTATGTCGAAAGTAGAAGGTATCAGAGCTTGATGAAATGCTCTCGATAGAACTTCATTTCATCGATGGATTCGCGAATATCTTCGATCGCCTTGTGAGAGCCCTGCTTTGTCATGCCCTTGAGCAACTCAGGCTTCCAACGGCGCGCCAGCTCTTTCAGAGTACTGACATCGATATTGCGATAGTGGAAGAAGTCGTGCAGGTCGCTCATGTAGTTAAAGAGGAAACGACGATCCTGGCCGATAGTATTGCCACACATAGGGGACTTGCCAGGTTCAGCGTACTGTTTGAGGAAGTCGATCGTGATCTTCTCAGCCTCCGCTTCACTGATGGTGCTCTGACGCACGCGCTCAGTGAGGCCGGTTTTGCCGTGGGTTTCCACGCACCATTCATTCATGGCCTCAAGAACAGATTCCGGCTGATGGACTGCAATCACAGGCCCTTCCGCCAGAATATTGAGGTCAGGATCGGTCACGATAACCGCGACTTCGAGTATACGGTCCGTTCTTGGGTCAAGTCCCGTCATTTCCAGATCGAGCCAGACCAGATTCTCAGCCAGAGACGGCTTGTTTTGCGCCATAATAGAGTGAAGTTGCCACGTGTATTGATTAAGAGTACATCAGTCATCATAATCTGGCCGGATTAGTTCATGCAAACTACCAGTCTTTTTCATTTCCCCCCGGTATTACGTTATTCATGGCCAAACGCAAGCTGAACCGCCGCCAAAACTGGCGAATCCAGAAAATTCAGGACGAGCGAGCCGAGCGAGCCAAACGACGTGAATCCAGGATTCAGGACCAGCTCAACACCTCTGAGCTGGGGCCGGAAGAAGAGGGTCTGGTCATCGCCCATTATGGCGTACAGCTGGATATCGAACGCCCTTCTGAACCAGGCTCACTCTATCGCTGCCACCTGAGAGCCAATCTGCCGGCACTGGTCACAGGTGACAGAATTATCTGGCGTCCTGGGAAAGATGACATTGGCGTTGTTGTCGCCCAACTCCCTCGGGAAAGCGAACTCTGCCGCCCGGATAACCACGGCCGAATCAAGCCCGTCGCTGCCAATATCGACTATATCGTTCTGGTTGTTGCACCAGTGCCTACAGCTCATGCCAACCTGATTGACCGTTACCTGGTGGCCGCAGAAGCCATAAATATTGAGCCGGTTCTGCTCTTAAACAAAACCGATTTGATCAACGACTCCAATCGTGACCGCCTGCTGGAATTGATGGCCACCTATCGCGATCTGGGCTATCAGGTACTTACCGCATCCACCAAGGCCGAGCACGGGCTGGATACCATCAAAAAGCTGTTAAAAGGCCACACAAGCGTGTTTGTAGGGCAGTCTGGTGTGGGTAAATCTTCCCTTGTGAATGTGCTGCTTCCCGGTATTCAGGCCAAAGTCGGAGAGTTGTCCGAGCAAACCGGCAAGGGCATGCACACTACTACAGCCGCCAGGCTGTTCCATTTCCCCGAGGGTGGGTCTTTGATCGATTCCCCTGGAATTCGAGAGTTTGGTCTCTGGCATATGGAATCTGAGGATGTGATTAACGGCTTCCGCGAGTTTCGTGAGTTTCTCGGCTATTGCCGATTCAGGGACTGTAATCATGAGCAAGAACCTGGCTGTGCACTGCTTCAGGCGCTGGAAGAAGGCAAGATAGAACAGAAGCGTATGGACTCTTATCGTCAGATTTTGAACTCAATTGGCGAGCTTTAATACAAGTTGTAACAGCGAGAACCCAAACTAAGGTCTAACTTACTCCGGAAAACTTATAAACCCAACTGTTGTCAAAAGCATTAACGCAATACTTAACGGGGATTTATTCATGTTTTCCGGACTTTTTCGCTACACACTTGCTCTCGCTATTGGCCTGACCGGGCTTTTGATACTCTGTGTCTCACTTGCAGGACAGGCACAGGCTGACGAAAGTTCCCCGGTTCTCAGCCTGTATATGTCCAATAGCGGCATCCAGTTAACCTTTGGTATGAGCGACTCTCCCGAGCCGCTGGTTGAGTTCACCCAGAACACATGGGATAGCCCGGCACTGTTTGGCCATCCGCCGTCTCTCGTTTTCAATGACTCTCCCATTATCTTCTTTCGCAGCATTTTGAATACTGCTGCACCAGCCATCAGGCGGGAGATGCAGCGCTTGCAGCTATTTACTGCTGACAGTAAGCCCATGCAGGTTTATGTGGCAGCAGCCGGCGCTGATGCAGCAGGCAAGCTTGGTTTACCCAACAGTAACGCCACACGGCTGCTGAGCCCTGATCAACAAACAAGCTGTACCCGCCCGAATATGAGCAGAACAGAATTCTTCACCTGTTTTGCTCAACTGGAAGTGCTGCACACTCTTTATCGCAGCCGTGATACGTCCAAGGTCGTTGCAAAGGTTGAGCAAGACGTCAACCTTGTAGCCGCTATGGCGTCCAGTCACGCGAAGAGTCTTGACCGGGAAGTACCTGGCCGCACATCATTGGTTGTACACGCTACGACCATCAGCAACCCCTACCTGGTTCGTGATGGAAAAGCTGTCGGCACCGTCGGATGGATTCCTGCATCAATGGATCACAACGGTGGTATTTTTGAGATTGGCCAGAGCTACCGCTCTCATCTGCTGAACAATGCCGAGAAAACCACCTCTTTAGCAAAAGTGATTGCTCTGGATCCTCGTTCAGCTAATCACCCGTCCGGTTATCAGGCAAACCACGAGCGTTTAACAAAAAAGCTTAACCCGAAAGGCTTTAACAACTTTGGACGCCTGGTAGGAGAAACCGCTAACAGTCTGAATAGGGCCCGTATAGAAGCCAGCCTGAACGCACCCGTGAATAATGATCTCTACAAACAGGCTATTGCTGAAGCTCTGCCAATGGTGCACACGGCCAGAACAAACTTTATGGCTTTGGCTACAGCGTTCTACGCTCTCACAGAAAACGAGTTTAATGGCAGGGCTCCCCACGTGATTATTGTGGGGGAAGAGTCTGATGTCTTGTTCCCAACAGTTGGTGACTTTATCACCCACGGAACAGCAATCACCGCCGATACGACAAAACTCTCAGCTATCGTGCACCCTATCCTTTCCAGAAACGATACACGCTTCAGTATCACCGACAAAACCCAGCAGTGGATTGGCTCCCATACTTCCGATCTGTTTGCAGATGTTGAGATGGTATCTACAGCTGAGTTTTCCCGTTTCCAACATCAGGCAGCCGTACAACGGGTATCCTCACCCGCTCAAAGCCCAGCTGCTCCGTAACGGGCTTCCATGACACTTTTGAAGGTACGAACAGCGGATTGGGTTAACGCCTGATCCAGCTGTTCGCTACTGATAACCTCAGGCACTCACACACCACTGGAGCGCTCAGCAAACCGCTCTTGCAACAGAGCCGTATCGCCAATCACGTGATATGTGGCGCTGTAGAAAAGAGGGCTCAGTAATAGCCCATAGTTTCTGTTACTGCCCCTCCCTCTGCCGTACAATGCTCGTCCTGATTACCTCTTCATCAGCCACCATCGGAGTCAACAACAATGAGCAATAACCTTCCGCCTGTCGCGCTGATCGAACCTGAACAGCTGGCCAGCCAATTGCAGGATGAAAACCTGCTGATTCTGGATGTCTGCAACCCTGCCACCTACCAGCAGGCTCATATTCCCGGCGCTGTGCATATTGCACCTAAGGAACTGACCTGCAACGAGCCACCTGCAACCGGCATGCTACCGAGCCTGGAGCATTTGAATGCCGTTCTCAGCCGGGTGGGATATCAGCAGGATAAACACATTGTTGTGTACGATGATGAAGGTGGCGGCTGGGCCGGACGATTGATCTGGACTCTGGATTTACTGGGGCATCAGAAAATATCCTATCTCAACGGTGGTTTGCATGCCTGGCTGGCGGCGAAACTGCCTTTACAGAAAGAGCCGGTAACACCAGATTCAACATCTGTGGAAGCAACCATCGTCAATCATAGCGTTCGCGCCAAAGCAGAAGATATTATGGCGGAGCTGGCCGCAGGCGAAGCCAGCGATATGGTTGTGTGGGATGCCCGTTCACCAGAAGAGCATGCTGGCATCAAGCAGTTCGCCACCCGCGCCGGACATATTCCCGGCGCGATTAACTATGAATGGACACGCGGAATGGACGCAGCAAACCAGTATCGCCTCCACCCCAACCTGCAGGCCCAGTTGAACTCTCTGGGCCTGAGCGCAGACAAAAACATTGTGACTCACTGTCAAACCCATCACCGCTCCGGCTTTACTTATATGGCCGGTCGCATTCTGGGTTACCAAAAGATCAGGGCTTACGATGGCTCCTGGTCGGAATGGGGTAACCGCGCTGATACCCCGATTACGACAGCTGACTAAATTACGAGACCGAGCAAATATCACTGTGAAAAAACAACTTTTTATTGCACTGCAGTACATTGTTCCCCATCACCTGATTTCCCGTACCATTGGGCTGCTGGCGGATAGCACAATCCCCGGCATCAAGAACCCGCTCACCAACTGGTTCGTGAAACAATACTGCGTGGATATGAGCGAAGCACAGGAGGAAAACCCTGAAGCTTACGAGTCCTTCAACGATTTCTTTACCCGCCCGCTGAAAGACGGCATGCGCCCACTGCCTGCAGATGAAGATCTTGTGGTGTGCCCTGCAGACGGTGCTATCAGCCAGATTGGTGGCATCACCTTCAGCCGTGTTTATCAAGCCAAGGGGCATGACTACAGCCTCACTGAACTGGTGGGCGGCGATCCGGAACTGGCCCGCGAATTTGAAGACGGAAAGTTCGCAACAGTCTACCTCTCGCCAAAGGATTACCACCGTGTACACATGCCAGTTACCGGCACCCTGCGCAAAATGATTCACGTACCTGGTCGTCTGTTCTCCGTGAACCAGACAACCGCTGAGAACGTGCCTCGTCTGTTTGCCCGTAACGAGCGGGCGGTGTGTATCTTCGATACAGAGAAAGGCCCTATGGCGGTCATTCTTGTGGGTGCGATGATAGTTGCCAGTATCGAAACCGTATGGGCGGGGCTGGTGACACCCCACAAACGCACGGTGAAAACCTTCGACTACTCGTCTGATGCCCACAAACCCATTGTTCTGGAGCGTGGTGCTGAAATGGGTCGCTTCAAGCTGGGCTCTACGGCCATTGTTCTATTTGGTAAGGATCAGGTGAAGTGGGCTGAGGAGCTGGCAGAAACTGTTCCTGTGCGCATGGGGCAAGCCATGAGTGTGAGCGAACGCAACGACGAAGAACCGAAAGAGGTCAAAGGCGAATAAGTCGAGACAGAACAGGGTTAACCACTGAATGCCTTAGATTCAGTGGTTAACCCAACATGCCATTATCCCAATTCATCCCGCAGTTTATCCAAAAAACCCTGAAGATAAGCAGTATTCTCTTCCGCCAGCTTCCGGCCAGGAATCGTTTTCATAGTGGAGCCCAGTGTCAACAGTTTGCTGTAGAAGTGATCTACGCTGTATTGACGATCATCCAGATCACGCTGTTCGGCCCATGGGTCTTTGGCATTAAACAGCTTGGAGCCCATTTTCCCGCCCGTGTAAAAGCAGCGAGCCAAACCAATCGCACCGATAGCTTCCATGCGGTCAGCATCCTGAACGACTTCCGCCTCTGGGCTTTCAGTAGGTATGCCAGCTGAGAAGCTATGGGCTTCTACTGCATGACAAACACCGGGAATCAGATCTTCCGGGAAGTTCAGTTCTTCAAGAATTTCCTGGGTTTTCTCAGCTGCCAGTTGTGATGACTTGCTGCGATCCGGGTGGTTCTTGGGTAGGGAAACAATATCGTGGAAGTAGCAGGCTGCCAGTACAACCAGTTTGTTCACCTCACGGCTCTCATCTGCCATAATTTTTTCAGCGGTTCTCCAGACCCGCTGAAAATGGGAAAGGTCGTGGGAGTGATCATCTGTTTCGTGATCGTCCAGATATTCTATAAAGTGCTGTTCCCAGAACTTCAGCATTCCTGGTTCGTTAAAATCCGTCATGGCGTTCCCTTCATTTTCTGTGCCGCAATACTAGCGTAAACTTCGCGTCAATGACTGGCAGTCTGCTTGAGCCTGAATGTCAGAGTGTACCGGGTTTTCCCTGGCAGGAAGGCACTGGGCTTTCCTTTCAGCCAGTCGTCAAATCCCGCTTGATAGAAAGAGGACAACGGATGACCACTCTGTCCTCCAGGTATATGCATAATTCCCCGTTCTTCATAACCGGGAGATACGATCATCCGTTCAGATACACCCACACTCGGTTTTTGTGCCCGTGGCGTCCAGATATCTCCTGCCAGAACAACAGTTGGCATATTCAACCACTGCCCTATAACCGGTAAAGCAGAAGACAGTGGATGATTAATTCTCGTAGTGTTTCTTTCACCCCATGTTCTCTCTGCCAGCTGATCAGCTCCCCCCAGGTTTTTAACGACTTCATCCACAGATTCCAGCACTAATGCATCCCAGGTTTTGTAAACCGGGGGCAGCCAATTCTCCGGCTGCAGCTCCAGCAGGCGTAAAACAGCTGATTCTTCCCGGTTCAAATCCTGTAGCCAGCCATCATCGACATTGGTGTTATGTGCACCACCTTTAAGAATGAAGTAGCGCCCAAGGTGCTTGAGTACTTTCAACTTGGCCACATCTTGAAATTCCCGCACTAGTCGATATCCAACATCTTCTGGCGCCGCCCGACCTGACCAGTTGCTCACAAGACGAGCAAATTCTTCCCAACTCTCATTTTTCCCTTGATCTGCTTCAATCGCTTGCAAAACAACAGATCGCCAGCTGCTCATATAAAGAGCGGTATCATCAAGGGCAATGGCCAATAGATCTTTTTCATGGAAGGCTTCTTTATCATTAAGGGCATTTCGGATTTGCAAAGTACGCGGGCCGGGCGCATAGCCACCATTTCCGAGCTTTTTATAGTCTGCGCCACTGGCAACCCGGGAGTTCGCTGTCCAGATCCGCCCATGTGCTGGATTCAGTACCATAGGGTAGTTATCCACAGGCAACCAGCCTTGCCAGTTCAGCTCGGCCTGTTGCCATGTGAGAGGATAGGTGGAATCAACACCGGAACGGTTTGGAATACGCCCCGCGATAGTCCAGCCGACATTGCCCTTACTATCACCAACCGTGAAGTTTTGAGGTGGAATACCACTGATATTGGCGACATTCACCGCCTCATATATATCCTCGGCTTTTTCCAACAGATACAAATTGCTGTTGGTGGCTTCTGGATTATGAGCTGTCCAGCGAAGCGCCTGTAAGGAGCCATCAAATTTTGACTCGCTCACTGGTCCCCAAATGGTGTAACGGGTTTTGTGAATAACCGGCTCCTGACCTTTTACATCAATAGTATGCTCACGTACGTCAAACTCGCGGGGGCCTGCAGAGGTTTTGTACAATCCTTCTTCCGTTAACTCAAGGCTCACCCGATCGTTCCAATCACCAAAACTGTTGGTAAAGGCCCATGCTACTGAGCCATTACTGCCAACTACAACGAAAGGTGTTCCCGGCAGAGTTAGCCCATTCACTCTTATCTGGTCAGTGCCATCCTTATAGATGAGCTGTGCACGATACCAGACAGTCGGTACCCGTAACCCCAGATGCATATCATCTTCAACGATAGCTGCCCCGGTTTCACTTAAACGACCAGCGACGGCAAAATTATTACTGCCAATAGCTGAAACGGGCTTTAGGTTTCCGGAAAGCGCTACATAATCACTGGCCGGTGTCGTACGCAGATTAATCACATCCGGGCCCGGTATTTGAGGCTCCACGCCATTGTCTTCTATAAGAGGAGCATCCCAGCGGGTTTGTGGGGGAGACAGAAACTCTGCTACTTCTTTGCCTGCTACACTGGCCAGAAAACCTTTGGCTTGGTCCATAGCCGCCATTTCATCACTCAAATCCAGATACATGCTGAATACAGCAAGGAATGCATCTTCCAGTTGCCATGGCTGTGGTTTTTGTTTGAGAAGCCAGTATTCAAAGGGCCGACTGACCAGATCACTCAGCCCTTTATTTACGCCATCTGTATAGGCCTGAAGGATTTGCTTACTCTCTTCGTTCTGATACGCAACAACATTACGCGCAACCTCACGAAACTGATGGATTCGCACTTTTTTATCGTGATCCAGAGCAATTTCTCCAAACAAAGCTGACAATTCACCTGCTGAGTTCCTTCGGTTTAAATCCATTTGGAAGAAACGATCCTGAGCGTGAAGATAACCGGTTGCAAAGGCGATATCTGCCCGATTACTGCCCTGAATGGTTGGAATACCCAGTTGATCTCTGTGTACATCGACAGCACCCTGTAACATTCGCGAGTGAACCTTTCCTTCAAGATGGGGAAGACTTAACGACAGGATGCCATAAAGGGAGAGCGCCAAAAGAACCGCCATTACAGCAATAAACAATGACAGTTGGCGTATACGGGCAAGCATAAAACTAACCTCTTCTTTTTCTTGTTATAGCTCTAAAGGTTACGGTGCGCAGAGGGAATGCTCCAGAATTATTTCATTCCAGAGCATGATTCACGTTAAACCATTTTAGCGACCCACACAGTTTGGAAACCCTCGGAAAGGCCCTTCGGGTGGCCCTGAACGTCGTAGCAGAAGGACTGCGCCTAATCAGATTATTTTGATATTGCTATAAGTACCCAGACTATGAGAAAGCAATGGTCCGGGTACTTACCCTATTTAAAGTTTTGCGAGCCACTGCTTAAGCTTTGGTAAGGGTAATGCTTCTGAGAGCCGATCAACCTCTTTTCCTTTATGGAAAGCGACCATAGTTGGAATGCTGCGAATGTTATAAGTGCTGGCCAACTGCTGATTGGCCTGTGTATCCAGCTTGGCAAATCGCAGATGCGGTTCAAGCTCTTTGGCAGCTCCAAAGCTCTTTTGTCGTCAGTATAAAAAATCACATAGCAAAAACCCCGAACACAATGTGCTCGGGGTTTTCTGCAGCCTTGAGCTAACAAGACTTAATTGAGCGCCTGGCGATGACCTACTCTCACATGGGGA
>NZ_SMME01000637.1 GCF_009711465.1 Parendozoicomonas verongulae | reverse complement strand
AAAATCATTACAGCAATGCCTCTAGTCTCGGCAATTTACGAAAATCACTGCAATCGCTCGCAAAATTCCTTGAAAGCCAGAACATGGCTCATGGTGACATACAACCCGGCAACGTGATGGTTGCAGATGCCGGACAAACTGTTCAGCTTATTGATTATGATGGGATTTTTGTAAACGATCTCAGAGGTCTAGGTAGTTCAGAATTAGGTCACCGCAACTTCCAGCACCCAAAACGGTCAGGGAGATCGTGGAATCCTCAACTTGACCGTTTCTCATTCATCAGTATTGATATTGCCCTGAGTGTCTTGATCTCAGACTCTAATCTTTGGAAGAAAACTCAATCTGACGGAGACTCAATTCTATTCAAGGCTAATGATTTTGCTGATGTTAATCAGTCAAAAATCTTCTCTGACCTAATCAGCAATAGTCAATTTAGCCAAGTAGCCAATAATTTTGCTGCCATTTGCAACAGTGATTTTGACAAGATTCCTGCACTTGACGACTTTTTGTCCAACAGGAACATACCTGCCGCAGTCGTCCTCCCTACTCCAACAGCGGTAGCGAAGGCCAAAAAATATCTATCAGCATTCCCTGTTTTGGACTCAACAAATTACGCTCTTTGCTTGGATTCTGTAGGCGACAAAGTAGAACTAATTGGTAAAGTAGTTGAAGTTAAAGAGGCTAAAACACGTTATGGCAAACCCTATATCTTTATCAATTTTGGGCCTTGGAGAGGCGAGATTGTAAAGATAGCTATATGGTCTGAAGGTATAAAAGCCATTAAAGATGTTCCTACTTCGAGCTGGAAAGGGAAGTGGGTTAGTGTAACTGGCTTGATGGAGCCACCTTATGTAAGCAAGCGGTATAAGTACTCTCATCTTGCAATTACTGTTACTCAAAGTGGGCAACTTCATCAGATCACAGAAGCAGAGGCAAAGTTCCGGTTAGCTGGGTCTTCAACTAGAGGAGTTGCTGCATCCAACAGCAACTTGTCAAATGCTGAAATTCTTCGACAGATACAAGGTGGAAGTTCTACTAACCGTGGAGCAAGAAGAGGCTCTACAACTTCAAGTAACATCAACAGAAATAAGACTCAGGTAGGTTCAGCTACTTCCTCCCCGCCCCCTAAAACCTCTTCGGCGAATGAAGATATTTTACAGAAAATGCGGCAAAAGCAGGCACAGCGTAGACCAAGCTCAGTAGGTACGCGGTATCAATCTCCCCCAGCTAAAAAGCCTTCATCGGCTTCAAAGGATTTCTGTTTCATAGCAACTGCTGTTTACGGCTCTACTGCATGGCAGACAAATGTTCTGAGAAGATGGAGAGATACTTGCCTAGCTCCATATTTCTTAGGTAGATTGTTCATATTCATCTATTACAGTGTGTCGCCACACCTCATACCAGCAATACGCAGCAGTGCTCGGCTAAAATACTTTTTTGAAGTTGTGCTGGATAAAATTGTCTCCTTTGCAGATGCAAGAATAAAAGCAAAAAGGCCCGTCAAACATGGTGATAATGCTCATTTTTCGCCTGATAAAAAAAGAGACTGACATGCTTGGAAAGCACCTTCGGCAACATCATCAAGAAGCAATAGCCGTTATTCAGGAGGAATAATGAAGCGACTTATAATTCTGGTGCTGGCTACTCTGCTGGTATCCACAGGAATACAGGCTGATCTAGTCAAGAAAAGTAAGTCTGGCATCTGCTATAATACTTCTAGCCGTTCTTATGTTTTGTGGTCAAGCGGTTCCTGACACCTATATTGCAGCCTATGATCTTCGGACACTTTTCAAACTTGTATTTTATGGTTCGGAAGGTCTGGCACCTCCCGCACAATTTCCCCGCCTTCAACAAACGCCCTCTGCCCCACGCTCACGCTTTGCCCCTTGGCAGTCATTGTCACCCCATCCCGAAGAGTGATGGTACTCGTCCCGTTGCTGTTGTGACTGGCGACCGTACCAATAATCCGGCTCGCTTTCGGGAGAAGTCCCTGAAACTGTTTCCATGGGTTTGTTGTTGCCATAACTTTTCCTCAGTAATGTCGTTCCACGAATAAACTCTGAACCACCTTCCCAGCCCCACTCCCTGCAGTACTAATCCCTGTAGATAAACACAATCCCACCCAAGGCTCATTCCCCTCCAAAACCTCCACCAGTTTCCCTGGTAAAACCAAACCAGGTACTTGCCCCTTCACAGTCAAAGGCAAATCCAAAGTCACCACAGCCTGATTCCCACCTTCACTCAAAATATTCCGTCCTCTTTCCGTATTCACATCCACAGCCGTCAGCCAGTCCTCCACAATATCCGGTGCCGGTTGATCCCCTGCCGATCCCGTGCGCTGCACCTCCACCGCCACACCTTCATTGATCCCGGAGACATAGACCGCGTTGTACTCCGGCTCAGGCCGCCACTCCACGCTCATACTCAGCATCATGCTTTCTGGAATGGCATGGTCAATAGGAGTGGTATCCTCCAGCCAGTTCCACGGGCTGATCCTG
>NZ_SMME01000767.1 GCF_009711465.1 Parendozoicomonas verongulae | reverse complement strand
TATCGACAGCACAAGCCATTTTGGGTTCCAGACCTCAGAGGCAGACAGGTATGGTATTTTGAGGGAGTCGTTATGTAGATCTAGCTGAAATTTCAGTCGATTATACTTATTGCTTGAATCCAGCTCCAGCCTTTTTAATTAAATGATCCTTTGCCTCATTTATTTTTGAAGCAAGATAGGGAGATCCGCCTTTGTCCGGATGATTTATGAACATTAATCGACGATGGGCAGTTTCGATTTTCTTTCTGTCTGATAACGGGCTTATTCCTAGAATTTGCCCTGCCTCCCTTCTTGTCATTTCCTTTTCAAAACCGCCTTGATAATAATGCAGAGTATTCCATTTTTTTGAAACCATCCTGCCATAAGCAGTGACCGATTTAACTATAGTATCTGAATCCAGCCCGGTAATGGATGAAGCAGCCTTAATAACATTAGCGATAAATCTATTCATAAGTAACATTTCCTTCTTAGCTTTGAGTAATATATTTTTTATTTGATAATGTATGTCGCTAAAAAGTTCCGCTCTGCTTTGAATTGTGAATTCTCAGAGTTTATAGGCGAGCTAAGTCAAAGTATTAAAACATAGAATAACCAAAAACAGCATAATCAGCAGCTACTGAAAAATAACCTTCAGTTTCCGCAGGTCCGGGTACTTAACATAGGCTCTATACGCTTAATGATAGGGATGAGACATGATGGCCTGGCAATAACAACTACGCTTTCCGGCAACATCTATGCTGGGAATAAGTAATAATGACTTGGATAGGCCGACTGCTGATGACGCTGCTCTCTCTTTCTCTCTCCCAGCTTTCCGGCGGAGAGACTCCCACCCAAACCTTAAAGAGCGGAGAAGCCCTGTTCCTTGCCCTCCCCTGCCCCCACAAACAATGTACCGTTAGCTGCGATGGGCACACCTTGACTGCCCATGCACATCCCACTTATGCAGATCACTGCCTGGTCATTCTTGCTACGCCACTGGAAGCAACATCCGGTAATCACAAGAAAGCTATTACCATTCACTCAACGGAAGGGAAAGTATATCCAGCCATTAAGTTGACCACACTGGAGCCGGATTATCCTGTTGAGCCTCTTTCCGTGAACCCGGATCTGGTCACACCGCCAGAGCATGCTCTCAAACGCATTAATAAAGAGCGAAAGGAAATCGCCGCTGCCCTGAAAACACAACACTCCGAGACACCACTGACCAGCGCATTTATCGAGCCCGTTCCTTTCAAAAAAATCACCAGCCCCTTTGGTATTCGCAGGCTCTATAACGAACAACTGAAAGGCCGTCATACCGGAGTCGATCTTCGTGCTGCAGAGGGTACGCCGGTTCAGGCTCCCCACAGCGGCATAGTGAAAATGGCGCAATCAAACTGGTATACCGGTGGCCATATTGTGATTGAGCATGGCTGGGGCGTATCCAGTAGCTACTTCCACCTGTCGGATATTCAAGTCAAAGAAGGAGAGAATGTAAAACAAGGCCAGCAAATCGCTTTAACCGGAGCGACTGGCCGGGTGACAGGCCCTCACCTTCACTGGGGCGTCCATATTGATAGCATCCCTGTAAATCCTGTTCAGTTTATGAATGACACCCGTCGCCTTTTCTTACGTCTTTGAATATGTAAACCTTGGGCAGCATTCCTGTGCAGTTAATCTGACTGCCCCATCAACATTGTCATAGGACTCATTTTATGGCTGATTCCACCTACGTGCCGCCCAAAGTCTGGGCATGGTGCCCTGGCAACGGCGGCCAGTTTGCCAATATCAACCGCCCTGTCGCCGGCTCCACTCACGATAGAGAACTGCCTCAAGGTAAACACCCATTCCAGCTCTATTCTCTGGCTACGCCCAATGGTGTAAAAGTCACTATTCTGTTTGAAGAATTACTGGAGCTGGGTATTACAGAAGCGGAATATGATGCTTATCTGATCCGAATCAATGAGGGCGACCAGTTCAGCAGTGGTTTCGTTCATGTAAACCCCAACTCAAAAATCCCGGCGCTGGTTGATAAAAGCGGCGAAGAAGAGATCTGTATCTTTGAATCCGGCTCCATCCTTATGCACCTGGCAGAGAAGTTTGGAAAATTTATTCCCACAGATACCAAAGGGCGTGCAGACTGCTTATCCTGGCTGTTCTGGCAAATGGGAAGCGCTCCCTATCTTGGGGGAGGGTTCGGTCATTTTTACGCCTATGCTCCCGAAAAATTTGAATACCCCATCGATCGTTTCGCCATGGAGGTGAAGCGCCAGCTGGATGTATTGGATCGCCAACTGGCCAACAATCGCTACATTATCGGAGATGAGTACACTATCGCGGATATAGCTATATGGCCATGGTATGGCGCACTGGTCAATGGTGCTCTCTATGAAGCGGCAGAGTTTCTGGATGTGGATAGCTACAAGCATGTAGTGCGTTGGGCGCAGGACATTGCCAATCGCCCTGCCGTGCAGAGAGGTCGTATGGTAAACCGTACATGGGGTGAGCTGACGTCGCAGCTTCATGAACGCCACGCCGCAAGTGATTTCGAGACTCAGACTCAAGACAAGCTGGAAAGCGCATAATCACCTTTAGAGTCTGCCCTGACGGGAAGCTCGTCAGGGCAGACTCTGGTCAATTCAACAACGATCTGCTGGTATTCCAGAGTGGAAGCGAAACTCAGTATCATAACCTTCAACCGCCCGTCGATCGGCCTCAGCGAATACAGCTATACGATCCGCCAGGTCATAACCCGCAGCATTCATCGCCAGAGTCAGATAATCCTGAAAGTGCCGCGCTTCCGACTTTAACAACGACAAATAAAATGTCTTCAGCTCATCATCCAATAAGGGCGCAATAGCCTCAAAACGCTCACAGCTGCGGGCCTCAATAAAGGCTCCTACAACCAGCGTATCAATCATCCGCACTGGTTCATAGGTACGTACCTCAGCCCTCATTATTCCGGCATAGTTTGAAGCGGTCAGAGGACGATAGGCAATGTTTCTTTTCTTCAGCAACGCCAGAACCTGCTCAAAGTGCCGTAGCTCTTCCCGTGCCAGGCGGGACATACGATTCTGTAAATCAAGATGTTCGGTATAGCGGAACATCAGATTCACTGCCGTGGCAGCAGCCTTTTTCTCACAGTTAGCATGATCAATCAGTAAAATATCCAGCTGTTGAACAGCCTTATCCAGCCACGCCCGGGGCGTTGCACATAACAGAAACTCATCCCGTTCTGGTAACGACCACTGACTCTGATCGGCCATACTCTGTTCCCCACTGCTACTGTTGTTTACTCTGTTTTTTTTGGCATGGTACATGACACATCACTGGCTAGCAGTCATTATTTACTCGTTTACTGGTTAGTTTGTTTTTTTTCAAACAAGTGTATGAATTACACCATTGAAAATTGATATATATCAATAGACACATCACCAGCTCCAGCTAACATAAATTTACATTTCTACTCTATAAAATCTGCAGCCAAGAGCTGAAGAAACCAAGAAAAAACACATTATCGGGAGATCAGTATGCGAACTCTGACAAAAATGTTGGTGGTTGTAGATACCCGCAAAGAATCCAGTATTGCCCTGAACCGGGCCGTCCTGATTGCAAAAGCCACAGATACACCGATTATTGCCCTGGCGCCAAATCCCCATGCTAATGAAGCATCTCGCGCCCGCCTGGATGCCATGCTCCAACCCCATATTGATGCAGGGTTGGAGATTTCTGGAAGCGAACAGTGGCACAACAGTGCCGTGGAAACCATTATCCACGTTCGTCAGATGGAACGCTGTAGCCTTGTTGTGAAAGCCAGCAAAGAAGCCAAGGGTATCGGCAGTATTGTCTCAACTCCGGAAGACTGGGCATTGTTGCGTCAATGCCGTGTGCCGGTTCTACTGGTGAAAAATACAGCAAGCTGGATGGGCCAGAAAATTCTTGCGGCAGTTGATGCCTGCCCCAATGACAGCAACCATGAAATCCTTAATAACGTGATTATGGAGTATGCCGCTAATATTTCCGGTTTGGCGGAAGCCGAATGCCATATGGGCAGTGCACATCCTGGTATGATGCTGGCAGGTGAAGAGACCGAAGAACAGACCCAAAGCCTGTACCAGAACAACTGTTTGTCCCTCGCAGATAAATATGACATCGACTCTCAAGCTATTCATGTGGATGAAGGCCCTGCAGAAGTGTTTATCCCGGAACTCTCTAAAACACTGGGCGCTTCACTGATTGTTATGGGGACTGTTGCCAATACCAGTCTGAAAGGAGCCCTGCTGGGCAATACCGCTGAACAGATTCTGCAGCATGTAGAGTGTGATGTTCTCACGGTTAAGCCCAGAGACCTCATGGATCCGCTGGAGAACGTAATCCGTTAAATGTCACACCTTTCGCCCGAAAACGGTCGTTTTCGGGCGCTTATTTTCTACATTCCTCCCCAGAGCAGGAAGTTTATCCAAGCCCATCCTAAACTCGCATCTTCGCCAGATACCGTGCACTGACTTTGCCGCAAAGGATGAGGTTCCATCGATGTTTTTGAGTAGGTTCTTTTCCCGCACCTGTACTTTTTATTTATTTGGACTGGGCTTACTGGGTCTCAGCATAAGTTTGCTGGCCAATGAAAGCTACCAGGGTATGGCTGACTGGAGCGCCCTCAGTGATGTCCACATCAGAAAAACGAAAAATCAATATAAAAACATACTGTCCATTCCCCCGTGGATTCCTGATTACCTGTTCCGTAATATGGATCTCCCCCCGCCACCTTTTCAACAGCGCGGATTACTCAATAAACTGGCCTACGAAGGAGAAACCCTGAAAAATATAGCGCTGGGGGTAACCATTGCCGTCGTCGCCCGCCCTCTTATGAATTACGCTTTTGATAAAACCAGCCTGCCCAGTGAGCATTCAAACAACCGCTTCTGGCAACCGGACGCCAAAGGTACGCTATGGCACCTTCTCTCTGCACGTACATTAACACAGGTACTGAGTGCCGAATCCATGGCCAGCGGGTTATATCGGGCGTTTGTATTAACCAACATTTCCCCGTGGCTGCAATCCTACCTTCACGGCAGGCACCTGTCGGGAAATTTATCCACCTTGCTTGCCCAGCTGCCTGCCCACGTTCTGCCCTGGAAGCAGATCACAACCAACCTACTCCTGCTTAGTTCACCGCTGAAAATCACTCAACAGAAAATACAGTTTGAAGAACAGGAACTGAACAAGCTGGCAGAAGTTTATCTGCAAAGCCCACTGTTCGATGGCAATTTTGAACCGGTGATCGATATCGTTCCCTTAGATAGACAGCCAGATACAATAAGCTTATCCAGACAGCCAGATAAAACGGCCTGGCAGGCGCTGATTCACACAGCACTAGTTATGGGGGTTAGCCATATTCGCCTGTACCCGGTGATGGAAGCCGGCACCAGCCGCCTTTATATGCGAGCGTGGAAAGGCAAAACTTACACCCAGAAAATTTTGGTTGCCAAGTACTCTGCTCCTTATCCGATACTCTGGTGGACAGACCAGGTGATGTACAATGCCCCATTAACAGAGTATTCACTCAACCCATTATCCCGCTCTGTTATCGCCAGCCTCCCAGCCTATCTGGAGTCGGCTTTCAGTGAGCAGGATGACCCACTGCCCTACTTTGCACTCACGCCCGGCCAGAGCCGCTCTCACCAGGAATTTGCCGCTATGATGGACGATCAGCACGGCCTGATTCTGTTTGACTGGAACTCCCAGGTAGAACACAGCCGTTTACCGAAAATTACGGTGCTGACAGAAGACATTCCACAACCCGTTACTGAGCAGCAGCTGGCGGCGATTCACCACACCCAGCCTAAAGAGTTGCATCCTTACAAACGTGCCATCAGCCGCGCTGCACACGACCTGTTCTGGCTGGCTGCTGCTCTTTATCTGGATAGATGGACAGCTTTTCTGGGAGATAAAATTTATCCAGCACCCTCTTAGGGTCTGTTGAGGTTTTGGAAACAGGTACTATTCACGAAAAATATGCCGGACATACTCGGCATTTACTTAACTTGTAACAACTCGTTCGGTTATACTTTCAGCGCCGATAACAAGACGAATTCAGTAACGAGGCGCTGCCTCGGACTGGATTGCCAGACAGGCACCGCTCTTACCATAACCGGGAGTGCTATAGGTTGGGTTCACCATAGTCCACACCGTGCCCTGTCTTCTCTACCCTGGGTCAGCTATGACCCACCTCGCCAGAGTGAACACCGCCACAGATACCTGTGGGTGATGGATGGCAGGTCAGGCAATCCCGTCCAGCAGGTCACTTGATGAGGGTAAATAATGCTAGAAGCGTATCGCAAACACGTCGAAGAACGTGCTTTGGAAGGAGTACCTCCCAAGCCCCTGAATGCAGAACAGGTCACCAGCCTGATTGAGCTTCTGAAAACCCCTCCCGCAGGCGAAGGCGAATACCTGCTCAACCTTCTGGAAAACCGTATTCCTCCCGGTGTTGATGAGGCCGCGTATGTAAAAGCTGGTTTCCTTGCTGCCATTGTGTCTGGTGAAACCACATCACCACTGGTGGATAAAGAAAAAGCCGTAGCCCTTTTGGGTAATATGCATGGTGGATACAACATCACAACTTTGGTTGAACTGCTGGACGACACTGCTCTTGGGGAACAGGCTGCTGCCGAACTCAAAGACACTCTTCTGATGTTCGATGCCTTCCACGATGTGGAAGAGAAAGCCAGAAACGGCAACGCTAATGCACAGTCTGTTTTGCAGTCCTGGGCTGATGCCGAGTGGTTTACCAAGCGCAACAAAGTTGCTGACAGTATCGAGATGACTGTCTTCAAGGTGACCGGTGAAACCAACACCGATGACCTCTCTCCGGCTCCTGATGCCTGGTCCCGTCCGGATATTCCTCTGCACGCCCGCGCCGCTTATAAGATGACTCGCGATGGCCTCACCCCCGAAGAGCACGGTGTCACCGGTCCTATGAATCTGATTGATAAGATCAAGGCCAAAGGTCTGCCCGTTGCCTTTGTGGGTGACGTAGTGGGTACCGGTTCTTCCCGCAAATCTGCCACCAACTCTGTGTTGTGGTTCTTCGGTGATGATATGCCCGGCGTGCCTAACAAGCGTGGCGGTGGTGTATGTATCGGTGGCAAAGTTGCCCCTATCTTCTTCAACACTATGGAAGATGCCGGTGCCCTGGTGTTTGAAGCGCCAGTGGACAAGATGAACATGGGTGATGTGATCGACATCCGCCCTTACGAAGGCAAGGTGCTGAATGAAGCCGGTGAAACCATCTCCGTGTTCAGCTATAAATCCGACGTCATTCTGGACGAAGTGCAGGCCGGTGGCCGTATCAACCTGATTATCGGCCGTGGCCTGACCGAGAAAGCCCGTGAGTCCCTCGGCCTGCCAGCCACCGACGTATTCCGTCGCCCGGTAGCACCTAACGATTCCGGCAAGGGTTATACACTTGCCCAGAAGATGGTGGGTAAAGCCTGCGGCGTTGGAGGCGTACGCGCCGGTCAATACTGTGAACCCAAAATGACCACCGTAGGCTCCCAGGACACCACTGGCCCTATGACCCGTGACGAGCTGAAAGATCTGGCCTGCCTGGGTTTCTCCTCCGATCTGGTAATGCAATCCTTCTGCCACACTGCCGCTTATCCCAAGCCTGTTGATGTGGAAATGCAGCACACCCTGCCAGACTTTATTATGAACCGTGGCGGCGTAGCCCTGCGTCCCGGCGACGGCATTATCCACAGCTGGCTGAATCGTATGCTGCTTCCTGACACTGTGGGCACCGGTGGCGATTCCCACACCCGCTTCCCCATGGGCATTTCCTTCCCAGCAGGTTCCGGCCTCGTAGCTTTTGCGGCGGCAACCGGTGTTATGCCTCTGGATATGCCTGAGTCCATTCTGGTGCGTTTCAAGGGTGAGATGCAGCCCGGTATCACCCTTCGGGATCTGGTTCACGCCATTCCCCTGTACGGTATCAAACAGGGCCTGCTGACCGTAGAAAAAGCTGGCAAGAAGAACGCTTTCTCTGGTCGGGTACTGGAAATTGAAGGTCTGGAATCCCTGACCGTTGAGCAGGCTTTCGAGCTGTCCGATGCTTCAGCCGAGCGTTCCGCTGCAGGCTGCACTATCACGCTGTCCGAAGAGTCTGTAGCCGAATACCTGACCTCCAACATCACCATGCTGCGGTGGATGATCAGTGAAGGTTATGGCGACCCCCGGACTCTGGAGCGTCGTGCCCAGAAGATGGAGGAGTGGCTGGCAAACCCTGAGCTGATGCGTGCGGATACTGACGCCGAATACGCAGAGATCATCGAAATTGATCTGGCCGATATCAAGGAGCCTATCCTGTGTGCGCCCAACGACCCTGACGATGCCCGCACCCTGTCTGATGTGGCCGGAGACAAAGTGGATGAAGTCTTCCTGGGTTCCTGCATGACCAATATCGGCCACTTCCGTGCTGCCGGTAAGCTGCTGGATCAGAACAAGGAGCCCCTGAAAACCCGCTTCTGGATGAGTCCTCCCACCAAGATGGACAAAGACCAGCTGATGGAAGAAGGCTACTACAACATCTACGGCAAGGCTGGTGTGCGTACTGAGGTTCCCGGGTGCTCCCTGTGCATGGGCAACCAGGCCCGGGTGAATGCTGGTGCAACAGTACTGTCGACATCTACCCGCAACTTCCCGAACCGTCTGGGCGATGGTGCCAACGTGTATCTCTGCTCTGCAGAGCTGGCTGCGGTGGGTGCGATTCTTGGTAAGATTCCTACAGTGTCCGAGTACATGGAATACGCTCAGAATCTGGACAGTATGTCTGCCGATGTGTACCGCTATCTTAACTTCGATAAGGTCGAAAGCTACCAGAAGGCGGCGGATGCCATTATTGCTAAAGCCAGCTAATTGTTAGTGGTATACAAAACAAAAAGCCCGATCCTGTTTTGATCGGGCTTTTCCTCTTTATATTCCCGACAAGTTATCCCTGAAAAAGCCACCGATCAGCTGTGCTGATTTCTTTTTATCTGCCTGATAGCTGCGCGTATGCCGCCCTTCTGGAATCTCCCAATAGGACTTAGGCTCCTCCGCAGTCTGATAAAGTGCTCGTCCATGGACAACACTCACAACCCTGTCGGCCGTGCCATGGACAATCATCACCGGCCTGGGAGCAATACTGGCAATTACATCAATGGGGGTTTTCTCGGTGTCCAGATCACCACGTATCTCATACAACCACCGAACCAGCCGAGAAAACTGAGCAACAGCGGGTATTCCATAATCCTCCCGGCCCCGCTCCTGAATAATGTCATCAATGCTGGTGAACCCTGAATCAAACCAGCCAGCACGAATGGCGGGGTTTTCTGCCATCGCCAGAATCGATGTGGATGCTCCCATGGAATAGCCCACAACGCCTACCTTCTCAATGCCCTGGTTACGCAAGAATGCCACTGCAGCGTGAACATCTTTGGTTTCGTGGAACCCCATGGAATTGAAACCTGGCTGACTCTTGCCCGAGTTACGTAAATCAATCATCACCATGGGAAAACCCTGTTTCCCCAGAGCAATAGCATCCCGCAGCCCTTCGTGGCGGGTTGCTCCACGGCCATGTATCAGGACAATGCCTGCATCCTCACGGGTTCCGGGAATAAACCACCCACTCAAACGCACATTGTCCGAAGCTTCCAGTTCAATATCCTGATAATCGAGACCAATCTGGGCAGGTGTTTCACAAAAAACATAGTGTTCAATATTACAGGGATAACGTTTGGGGTTGAGAAGCTCACCGGAGAAATACCAGGCACCAGCCAGCACAACTGCAACAACGAGAACAAATAAGGCAAGCAGCCAGCGGCTGATGGTTTTTAGCATTATGAACATCACGGGCTTCCTCGGTACCTGGCTTTCATTGAGACGGAGATAAAATCGGTGGCATCGGACACTCCATCACCAGAGCCATCGCCCGCAGTGCCTGGGCTTCTTCAGCCACCACCTGACCATCAAATTCTACACAGGTACATAAAGCAGCCAACAGCTCCTGCTTAGCTTCAGGGCACAGACGATTAAGCTGCTTAAGGGCTGTTTGCAAGTGTTTGTAACTTATTTGCCCCTGTAGCCTGACATCCATGAAATTGAATGTGGCTGTCACCTGCTCAAAACAGGTGATCCGCTGCTCACGGTTCATCCCCGACATAGAGATCAGAGCACTGATCACCAGCACTGCCTCCTCCCTGACAGGCTGCAGGCTATGGAATGGGCGAGACAGGGCAACCTTCTCTGATACCTTGTCGCAGTAGTGGCTGATAATGGTGATCAGAGACCACTCTAACGGGCTGGTTTTACCATCGGCGCGGCTCATGGCGTACAAAACCCGCATGAGCGTTGTGTGCTGCTCCAGAGTCATATCCGCAATATGGGATAACGCCAGCTCCAGCACGGGCAGCTGATCTTCTACGCCACACTTGGCGAGATCTTCATGGAACGCAAGAGTGCGAGCTACCACCGTCTGGTCAAAATGCTTATTCAGGATCTCAAGCTGACGATCAAAGGCCTCCCCCTCTTCGGACACAATCAGTGCCATGGCAATAGCCGGAAAATCTTCTCTTTTTCGGCAGGCGTCCACAAGTCTGACAGGGAGCTTGTCCAGCAAAGCTGCCGCCTGTCTGCGATGGGCAGCGGCAGGTTTGCCAATGGCATTGAGGGAATGGCTGACCACTGCGGCACCAGCGGCCAGCCCTGAGATTGTTTCAGACACTGCCCCGGCCTGCTTCTGCTCATTGGCTGCATCAGCCTCAATAGGTTCAGGGGTAACAAAGGTGCCATCCCACTGAGGGTCCAGTTTGCGGATACGCTCCTCCAAGGGCGGATGGGTGGAGAACATACCCGACATAGCGCTGGACACTGCCTGCCCAAACATCATATGGCTGGCTTCCTGAGCCTTGGGGGATTCCAGCAGGGAGCCATGGGCAAAGCCGCCCACCTTTTGCAAGGCTGTGGCCAGACCTTCCCGGTTGCGGGTGTATTGCACAGCGGAAGCGTCTGCCAGAAATTCCCGCGTCCGGCTGATGGAGGCCTTGATCATATTGCCGAAAAATGCGCCGCTGTAGCCTATCACCATCAAACCCAGACCACCCATAACCACAGGCCCGGAATCCTTCGACCGGGAGTGACCTGCAGAGCGCATCATAAAATAGCCCATCTCTGCCAACATAGTGATACCGAACACGATGCCTACCAGGCGCATATTCAGGCGCATATCTCCATGAACGATATGACTCAGTTCATGGGCAATAACACCTTCCAGCTCCTCACGGCTTAACAGCTCCATGGTGCCTTTGGTTACACCAATCACCGCATCGTTAAAGCTGTAACCCGCTGCGAATGCATTGATGCCTGTTTCGCCGTGGAGCACATACACTGCTGGCACCGGCATACCTGAAGCCAGAGACATTTCCTCCACAACATTAAGCAAGCGGCGCTCATAGAATTTATCTGTGCCCGGTTCTACAGGGTGACCACCCAGTGAACGGGCCACAGCCCTGCCCCCACCACTGGCCAACATAAAGGTTTTTATCACGCTGGCTGTCAGCACGACAGAACCAATCACCACAAAAGACACCAGAAAACTTCTCAGGGTGAGAAACTGTGTCCAGGGTGTATCGGGGCTTTTGTAGGCTTGAAACGCCACGTATAAGAGATTGCTCATAACCACAAGGCTGAACACAGCCAGCGCCATAAGCACAATCAACAGCCCGGTTTTGCGCCGGGCATCAGACTGCCACTGAAAGAAGTTCATACTGACCGCTCCGAATCCAGACGATTGTTCTTAAAAGCTGACTTTCGGTGCGGCCTGCATTTGCTGGCTGTCTTCAAACTCAAGCAAACTGGCATCACTGGTGTGGCCAAAAGTGCCTGCGAAGATCACAGCGGGCAGAGACTGGCGGTAGGTGTTGTAGTCGGTCACAGCGTCGTTATAAAACTGGCGGGCGCGGGAAACTTTGTTTTCCGTAGTGGTCAGCTCTTCGGTAAGCTGCTGCATATTGGCACTGGCTTTCAGGTCAGGATAGCTCTCCATCACTACGTTCAATTGCCCCAGTGCACCGGCCAGCGCTTTCTCAGCGCCGGGGATACTGGCAATATCTCCCTTACCACCGGCTGCAGCTTTCAGTATCTGGGACGCCTGGTTCCGGGCAGCGATGACATTTTCCAGGGTTTCCTGCTCATGCTTCATATACCCCTTGGCGGTTTCCACAAGATTGGGAATCAGGTCGTAGCGACGTTTGAGTTGTACTTCAATCTGGGAAAACGCGTTCTGCCAGACATTACGTTTACTCACCAGGTTGTTGAAAACACTCACTATTACGCCAACAACGACAACCAGCAGGCCTATCAATACAAGTAAAGAAATATCCATTTTTTATC
>NZ_SMME01000225.1 GCF_009711465.1 Parendozoicomonas verongulae | reverse complement strand
TAACCACTGCACACCGCTTCATAATGCAATCATGGCAGGTCATATTAAAGCAGTTTTAAGGTTAATTAAGCTGGGTGTAAATGTTATTGCACAGGATGACCATGGCGCTACACCGCTCCACATTGCTGCCCGCGCAGGACATACCCAAGCCGTTATATCGCTTATTGAGCACGGAGCTGTACTTGAGGCTAAAGATAGCAAGGGCATGACGCCTCTTGGTAATGCTGTCCTTATGGGTAGAACTGAAACTGCGCTGGCATTGGTGAAAAACAGGGCGAACGTTGAAACGCTTGATCTAATATCATCTGCAAAGCTAAACGGATGGCTTCGTGAAGCAGTAGTCACATCCCCGTCTGCAATGAGAAAAAAAACTGCCAGTTCGA
>NZ_SMME01000695.1 GCF_009711465.1 Parendozoicomonas verongulae | reverse complement strand
AACGTCCGTGTCATTTGGCAAGTGGCGAAAATCTTTCTGACTGGAAATCATGATGAATCAGAATAATCTTTCACAGAGTGGTCCTGTGGCGCTTAACGATGCAGGTATAGCCTCAAACATAAAGAGCTTGGAAGAACAAATTGAGGAGCATAACCTAGCTTTTGATGCGGCCAACTCTATATTCTCCAAAGTTGAGTCTGGGCTGAGTAATATCGCTTTTAATTATTGGTATCCCCCTCATCTGTACCCTCAGATTTACCACGCTCCGCAAATGCAGGCATTTGCACCGCCTATTCAAACCTATCAACCATTCTTTATGACATCATACCTGCTTGGTTTTGCTCCGTATGGAGATACAAGAAGGCTTTTGATCAAGAAGGTTACTTCAAAATATGATTTCCTTCGGTTTCCTAATGGGACAGTGTTTTATGACCCTATCTCAGGCGCACATACATATAAGGTAGAAGATCAAGTTGAAGATCCTGTTCCTGTAGCAGATTCATCAAGAGAAGTGCGAATTATGGTCATTCAAAATCTCCATTCTTTTTTTGATGCTTTGCATCAATCAATAGGAGTGGATACAGATAGACTGAGAAAGGCAATCGATTCTTCTGTTAAAGTTTAAATACTTCTTGCCCTGAAGGTTAATTACAATCTTTGGGGCTTTTCTATTCCTTAAATCAATATTAACGCTGGATTAGTACAAGTACTATTCAGCTCCCAGCAAAGGAGTATTGCTGTAATTCTCAACAGCTATAAGCAGGAGATAATGAGTGCTACTTTTTGTCTTTCCGAAGGTGCCCCTTCAAAAACAATATTCAGATCGGAACTTCTACATATTAACGTAATGTCGTTCGTATGACAGACACTTATACTGGCAGAAAGGATATATTGAGCTTATGCCCTGTCGCTGCTGCATACTTCTTCAGCATCCCCAGGCTGGGAAGTGTTTTGCTGTTTGAGCTCTCCAAGCGAGAGATGCTTGTTTTTTGTGTGCCGATAACTTGTGCGATCTCTTCCTGAGTCATTCCAGCCTCTTGGCGCATGCGAATAAGCTCACGCCGCAGAGCAAAAAACTCTTCATGTTCTGAAAAAACGTTCTGGATTTCTTCTTTTTCCAGAGCTTTATCCCGATATTCCTTATAACTTAACTTGGCCATTTTTGACCTCCTTCAAGCGCTGATAACCAATATCCAAGTCTTTTTTAGGTGTCTTTTGTGATTTCTTCTGGAATATGTGCAAAATCACTAACTTATTCTGTTTAACAGAGCAAAAAAGCCCTCGACCCTGTCCTTCTGCTCCATGAGCTCTGATTTCAAAAAGGCCTCGTCCCATTGACTTGGTATGAGGCTCTCCAAGGGCGGGACCATACACTTCAACTTGATCCAAAAGATCAATAAAGTCGGCCTGGATCCCTGCAGGAAGGGATTCCATTTCCTTCATGACTTTTTTGCTGTAGAAGTGGATTTCCCACTGAGCACTTTTCATGCAGTTTAGGTTAGCAATATTGTTAACTTCTCTCAAGAGACTCTTATCTCGCGGAGGGGTTTCCGGTGAGTTTGGAGGAGGATTTTTTATTCTTTTTTGCTATCTATAAATCTATTTACAGAATTTTTTTTGGTGGTCTTTGAGGCGATTGCTGTATCTCGGGGACCCCTCTTCCAGAACGATGCTCGCATATGTTTTCATGCATCGAAGAAAATCAACTGTCACAATAGAGTGCAAAAAAGCCCATTAAAAGGCTTTGCAGCCCAGCCTTCTAGTATAGGTTTTAGTGTAAGTCATGAAATCACAACGGACCCCAGTATGTGGCCCCTAAGAAGGGCTGACACTTTCCCTTTTCCGTCGCCATACATTTTTATCCATTGTTTCATGAAGAGCGGGAAAGTTCTTTCTATCAAACACTGGATTTTTACCCGCTTTGTACTGGGATTCAAAATCCTCCAGCAGTAGAAAGGCCTGTTTGGAGAGAATCAGAATGGCGGTCAGGTTTACCAGTGTCATAAAGCCCATAGTCACATCCGCAAGTGCCCATACCAGAGGCAGGCTTCCTACCGCTCCCCAATACACCATCATCAATACAAAGAACCGGTACACAGTTACCCACTGATCCTTGTTGTGAATAAACCGGAGGCTGGATTCTCCGTAATAGGTGTTAGCGACAATGGATGTGAAACCGAACAGCAATGTTGTCAGCGCGATAAAGGGCTTACCAAAGCTACCCATGGTGGTGTCCATAGCGTTTTGAGTGAGCACGATGCCAGTTTCTCCTTCAAGGCCATACGGAACACCGGATAGCAGGATAATGGCTGCGGTGCAGGAGCAGATCACAATCGTGTCAAAGAATACACTGAACATGGATACCAGCCCCTGAGTCACGGGGTGATCAGGGTAAGGTGTGGCGATAGCGTGAAGATTTGGCCCACTGCCCATGCCAGCCTCGTTGGAGAACAGCCCTCTGCGAATTCCGTGGGCAATAGCCTGGGATATCAGATAGCCAGTACCGCCGGCTACAGCGTGATCCAGTCCAAAGGCGCTGCGGAAGATCAAAGTAATAATGGCAGGCAGCTGCTCGATATGGATAAGGGTGATAATCAGAGCGATAGAGATATAAGCTACGGCCATAAAGGGTACGAACTTCTCAGCGAAGGAGGCAATACCGTGGATGCCTCGATAAATAATCAGGGCCGAGAGAGCCACGAGGCCGATGGCGATAATTTCATGGGGAACACTGAAGGCTTCTTTCATCGCTGCAGCTACAGAGTTGGCCTGTACTGCATTAAAGGAAAAACCGAAGGCGCTGATCAGGCATAAGGAGAAGATTATACCCAGCCAGCGCTGCCCAAGGGCTTTCTCAATATAGTAAGCGGGGCCTCCACGGAAAGAACCATCTTCGTTTTTGGTTTTGTAAATCTGGGCCATGGTGTTTTCAACAAAGGCTGTTGCCATGCCCAGCAAGGCCATCACCCACATCCAGAAGATAGCACCGGGGCCGCCAAGGCTGATGGCGATAGCCACACCAGCCAGGTTGCTGGTTCCTACATGGGAGGCGAGGCTGGTGCACAGGGCCTGAAAGGTAGAGATGCCTTTATTCTGATCCTGATCGGTGGCGCGGGAATGTAATAACAGGCGGGTGGCCAGAGGCAGCAGGCGAAACTGAATAAACCGGCTGCGCAGAGTGAACCAGATGCTGGCTCCCAGAAGAAAATACACCAGGCCATAATCCCACATCGCGGCGTTAACTGTTGTTATAGCGTCGACATTCATCAGGTATTCCCCCTGTGGTACTGGTTTTTTTTATAATTGTGACCAGTTTTCTTTTTGTGAAATTCGTTATAATCCGTCCGACAATTATAAGCCTGCGTAGGGACTTCTGTGGTTTTAAGCCCTAAGGATTTTGATAGTGACAGACAGGTTTTATCGCGTTTACTTTAGCGTAGCTCCTGCCTCAGGAGAGCCGCGCGTTGAAACATTACTTCCAACCCTTCTCAAGATGGGGATTATGCCTGTATGGCCAGATCGCCAGTCCTGCTGGAGCGATCGCAAGAGCCTGATTGATAGTTGTGACTATCTGGTTATGCTCAGTGGCCATGTTTATATCCCTCGTCCGCCATCTGGAGTGAGCTGGCAACACAGGGAGCTAAATCACGCTGTTATACGAAGAATTCCTGTGTTCTCTGGTCTTTTGGCAGAAAATAAGCTGGTTGGTTCCGTTCCGGATGACATGCAGGCAAGGCTGGCTTCCTTTCGCTCCCAGTTTGAAGGCAGCGAGTCGATGATCTGGGAAGAGCGCAAAGACATCCCGGCTTTATTCCAGCAGGCATGGCCCGGCTTTGTTAAGGCTCACCCGGCTTCCGGGTGGGTAAAGGCCGGATCTGCGCGGGCTACACCGGTTTTCGAGGAGAAGGCGCTGGAGTTCATGCCGCTGGCGGCAGAGTCTCTCGTTATCGGTGAAGAGCGGCCGGAAACGGCGACTGGGGATTTAGATACCAGTGACTGGCTGCAAACCCAGGAGCAATTTTCCTTCCGTTGCCATATTTATGTGGGTGGGAACTGTCAGGCGGTTGAGCAGAACCTGTCACTTAAGTGGGCGGATATCTGCAGTGCGTTTCTGGCTCCACTCTCCCCCCGAGCCAGTGAAGATCGCATTAACCGGGAACTTTCAGAATTACTGGCAGAGCGTTTTTCCAAAAGCATTCTGGCCAGTTATTCGCAGGCCCATGCTGCAGCTGATTTCGTTTTTTCAGAAACCGCTATGCGTAAAATTCGGCTGAAATTGCGCCGCTCTGGATTAGTTCGCAAAGACACCCAGGCCTCCACCCGCCACTTTCAAGTGTGGATGGTAACGCCTGCTGGTAAGCAGTTGTTAGCCCGCCCCGGTGCAGTCGTGTAAGGCGTCGTACCTGCCCTGCTTATTATTTTTTATGCTCAACCTCCCCAAGGCTGTTATTCTGTGGGGTCAATTTACTGGGAAACCCCTTTTATGACTGCAACTGATGCACAGGCCGCTTTGGAAAAGACCGTAGCGGATAAAAAAGTCGTTCTGATTCACTACACCCTGAAAGACGAAGAAGGGGAGCTGGTGGATAGCTCCGAGGGTCAGGAGCCTCTGGCCTACATTCACGGTATTGGCAACATTGTTGAAGGGCTGGAAAACGCCCTGGCGGGTAAAACTGTCGGTGAAAAGCTGTCTGTCACTGTTGAGCCTGCAGAAGGTTACGGTGAGTTTGATGAGAGCCTGGTTCAACCTGTTCCCCGTGAGCAGTTTGGCGAGCACGAAGTGACGGTTGGTCAGCAATTCCATGCTGACACGGCTGTTGGTCCACGTATCGTTACAGTGATGGCTATCGAGGGCAACGACGTAATCATTAACGCCAACCACGAGCTGGCGGGTATGGAACTGCACTTTGCAGTGGAAGTGGTTGATGTGCGTGATGCCACAGCGGATGAGCTGGAACATGGCCACGTTCACGGGCCAGGCTGCGATCACTGATCCGTAGTCTTATAAGTACCCGGATCATTGCTTTCGCATAGT
>NZ_SMME01000805.1 GCF_009711465.1 Parendozoicomonas verongulae | reverse complement strand
CCCAGAGCCAGTTCAATCTCCTTATCCTCACAGGGTGCATTCACTCCTCCGGCCGCCCGGATGCGTAGCTGGGTAAAGATATCCAGGGCCGCTTTCAGGTCATCTGTGCCTCCCATGATCTGGAGATGTCTTCCTAGAGCTAATTCGACATCCTTGTCATCACAGGGGGTATCTGGCAACCCCCCGGCTGCGTGGGTGCGCAGGCGGGTATAGATGTCCAGGGCGGTTCTCAGGTTATTCGTGCCTCCCATGATTTGGTACAGCCTGCCCAGAGCCAGTTCGATCTCCTTGTCGTCACAGGGAGTGTTTGTCTGCCCCCTGGCCGTCCGGGCGCGCAGACGGGTGTAGATATTCAGTGCCATCCTCAGGTTGCCTGTACCTCCCATGATCTGGAGCAGTCTGCCCAAGGCTAACCCATTGGTTTTTTCATCATTCAGAGATGTTGAGTATGTTGCATAAAGGTGCAGAAAAAGTGGTAAAGCTTCACTTAAACGGCCTCTCGCCTGTAAAGCCCTGCCTTTTGCCATCATCAACCCTTTGTTGTTTTGCAAATCCTCTGACAGGGAATTAATGTAATCAATACACCCATCCAAATTTCCAAGAAGAAACAAAGCTCTGGCTTTCAATTGCACAACACGAGGGTATTGACGCGAGTCTCCCTCGTATTTTTCTAATAGCGTTTTGCTCTCATCTAATGCCCTTTGAGGGTTGGTTTTCAGAAGATGGAAACTATTATCTATGTCGTGATATCTCTGTATACAAGAGTGTGCTGGGTGGTGCTGGAGACGACGTTGTGCAAGTTGATGGCCCTTATAGTTGCCAGTACGCCTTGGGTCTTGAGAACCCTGTGTACTGGAGGTACCACGCGTGCGCTTACTGGAATATGTTTGTCTGTAAAGCTTAGGTGCCTGCCAGTAATGGCTGCCTCGGCTGCTTCTCCCATAGTTTGACGGTAAGCTCATACTCTGAATAAACCTTATATAGCCGTTATGTCAGGGGGTCGTTAAACCAATGTTCTGTATGGATTATGGTGAGGGAACAAAGGTTCAAAATGTGTCAGGATCACAAACAGGGGTGTCCTGAACAGCGGCCGTCCCGGCATGGATTAAAGAATCCAGCAGGCCATAGGCGTGCTTTATAGGCACTGTTCTGAAAATAAACTTTAGATTCCGTAAAAATACTTCCACCCTCTCGGAATATACTTACACTTAGTATTCAGGGCAGCAGGATGCACGCCCCTCTGTATAACGGAACACAAAATCGACTCGCTTCGCACAGACCGCAGACGGGCAGCTATTCCAAACAATAAAAACTGCACGTCTCACTAAAGCTTCCGCATTCTGAAACGAAAACAGTCGAGCACAAGAATTAAATATAAGAGGACAACATGGAACTGATACTGTTGGTCATCATCGGCGGTGCTTTATACATAGCTGATAGATATACTGATTTTATGGCTGATCAAATAGCGGGCAATGCCTTTGAAGAGGTTCATGAGGTGATTGGCAGCGTAAGCTACTTTGGGCAAGCCGCTCGTCCCATCTGCAAGCAGCACACCAGTCATGTATTCGCACCTCTACTCCCCTCCGTTAATCACGACCTGAAGGTTCTTTGCCTGACAGATTGCGGTCATTGGTTCTGGTTTCATGCCAATATCCGATTCATGAAGTTGGAATCCAGTAAGATTGAAGTAACTACCAGTGACGTTGCTCGGGAGGCTCTTAAAGATGACCCCGAAAAGCTTGAACAGTTTTTTCCGGAAGTTGTATCCCCCAAGCCTGAGCAAGAGATGGAACACAAAAAAAGCGCATAACGTGTGTATGCGCTTTTCTTCTGCTTCTTTGTGCAGTGGTTACTTCTTTTTCACAGGCTTCCCAATCCTTACGACACCACTTTTCTTCTTGGGTTGCTCATCGTTGCTCAAGATGACACCCAGTGCATTCAAGTAGAGCTTATCACCAAACTGCAGGCACTCACTGGAACTCAATTTAAAGCGAACAGGCTGTTTGTTCAGTTGGGCATCGTGCACATCATCCCTGTATATCCAGGGAATGCGCACCATTGGGCAATCCCGCTTCAGAACAGGCACCGTACTGATGGTAAACGCAGAAGGGTTGACCGGTGATGAACCTGGAAAAATTTCCGAGACTTTCACTCGTTTAGTTTCTGTTGCATGGGATACATTGGCACAAGCCGCCAGCACCAGTCCTGGTAACCATTTTCTTGCAACGCCCCTTGAAACACTCATTCCTATGGCCTCCCGTATCCTTGGGCAATGTCCTTTAAACAGGGTAGCCGAAAGTTTTCGTCCTCCAGGGAAAATGAAGGCCGCATAGAGCGGCCTTGATCCAGCAAATAAAGTTAACACGCAAAGTGTTTTTCCTGCGGCTCAGCCAGCGTTTGCGAAGAAAAGGATTAACCTGTTTTCTTAGCAAGTTCTTCAGCACGAAGATCCTTGCGGAGAATCTTGCCAACTGGAGTCATAGGTAATTCTTCACGGAACTCAATTTGCTTGGGTACTTTATATGCAGTCAGGTTCAACTTGCAGTATTTACGTACTGCGTCTTTAGTGAGTTCTCTGTCAGAAGGAATCACGAACAGTTTCACAGCTTCACCGGTTTTTTCATCAGGAATACCAATCACTGCACAGTTCTCAACACCTTCATGGGCCACCACAATATCTTCGATTTCATTCGGATAGACGTTAAAGCCGGATACCAGAACCATGTCCTTGATACGGTCAACGATTTTCACGAAGCCATCTTCAGCAATTACAGCAACATCACCGGTCTTGAGCCAGCCATCTTCGTCGAAGATTTCCGCTGTAGCATCAGGACGCTTCCAGTAACCTTTCATCACCTGAGGGCCTTTCACACACAGCTCACCCGGCTCACCGATAGGTGTTTCATTGCCGTCTTCATCAATTGTTTTCAGAGCAGTACTGGGAACAGGTAAACCGACGGTGCCTGGTTGAGCCAGATCAAGAACCGGGTTTATGGTTACGGCAGGAGAGCACTCGGTCAAACCATAGGCCTCAGAAACAACCGTTCCTGTGGCTTCTTTCCAGCGCGTACCTGTATCCCCCTGCAGGGCCGTACCACCAGAGAGCGTCAGCTTTAGCTTGCTGAAATCACACTTCTTGAATTCAGGATGGTTGAGCAGGCTGACAAACAGAGTGTTCAAACCGATAAAGGCCGTAAACTGCCACGGCTTAATCATTCGGATAAACATGCTGGTATCACGGGGGTTAGCAATCAGAATACTGTGGTTACCCTCTTCCACCATCGCCATCAGGTGCACAGTAAAGGCATAAATGTGATACAGCGGCAGGGGCGCAACAATAATTTCCTCGCCGGGCTTGTTAATACGATGTCCATCATTACCCACCTGGGACAGGTGTGCCTTGGCCTGCATCATATTGGCAAGAATATTACGGTTAGTCAGCATCGCACCTTTTGCTACACCTGTTGTACCACCGGTGTACTGCAATACTGCAATATCATCGGGTTGGGCGTCTGCAGGGCGTGAGTACACCTTTTTACCACCAAGGCTCAAAGCCTTACGGAACTTCACTGCGATGGGAAGAGTGAATGGCTGCACCATTTTCTTCACATGTTTGGCAGCAAAGTTAACCAGCGGTCGTTTAGGTACGGGCAGGCAGTCTGCAATACTGGTGACAATAAGATGCTCTACAGGCGTGTCTGCAATAATTTCTTCCACCATGTGTCCAAACACATCCATAAACACCAGAGCTCTGGCGCCGGAGTCATTGAACTGGTGGTGCATTTCACGGGCGGTATAGAGAGGGTTGGTATTAACGATCACAAGCCCTGCTTTCAGTGCACCATACACTGCGATAGGAAATTGCAGCAGGTTTGGCATCTGGATTGCTATCCTGTCACCAGGTTTGAGGTCGGTATAGTTTTGCAGGTAGGTCGCGAACTTTGTGCTGAGTTCATCGATGTCACGATAGCTGAGAGTGTGGCCTATCCCGGTAAAGGCGGGCCTTTCAGCGTTCTTCTTCACTGACTCTTCAAAGACTTCCAGAATCGAAGAGTACTTGTCAGGGTTTATGGCATCCTGAACGCCCGGAGCACGTTTACCATTCCAGAACTGAGCATCCATAAGTGAATCACTTTATTTTGTTTGTTTCCATGGAACAACAACCTTATACACTGACATCCATCAGTACAGACCTGAGCGGGCAAAGCCATAGCTGGTATCACTGTTTAAACGATTGACTCCAGAGACGACATTTCCTTGCCCGGCAGTCATTGGTTGCCCCCTGACTGTCTGACAGACTAAATAGCTGAGATAGCTGAGATAGCTGACAAGCGACGTGCATATGATAGCGACAAACACCTAATAATTCTAAGGTTGTTCGCATTTTCACAATAAAAAACATAGTATATGCCTATATTATGAATACCATCAGTCTCGCCCTGTTCTTTACAAACTGCTTTAGCAGTGCATTCGCAGCTTTTATATATCCCATCATGTGTTGGTAAAAGTTGGTTCCAACAGTTGTTATCAATAGATCGATTGTCAGAACCTTCACTTGATGGGAATAATCGTTGTAAGCAACCATCTTGCCAGATAAAGAGTTACTTGTTATTGGTTTTGAAGAGTCAAAATGTTTCTATAGAGTACAGGTGCCTGTTGACACTGCTTTTAGGTCTCGTTCACTTTGTCAAGAACTGATGCAATAAGTCGCTCGCTATAAAAAGAGCCAAGCTTACGCAGGATATCTATCTGGGGTTTGAGCTTACCTGTTATTTTTCTTTTGCTGATGACTGAACTGTTTTTCTTCACGCGATCGTATGCAACGCCAATGGCCTGCTTCTCACCTGCATCAATAGCGATAAGCTTGGAAAGTTCCGGAATCGAAGTCAGGTCTACATCCGGAACAATCTGAATTTGACCGCAATCAGTTGCATTCTGGATAAGGCATGCCCCCTTAGATTGCGGTTTTTAGTACATTCCCAGGCCATGCTTTCAGGTACTTCCACTTTTGTTGTCGGAAGCCCAAGGTGGGGGGATATGCCCCAGTATTGCCAGAGTTATCGATGATTCCGTCTTCAGCGACTTTTGTGAAATCACCGCAGCGTTCCCGCAGATCCCTGATTTCGAAGTATTCCATGGCAGAAACTCTATTCATCATGTGTGTACATATGATAACGCATGGCTGGAAATGTTCAGTTTTCAGGGGGAGGAGGGGAGAATACCCACTGCACGGTGTGCAGCTTTCTACAGCGCAGTGAAAATCAGGTAATAGAGTGTTGAGTGTTCTGGATTCGGTGGCCGGATGCGCCGGAATATGCATAATCCCCAAGACGCGGCCTGTATCTCTGACTCCAGAGCCGTTTATAGCCATATCAACAATACGCTCATGGGCACCGGGCTTGTTGACGTTATAGATAAATTCGAGCTGGAAGCTCTGTTTGCAATTTCGGCAAAGATAGCGCTGTTTTCCTGAAGGAGCTCTTCCGTTTTTTACAACTCCGTCGGAGGTGTCACAGTGAACACAGACAGCTTTCATGATGACCATTGAAAAAATGGTCAGATTATCAGCAAAGCCGCTCTGAGATCTGTACGAAATCAACGCATTTGGTCCATAACCTGCTATTGTTAGACTCAAATTTACTTGGATCAGTACCTACGCTCAAAGCCTTCTGGTGAGCCATGATATACAGCATATATTCAATGGCTCTTTGGCTATTATCCATTCTTAATGGAAATCCTACAGCGTAAGATGTGGCCCCAAATAAGCCACATAGATAGTCTTTTCTAATGACTCTGGATAAAAGTGGAGCCTATAACCATCAGGTAGCGTCACATGATTCTGGCAATTAACTTTCACGCCTTTAGGCAACCAGAACTCGCGCTCTTTTCTTTTTCTAGGGTCGTTATTTACTGATGGTGATTCACCACTTACTTTTGCGGAAAGGCCACAAATGGTAAGGTGTTCATGCTGATAATCAGTAAACTCTCCTGCTTTCCATCTGCGGGCAAAATCATTCATGCACAAGAGAGCATCTCTGGCTTTAGTGAGTATGTCGGCTCTGTGCCCCCAGGTTCTCAACTGCCCCCCCGAAGTCATCGATAAACTCTAAACTGTCAAAGAACTCTCCACGCTTACTCCAAAGCTCCTTGCCTGTTGTCAGCTGCTCTGCCCTGCGATTTTCCAATGCCCTCTTGTGGAACACCAAAGACTCAGATGAAAAAATATTACCAATATTCACCTCGGTCTCAGAAAAATCACCCTTGTGCTCGTCTACATCAAGCATCCAAGCTTGAAGCTCATTATTTGTCCATTTTTCAGAACTTGGGAGGCTGATTAAAAAAGAGGTATAAAAATGGCACGCAAGAAGTGCTGATAGACCAGCTGACTCCCCTTTCAGTCCAACTTCTCTGCAGTAACCAATCTTTTCTAGGTCAACATCTGTAAGCAGAGGTTGTCTGGTTTGCAGGCTGCGAAAAGCACGTACAGTCTCTGTTAGACTACTGTCATTACAAGCTTCGTCATACCAGTTTCTCCAAGCATAGCCTGGAGCCAACTGCACCTGAAACCAGTTTGGATCCATGCTCTCATCAAGTAGCATCAGATTATAGCCATAACACTTGCAGCGTAGCGTCACTTGAATAAACTCTGGTATTGCTGCCCTGGCACTGGTTTGACTGTCAAACGGGAGAGAATGGTGGTTAAAAACCAACACTTGGCTCATACAACACCTTATTTATAGAAGCCGTTCCAGCTGTTTATCCCACTCATCAAAGAAACCATTTGGCCACTCATCAATACGACCCTGATCATCAATCTTTGGCTTTCGAATATGTGATGCGTGCTCACTCCCCTCATTCTCTCGCTCAAGGAAAAATAGGCTCACAGTTTCTTTTGGGGCAAGGCCTTCTTTGATGGCAACTCGGACACCATTCAGGAAGTGATCTGAATGGGATTCTACTATTAGCTGGATACCCGATTGTGCAGCCAGAGTACATAATCGCCCCATGACAGCCTGACCTGCAGGATGCAAATGAGACTCTGGGTTCTCAATAATTAACAAGTCTCCGAACTTGGCTCGTAAGATACTGGTAACCACCGGAAGTACGTAGCTCAAACCAAAGCCTACGTTTTGAGGTTTAAACTCATTGGTTGTCTCATTTCCCTGTACAAAGGCAAAGCCCAGGGTGGCGGAGTTGTATTGTGGTAAAGCTTCCGTTTTTACCTTAAGGCCAGGAGCGATTTCAGACATCCAGGCATCAATATTTGCCAGTAAATCATTAGATCCAGCAGACGGGTGAATCAGGGCTTTATTTTCAAGGGGTTGGTCAGCATGATCAGCTATATAATGAACCGTATATTCCCCTTGGTTTCCAAGTGAGCTCAACTCATTGATGTGAAATTCAGAGAGCTCATGGTGACTCTTTGGTGCGATCCTATCGGCACTAAGGTATTGGAAATTTTGATTAAAGAGGCTCAACTCTTCAGGTTGATCTACTGATGTCTGACTTTGTACGGGTAACAAGTCAGACTTCGCAGCATAATCAAATTCAAAAGCTACAGCATCTTCCCGTTCAGACCATTTGACTGTGAAGTATATGGCTTCTTCTTCACTCTCTTGGGAGAGAACATCCCGCCCTGTTCCGAGAGATGCATAATCGCCCTTAAGCAATAGCCCTTTTGAAAAGAGAACATTCCTCTCATAGGACTGCCGCAATAACAGCAGTGTTTGCATAAGAGAAGATTTCCCCATGCCATTAAGACCGGAGAAAATATTTAACTGCGATAACGGAAAGCCGCCAGTCAGCAAAGTTTTAAAGTTTCTGACATGTAGGTACTCAAGCATCACTGGTCTCCCTCAAAACCTGATCAAGCAATTTTTTTACTCGATCATGCCGTATCCTCACATTCTCAACTTTCTGGGTGCTATAAGTAATAGCATTGAAGAACTCTGTATCTTTTTTAAGCAGCTCGCGATTGCGGGCTTTAACCACCCCCTTGCTGGACTCCAGTTTAGCAAACTCCTCAGGCTCACATCGTCCGAGACAAACAGACCAAACTTCAAACAGGGTGCTGCTTTTTCGCTTTTGTTTTTGAGAGCCATCAAGAATTTTCAAGAAAGCATCATCACCCAGTAACCGGTTACAGCGCTCAATTGCAGTGTCAAACCAGCCTTTCATGGCGGCCAACTCTGCGTCAGTTTTCTGCTTGATCTCTTCCAGCATATCATCAAGAAACGTTGTAATGTTCTTTTTACTGGTTTGGAAATCGTGTTGAAAAAAAGCAAAGAATCTTAGCACATGCTCCTGGTCACTCATGCGTCGGGACTGGTCACCCATAGTCATAATGAGATGATGGTTTTCTGCACATTTTTTCAGGAAATCCCGCTCTCTTGGCTTTGCCATTGCGTGCCGTATTTCCTGATTATTCAGGGTCAGCCCACCAGTATTAATACGTTGAAAGATACTGTATTTCACTTCTGTGGGTGTGGTGGGTCTAATCTGGTAGGTCGTGACCTGACATTCTTTCAAGCGTCTCTTATAAACCCGAGGTAGGTCATCATAGGTTTTACCTTTGAGTTCCTTTGAAAGGAATTCAAGCCCATGCAGCCTTAACGGCCTTTCTTTATCTATAACAAATCTGCGTATAGCTGAAAGGCGCTGCAGCCCATCAACAACTAGCCACTTATCTTCATCACTAGCATCAAAATAAAATGCAGGTAGAGGCAGCCTGATTAATATTGATTCAATCAGTCTGCTCATTTTGTTAGGAGACCAAAGATCAGCCCGGCGCTGAAAGTCGGTATTTAGCTCAATCTCACCGTGTTCCATGCGCTCAATTAAGCTATCCATGGATACAGGGGAAACTGCGATATCAATCTTGCTGGGATTGAATGGCTGCATCTGATCATCGGGGTTAGTGTCACTCTCCTCACTTTCAGATTCAAACTGCTCTTCCTCCAGCTCAATGATGTTTTCTTCATCCTGATTGGCTGACATTTCTGTCTCCTGAATACTCTTGGTGAAAGCTATTACTACATGCTCTCACACTTTGCTCCCATGGGAAATTTACGGTTTTGGGCAAAAGAAATCTGGTCATATTAGTCTTCCCCAAGCTGCAAATCCAAAGCCCGCTGCACCAATTCCATCACATAAGGCAGCTCAGATGCTTGCGACAGTTTCACCTCAACATCTCCATTCCCCCAGCGGCCAAGGTTTGTGGTGTCCTTGCACAGCCCTCGTGGGTCGTGGATATCTTCAAACTTCATATTCAATGACAGGCGCAGTGTAGAGGCTTGAGGCACAGCATCTACGAAATTGGTATCGAGCTTAAAGGCGGCATAAAGCTTCAGGTAGTCTTCATGAATGCTGTCGTCCAGTGCCAGCACCTGCGTGCGGAATTTCTGGAACAGCTCTTTCATTATGCCTTTGGCGATATGTGGATGGTCAGCCAGTGTGTATTCTGACTTCCCTTGTTCAGGCTTCATATAGTTGAGCAATACATCTGCAGGGAGTTCAGGTACTGCCCACACGTCTGCCACCATATTGCTCAGCTGTTCACTGCGATTGAGGATGGCTTGCTCGTTCCATTGGGGTTGTGGTGCGAGGCTGCGGTTCAGTTTTAGAGGGCTTTGGGCGAAGCCACCTTCCATATCTCGCCTGTCAGCAAAGGGCCGATCACTCAGCTCCGGGTTGTAGCCTGTAAGAGTGAGGTTTCCGAGGGTGTGCAGATAAGTTTCCTGTACCTGCTGCCAGTTATCTCCCAGCTCTACCTGCCACTCTTCGGAGAGGTTTGGGTTTTGGGGCATAATGTGTTCGATGGTGTAGTCTTCAAGCGGCACCCGTTCTTTTCGACCATGGTTTTCCAGTCTGCGTAGCCAGTAGGCTTTATTGCGCATGTTGTACATATCTTTGGTCAGCAGGCAGCGCTGGAACTCTTCATTCTTTGGCATTCGACGATAGCTGCTGAGATTAAGAAAGGCGGCCTTGAAGCTTTCCAGATACCTGCTCTTATCCAGATCTTTACTGAATCGGGCAAAGGTTTTGTTCATGGAGTTGGTAGGAATGCCACAAACAAACCGGCGAAATGCACAGCTCTCGATAATCCGCACGCACTCCACAAACTCACCTTGCTCCAGAATGTTGTAGGCGTAATCGTTATACAGCTCCAGTACCAGTGGATATGCGACATCCACCTTGTAGCTGTTCAGGTCTTTAAACGCATCCAGCAGTCTAGGTTCTGTTTCCAGTTCTCGCACAAAGGCGACATAGTGGCTGGCATGACGGCGCACATCGGCGATCAGTTCTTCAATATCATCGCCAGAGCTGGTCATATACGCCTTGAAGGCTTCATAAATATCGCCAATGCGGGGCGGGTTACCCGTCTTCACCGTAAGAAAATCCCGCATAAACTGGTTAAACAGCCAGCTATATTCTCCATGGCTAAAGTCCCGCTCCATAGGGTACCAATATCTGTTGTAGAGCATGTCCTGTTGTTTGGGTTCCAGCCTCATTATGATGGACCCCATAAGCCGTTATCTTTCGTCTGTTAATGTAATGCTTCAGACAGCTTCTAGTTATGACTGGATAGTCAACCCTCCCCAAATTAAGCAGTTGAAGACAATGTCAGGAAGGCTACGCTAGCTGACACGAGATGAAGTTAAGGCTGTGCTTGGTTATTTTGAATGGAGTGGAGAACATACCTACAGAGACCTTACAGCCTGTCTTGTTGATACTGCTTTTCGTTTTGATGAAATGTTATCTCTTCAGAGTAGTAACATTGACCTGAATGGTAACAAGATTCACTTGTATGACTCAAAGAATGGTAAACCTCGCTTTGTTCCCATGACCAAGAGGGTACGTGAGATCATGAGTATAAGGAAAGCTTTAGGCTTATTCTCATCTGTCAAATATTTATCATATATGGATAGCTGGAAGAGAATGATAAAGCATGTAGGTTTTGATGAAGACGTTGTACTCCATACGCCGAGGCATACTACAGCTTCCCATTTAGTCCAGGCTGGTATTCATCTACAGGTAGTTAAGGAGGTTCTTGGACATACGAGTATACAGACGACTCTGCGTTATGCTCATTTGGCTCCGAGTAATATAGAAACAGGAATTGAGGCACTTGAAGCTTGAGTGTCACCGTAGTGTCACTTGGAAAGCTGTAAGTGCATCCTAACCTCGAAAGGTGGTACCAGTGGTCGGACTCGAACCGACACGCCATTGCTGGCAACGGATTTTGAATCCGTCATGTCTACCAATTCCATCACACTGGCATCAGCTTGTATGTTGGCAAGCGGTGCGCAGTATAACATTTGCGAATAAGCATGCAAGATCATTTCTCTCTCGCCGATACAGATAACAATTGTTTTTGATTTCAGAGGCTTGGCGATGGATCGGTCCAATGGTTCTCAGGGTAGCAGTCGTCATGCACTGCCATCCTCGATATCTACCCCTCCTGCGCACACGCAAGCGCTTTCCACAAAATCAAAGCACCCGTCCGGACGAGATGTATCCAAAGAGAGTGTGGTGCAAACCCGTGTGCCGCGGGACTATCAGGAAAGTGAGTCAGACTTTAATGATCGGGATTCTGTGACATCTGGTTACCCAGCGAGTGATGAATCTACTCAGTGCGAATCGGAACAGCTTGACAGGCGTAGGTTTCAATCGTTACTGGAGCATGACCCGACCATTAAGAGGCAAACGGACGAAGGTGTAGATCTGCGGGAAAGGGAAAAAATGCTGGGTGCTCGCGATGATATTATTAAGGCTATTCGTAAGGACAAAGCTGAGCTGTGGATGCATGAAAATAGCAATAAAATTTTGCAGTGTCTCAGGGATAAAGATTTTGCCGAAGAGGAGGGTTTCAGGGTTGTTCTTGTTGTGAGTGGAAACCCTGTGCAGATAGTTCCTCCCAAGGAAGGACAAGGCGTGCCAGATGAGACTATTGCGATGTATACCCGATACGTCCACAACTCAATAGTGCATACCCAAAGGGCTTTGACACCTCTAAAGGAACTGAATAAAAAAATAAAGGCCTCAACAGGTAGGCTGAAGAAACTCAGAGGCAAGCTGAAAAAAGAGCTGGGTATAAAGGTGCTTGCGAAAGCAGAGAAGGAATGGATTGAAAACACTCGTATAATTCTGACCCTTCAAGATGGGACAGGTTGGGTAAATGGCGGACGGCAAGCCGTCTCCTATATTCCCGATGCCGCACTCAAACAAAAGCAAACTCATGGTTTGAAGCCTGATGCACTTATCGTGGATACAGATTCTGACACTATGAAGAAAATCCTCGACTCTGATGAGGTAATGAGAACAAGGCCTGCTGATCAGAGTTTTGAACCTCAAGGTGATGATGACAATTTTTTTACCCCGCCGCCCCCGGAAGCTTGATCTACCCATAAGGGTGCATCGATAAAGAGTTGATGTGGAGCGGAGAAAGTGATTGAAGCTTATTCGATCACTTTCTCTGTGCAAGAGTGTATGCAGGAAGCAAATTGGAAGTGCTGGAGGGGCTTCTCAAGCTGGATTAACCAGCCTTAGAGGCTGCTTCAGTTTGAATCCGTGCTTTTGCTGCTGCTTTCTCTTCAGGAGTACGGTAATCCAGAAAGGCAATCAGGATGAAAGGTATGAAGAAGGCAACCGCGATGGCGACTCCATAGACCCACATAGGATTAAAGACAGGGATAGTCAGAACTGAGGTAAAGGCAAACGCCTTGGTTTTCACTCCGCCATAAGCTGCGCCCAGGATCGCGATCACTACACCACCGGCAAAACAGCCAGGCAGCATGCGTGAATAGATTTTTTTGAAGCGCAGGTGAATGCCATACAGTGAAGGCTCAGAGATACCACCGAACAGACCGGCAGCCAGTGCGCCCACTGAGGTTTGGCGCATCATTGAGTCCTTTTCACGCATTGAAAGGAACAATACACCGGCAGTGGCACCAAAGCAGGCGAAGTTCCATACACCCATTGGGCCTTGGATGAAGTCGTAGCCAAGGGATTGAATGTTCATCAGCATTAGAGCATTGAGTGGCCAATGCAGACCCAGTGGTACCAGGAATGGGTACAGCAGTGGAATCAGAATCGCAAATACAAAAGGAGCATGGGTATTCATCCAGGCTAAGCCGGTACCAAGATTAATACCAGCCCACACACCAATTGGGCCGAGAGCAAATGCTGTTAGCGGGATCATAATAATCAGTGAGAAGAACGGAACGAATACTATATGAACATTCTGTGGGAAGATACGCTGCAGCCCGCGGTACACTGTTGCAAGAACGGCAACCATTATGAAAGGTACAAAGACCTGACCTGAGTAGTCGTTGAGTTGCATTGACAGACCAAAGACGTTTGCCACGTGGGAGGTCGTTCCCAGCACAGGGTTCTTAATTGAGATAGTGGATGCCAGTGACATCAACTTCTGGAAATCCGGAGTCATGAGGGCACCCATGACCGCAGCCCCTACCCATGGATCAATCTTTAGTTTCTTCGACGCATTGTAGGCAATCATAATCGGCAGGAAGTAGAATACGGTGTGCCACATCGAATCGACAAATACCCAGCCCGCAGATTTTGCACCTCGGAAATCAACGATATGGAAGGCATCGAGGACTGAGGTCATCGCAATAATCAACGAAGCACCAAGAAGAACACCGAGAATAGGGCGGAATGAGTCCGACAGATATTCAAAAAAGTTGTCAATCCAGACAATCTTGCCACGAGGGCCACTGGAACGCGCAGATGCCTTGATATCATCATTAGACATCTCGGTGCTGCCGGACGTTTCAACCCTCTCCTGCATAGATGGTAATGCTTTAATCTGGTTGAAGATTGTCATAACGGCACCGCCAATAATGACTTGGTAACGATTGCCAGTTTGCGGAACACATCCCATGACTTCAGAAATCGCATCCAGCTTGGCCTTATCAGGTAAGGAATCATCCTTTAATTCAAAGCGAAGGCGCGTTGCGCAGTGCGTCATGAACTTAATATTGCTAGAACCACCTAATCCATCAATGATGGCCTCAGCAGTAGATAAATTACTTTTTTGCACCATTGGAACATGCTCCTTTAGATTCTGTGATCCAGGGCAACCCCACAGGTAACTGTCCAGGATTTTTAGGCTGCAGTACCTGTAAGCTGAGCGGATTTAAATCAGGTCAGGTCTGACAATAATAGGGATGCCTCTAAGACCAAAAATTCAATCTTTGATGTATTTTTCGAACGAATTCCTGCGTGGGTGACACGTCTTTTTCAGGCTTCTAAAAGTATCCTGACTTTGTCGAAGCCCTCTTCGGATATCTCCATGAATACGGTGTTGTTTAATTCCCTGATCTGTCGCCTGCTTAATCCTTTATAAAGAGATAGTCATGGGAGCTTCAGTGTCAGCAGAAGCTCTTTCCAGATCAGCAGCAGGGGTCAACTGTCGTCAATAGTCTGCTGGTATGGAATCAACAGAAGGAATGTCCAAAGACTGTATTCAATTGATGTAAGGTTTTGGTACGCAAAAGTTCCAAAAATATATCGAAATCAAATGATCTTCTATTTCGAGGCTAGCTAAATTCTCAGTAATCCACTATGGGGATAATTCCTTAAAAATTCCTGCACATGAAGTGTCGAGGCTTCTTGATAGGTGTTAGCCGCAAGGCTGCCTGGCAATGGCGGCTATGGATTGAAAGAGCGTATAACCTGTAACCGCAAGGGTTGTATAACCAGTTATCACACCTGACATTTCCCTCGACTTCCGGTATTCTGCGTGCCCATTTTTATGCTGTGTGAGGCTGTAGCGGCAAATGCGCGTCAGTGATTTTCATTTTGACCTTCCCGATGAACTGATTGCCCGCTATCCCATGCCGGAGCGAAGTGCCAGCCGGCTGCTGGTAGTGGATGGGAAAGACGGCAAGCCGGAACATAAAACATTCCGTGACCTTGTGGATTACCTTCAGCCCGGTGATCTGCTGGTGCTCAACAATACCCAGGTGATACCTGCACGTGTATTCGGTCAGAAGGAGACCGGTGGAAAGGTAGAAGTACTGGTTGAGCGCGTGTTAGACGACCGTATGGTGCTGGCTCAGATTCGCGCCAGTAAATCTCCTAAGCCCGGTACGCGCCTGCTTCTCGAGGGCGGTATGGAAGCAGAAATGGTTGAGCGTCAGGATGCTATGTTCCTGCTGCGCTTCGCTGGTGAAGAGGCGGTTGTGAAAATGCTGGAACAACACGGCCACATGCCTTTGCCTCCCTATATTACCCGTGAAGACGAACTGGAAGATCGCGAGCGTTATCAGACAGTATACGGCTGCAGAAAAGGCGCTGTGGCGGCACCAACGGCTGGCCTCCACTTTGATGATGAGCTGTTTGCGGCTATCGAAGCCAAAGGTATTGAGAAAGTCTTCGTGACTCTGCATGTGGGCGCAGGCACATACCAACCCGTACGTGTGGATAATATCGAAGAACACCACATGCACTCGGAGTATCTGGAAGTCTCCGAAGAGGTTGTGGATGCTATCAAGCGCACCAAAGCTAATGGCGGGCGCGTTGTTGCCGTAGGCACCACCTCCATCCGGAGTCTGGAAACCGCAGCCCGCGATGGTGGGCTGAAACCGTTTGCCGGTGAGACAGATATCTTTATTTACCCCGGCTTCCAATATCAGGTGGTTGATGCCCTGATCACCAATTTCCATCTGCCAGAATCCACACTGCTTATGCTGGTGTCTGCGTTTTCCGGGTTCGATGAGGTGATGAATGCCTACCATGAAGCGATCAAAGAGCGTTACCGCTTCTTCAGCTACGGCGATGCCATGCTGCTGACCAGAAAAGATATTAAGGCATAGGCCTTAATCATATTTGGATTTTGACTTTGGGCAGCCACCTTTTGGGTGCGCTGCCCAAGCTATTTAGGAGACTGCGCAATGCGTCAGGAATGTTTCATGTCATTCGAGAAGCTGGGGCAGGATGGTCTGGCCCGCCGAGGTCGAGTGACTTTCCCTCGCGGCACAATCGAAACCCCTTGCTTTATGCCGGTGGGCACCTACGGCACTGTAAAAGGCATGCTGCCACGGGATATCCATGAAATTGGTGCAGAGATCATTCTGGGAAACACCTTTCACCTGATGCTGCGTCCTGGCACGGAAGTGATCAAAGAGCACGGTACTCTGCACGATTTCAACGGCTGGAATAAACCTATCCTTACTGACTCTGGTGGCTTTCAAGTATTCAGTCTGGGGGATATCCGCAAGATCACCGAAGAAGGTGTGGCGTTCCGCTCCCCTGTAGACGGTTCCAAGGTGTTTATGAGTCCGGAATCCTCCATGCAGGTTCAGCGTGATCTGGGTTCTGATATTGTAATGATCTTCGACGAATGCACTCCTGGTGATGCTAACGAAGAACGTGCCCGTACTTCCATGGAAATGTCTCTGCGCTGGGCCAGGCGCAGCCGCGAAGCTCATGCCGACAGCCCATCCTCCCTGTTCGGTATTATCCAGGGCGGCATGTACGAAGATCTGCGTGCCCGCTCTCTGGATGGCCTGCTGAATATCGGCTTTGATGGCTATGCTATCGGCGGCCTGTCTGTGGGGGAGTCCAAAGAGGATATGTACCGCATTCTGGATCACACGCCTCGTCGTATTCCTGAAGAGTACCCACGCTACCTGATGGGTGTTGGTACGCCGGAAGATATCGTGGAATCGGTTCGCCGTGGTGTGGACATGTTCGACTGCGTAATGCCAACCCGCAACGCGCGCAACGGCCACCTGTTTACTGCAGCTGGCACCGTGAAAATTCGCAATGCTAAGCACCGTCATGCAGAAGAGCCTCTCGAGCCGGGCTGTGACTGCTACACTTGCCGCAATTTCACACGGGCGTACCTGCATCACTTGGACAAATGTAATGAGATGCTGGGTTCAATGCTCAACACAATCCATAACCTGCGCTACTACCAGCGTTTGATGGCTGGATTGCGACAGGCTATTGAACAGGGTAAATTGAGCCACTTTGTAGAAGAGTTCTATGCTGCGCGTGGGAAAGTAGCCACTCCTTTGAACGCCTGAGTCAGGTATTTGTGTGGTGGCTGACCAGAAGCTATGCGAGGCTCGGCTTCTGGCTGCAGAAAAGAATCTGGATTTTGTTTCTGATTGTAATTAGGGAGTATGACTATGAGCTTGATCAGTGCAGCGCACGCGGCCACCGAAGCGGCAGGCCCAAGCGGCCCAAGTATGGTAGGTCAGCTGGTAATGCTGGGTGGCTTTGTTCTGATTTTCTGGCTGCTGATCTGGCGTCCGCAAAGTAAGCGCGCCAAAGAGCACAAATCACTGTTGGAAAGTATCTCAAAAGGTGATGAGGTAACCACCACCGGTGGTATCGTGGGTAAGGTCGTCAGTGTAGCTGATGATTTTGTTACTCTGCAGGTAAGCAACAATGTAGAGCTGAAATTCCAGAAAAGCGCTGTTGCGGCCACTCTGCCAAAAGGCACGATGAAGGCAATTAACTGAACGGGATTATAAATGGCCTGTCTCTTTGAGATATGGCCATTTTACTAATAAGGAACCCGAGGGTCCTATGAATCGATACCCCTTGTGGAAGTACCTCGCAATTTTTCTGTTTGTGGCAATCGGCGCATTTTACGCCTTGCCCAATCTGTATCCGGATGACCCCGCAATCCAGATTTCTGGTGCCGGTGCCGCGACTCAGGTTGGTGAAACACAGCTGAAGAGGGCTGTTGCAGCCCTGAATGCGGAAGGTATTGCTGTAAAATCCACAGAAACCAGCGAGCGGGGCAACTCTGTCCTGATTCGTCTGACAGATAACGAAGATCAGCTGCCCGCAAAAGCAGCGGTAAAAGAACAACTTGGCCATGATTATGTTGTTGCACTGAACCTTGCGCCAACAACCCCAGACTGGTTGCTGGCCTTTGGTGCAACACCCATGAAGCTGGGTCTTGATCTCTCTGGCGGTGTGCACTTCCTGCTGGAGGTGGATAGCCAGAAAGCCGTTGAAACTCGCATGAATGTATATGCCGGGGAGATTCGGACCGCTCTGCGTAAAGAGCGTCTGCGTTATCGTACTGTTCAGGGTGCCAACCCGATTGCCCGTGAGTTTGCCTTCACTGATGAAGCGACCCGCGACAAGGCCCGCAGCCTGATCATCAAAGAGTTCCCGGATCTGACCACAACGGCTGACGAAGACAACGGCCGCTTTATCGTGTCCGCTACTCTGGGTGAGCAGCAAGTCCGTGATCTCGAAGATTATGCTATCAAGCAGAACCTCACCACTGTTCGTAACCGTGTGAACGAGCTGGGTGTGTCCGAGCCTCTGGTTCAGCGTCAGGGTCGCAAACATATCGTGGTTGAGCTACCCGGTGTTCAGGATACTGCGGAAGCCAAGCGTATTCTTGGTAAAACTGCGAATCTGGAGTTCCGTCTGGCTGCTGGCTTTGATGCGGCTCCCGGCACGACTGACACCTTTGAGTTCCGTTCCCAGCCTGGCCGTACTGCAAACCTGCAGCGCGACATCATCATGACCGGTGATCAGGTAGCCAACGCACGCTCTAATGTGGACACCCAGACCGGCAGCCCTGAAGTTAATATCAGCCTTGATAACCGTGGCGGCGAGCTGATGAAGCGTGCAACCCGGAATAATGTTGGTCAGGGTATGGCTGTGCTGTTCATCGAACAGAAGTTCATGGGTAACCGTACTGAAACCCGCATGGTGGACGGTACTGAAACCGAGGTGAGCGTTCCTGTTTATCGGGAAGAGAAGAAGATCATCAGTCTGGCAACCATTCAGGCGGTACTGGGAAGCAACTTCCGCATCACCGGTCTGGATTCCCGTGCTGAGTCTTCCGAGCTGGCACTGCTGCTGCGTGCTGGCTCTCTGGCCGCACCTATGCACTTCGTGGAAGAACGCACCGTTGGTCCAAGCCTGGGTAAAGAGAATATCCGTATGGGTATTAACTCCACTCTGGTTGGTCTGGCACTGATTGTTGTCTTCATGCTGGTGGTTTACCGGTTCTTTGGTCTGGTGGCAAATATCGCTCTGACCCTGAACCTGCTTCTGCTGGTGGGCATGATGTCTATTCTCGGGGCAACGCTTACCATGCCGGGTATTGCCGGTATCGTGCTGACTCTGGGTATGGCGGTGGATGCCAACGTGCTGATCTTCTCCCGTATCCGGGAAGAGGTGAAGAATGGCAAATCCCCCCATAAAGCTATTGCAGAAGGTTTCGACCGGGCGTTTGTGTCCATCTTCGATGCCAACATCACTACGCTGATTGTGGGTGTGATTCTGTATGCCATTGGTACTGGGCCAGTGAAAGGTTTCGCCGTGACGCTATCCCTCGGTATCCTGACATCCATGTTTACTGCGATTCTGGTGAGTCGCGCGATTGTGAACATAACCTATGGTCGCCGTCGTCAGCTTAAGAAGCTGTCTATCTAAGGGCTGTCTGAGGAGAATGAGCTATGAAAAATAATGGTTCAAAGTCAGAGGCCGCTTCCGACAAGATGTCTTCTGACAAGAAAATGTTTGGCCACACCCGGGTCATAGATTTTATGAGACTGCGGATGGGAGCAACAGCATTGTCTGTACTGCTGCTGCTCGGTTCTGTAGCCACGCTGTTTATTAACGGTATTAATTTTGGTCTGGACTTCACCGGCGGTACCCTGATTGAGCTGTCTTACGATAAGCCTGCCAATGTGGCGGCGGTGCGTAATCAGCTGGGTCAAATGGGCTTTAATGATGCGGTTGCACAGGAGTATGGCTCTGCCAATGCTGTGCTTATCCGTATTCCCGGCAGTGAGAGTAATGCCACGCTTTCCAATCAGGTAGCTCGTCAGCTGAATGCGGCTTACGACGGTGAGATCACTTTGAAACGGGTTGAGTTTGTGGGCCCGCAGGTGGGTGAACAACTCCGCGATCAGGGTGGTTTGGGTATGTTGCTGGCACTGGCGCTGGTTATGCTCTACATCGCCTTCCGCTTCCAGTACAAATTTTCTCTGGGTGCGGTTATCGCACTGGGCCACGACAGTTTGATCGTGTTGGGCGTATTCTCCCTGTTCGGTTTGCAGTTTGACCTGACTGTACTGGCAGCGATTCTGGCGGTTGTGGGTTACTCCCTGAACGACACCATTATCGTATACGACCGTGTGCGGGAGAATTTCCGTAAGGTGCGTCGTGGTACTCCGGTCGAGATCATTAATATCTCTCTGAGTCAGACTCTGGGTCGTACGTTGGCCACGTCCGGTACCACCATCATGGTACTGCTGGCCTTGTTTTTCCTCGGTGGCGATATGATCCACAACTTTGCAGCGGCACTGCTGGTGGGTGTTGGCGTAGGTACCTATTCCTCCATCTACATTGCATCCAACCTGCTGCTGTACATGAACATCAGTCGTGAAGATCTGATTGTTCCTGTGCGGGAAGATGAAGTGGATGATATGCCCTGATTTTTAGGTCTGATGGCTTCTCATATTACCCGCATATCATTAACTCTTAAGTTGGCGATATGCGGGCTAAAATTTAGGCTATGCTCAACCTCCTCCAAGTAATAAGAAAAGGTGTTTGTTATGGAGTTAGAAGCTAGGGTTAAGCGGCTTGAATCACATTTTGACTCACTGGATGGTGCGGTGAGAAGCATTATCAAAGTCACTGCAGAAACTCACAAAGAGATACTTGCTACCAGGCAGGAAATGCGTACCCGCTTCGCTCTGCAGGATGGGGAAATCGCTGATATTAAAGGTGATGTTTCTGTTCTTAAGGGAGATGTTTCT
>NZ_SMME01000797.1 GCF_009711465.1 Parendozoicomonas verongulae | reverse complement strand
AGAGCCAGAGCCAGAGCCAGAGCCAGAGCCTACATCTGCATCTGCTCTATCATTCAAACAATTCACAATACCCGCCTTATCTTTATTGGGCCAATATGCCTATCCGCCCCCTCTTCCCACCAAAAACACCCGTAACCACCGTAAATATCTGTTGACTGAGGGCTGCAACTGTAAAAAAACAGAGTGTGCGAAAAATTATTGCCGCTGTTACAGCAATAGACAGCATTGCACGGAGCAGTGCAAATGCACCGACTGTAAAAATACGTTCGACTCCTCCTCTGGCCAGAGTTCAGCAGCGCCATACTGGGAAAGGATTGAAGTTTTACCCAATGGTTCAAGGATTCAGAAGAACGGATGTTACTGCAAGAAAGGCTGTGATAAACGGTATTGCCAATGCCGACTGATGGGTCTCATCTGCAGCAACAGATGCCACGGAAACACCCCCTGTCATAACAAAGTTCTGGACAGAACTTTCGCTCCGGTACAGCCTGTGGCTATCTGTAAGATAGAGACTGACAGGTGGGCAACAAATGCCTTACAGTTTACAAAGCTGATAGGAATGACACAACAGCAGTTCAATGATCTGTTACAAGACAAATAAGAGTAATACCTGTTTTATACCACTGTACAGTTCACCTGCCGCAAGACGGTGCTTCTTCGGCCCCCGGAGCCTGTGATGGTTTGAGATAAGGATGCATTTTCATGATTTACACTGAATTCACTTCTCACTTCGGCACAACTTTAGCTGCTGCCGATAATGGCAAGCTGTGCCATGTCTGGTTTCCCGGACAAAAACATGAACCGGATACTTCGTTCTGGCAACGGGACGACGCAGCCCCGTTATTCGCCCAACTCAAACAACAACTGCAGGAGTATGCTGTTGGGGAGCGCACAGTGTTTGAGCTGCCCCTGAACCTACGGGGTACAGACTTCCAGAAAAGCGTATGGCGAGCCTTACAAATGATCACTTTTGGTCAGCACAGCACCTATGGCACTCTCGCTAAACAACTAGGCAAGCCCAAAGCCTCCCGAGCCATTGGAGCCGCCGTGGGTAAAAACCCTATCGGTATCATTATCCCCTGCCATCGCGTATTGGGCAGCAGCGGGAAGCTTACCGGGTTTGCAGCAGGGCTGGATATGAAAACCAGACTTCTCACTCTCGAAGGTCTGAAAATAAAACAGAGCCTTATTCAAGAGTAAAACTCTTCCCCTCAAAACCAAAAGCCCCGCTGATGCGGGGCCTTTGTCTATCCTGACCTGTTCAGGCCAGATTCTGAACACCCAGCAAATCAAGGGATGACACAATTCCCAGCAATTTTTTATCTTCTGTTACCAGAACCCGGTGAATATGGCCTTTCACCATTGCCTCGGCCACCTGCACTAGCGGCATATCGGGGCCAACCCGAAAGACGACAGGGGTCATAATATCCATGACCATTACCATCTGATCGAGGGATTCATGGAAGTTACGCCGCTCTTCATCGGACAGAGCACAATCCACCAGCCCTTCGGCAAAGCTGTCATCCCGGGCATTCAGATCCAGGAGGCCACTGCCCGTCTGGCGTACAATATCTGTCATACTCACCATGCCACACAACTGGCCGGATTCATCCACCACTGGCGCACCGGAAATATTTTTATCTGTGAAAAACGTAGCGAGGCGCTCCATCGTCCAGTCGAGAGGAACCGTTTCTACATGGGAGGTCATTACATCGGCCACAGTCATGGCAGCCCATGGAGAAGGGGGAGTTATCGAGCGAGATGATATCTGTTGTTCTATACGCATGACGGCAATCTCCACGGTCATACCATTGGCACAGGGAAGTAGCTTGGAGTAGTTATTTTCCCGTAAAAGTGACGTTCAGTATGCCCCAGACAGAACCGGCTTTATTGATACAAATCAATAAAGCCGACGAGATAGAAAATCAGCCTCCAGAAAATGTTAAGCCGTAGAATCTTCGCTGATTCGACTGCCTATAGCACTTTTCTGGTCTTTGTACTTAGCATTCACGCGCTTGTTATAAGGCTTGGTAGCAGGACTGCTCAGAGTCTCAAAATTAATCGCACCAATCTGCATACCCGGGCGCAGGGCCAGGGGAAGCTTGCCGCCATTAAAAAACTCCAGAACAATCTGCCCACTCCAGCCAGGATCAATCCGGTGGGCAGTTACATGCACCATCAACCCCAGACGGGCAAGGGAGGAACGCCCGTCCAGCCAGCCAACAATATCATCGGGCAGCGTCACAGATTCCCGTGTTACCGCCAACGCCAGCTCTCCCGGGTGAAGGAAAAAGGCGTCGTCTTTTTCAAGCACAATCTCGGTACTCATAATGGAGTTGAGAGTACGCTCAATATCATCCCGACTGCCAGACAAATCCACATAAGGAGCTACGTGGTCGTTGAACACACGGAAGCTGTTGCCCAGGCTCAAGTCAACACTGACTCCGCTGACAGAGTCATTATCAGGGCGGGGCTCTACCTGAATTTTGCCGCTATCCAGTGCGGCAATTATATCGCGATCACTCAGTCGCATAGCTCACCTTATTCTTACCGAAAGCTTTTGGTGCCCTGGCTTAGTCTTCAGAAATAGTGATTGTTGGTATCGGAGCAGACTGGTTATTCTCCACAGCCAGCAGTGCAGCGGTACGGCGAGCGGTGTCACGGTACAGCCTGGCTTCTGCAGAATCCTTCTCGGAGTATGCTACCACTGTTGGCATACCGGCATCAGCATGCTGACGGATAGACAGAGACAGTGGCAGCGCACCCAGCAGCTGGGTACAGTATTCGTCAGCCATACGGCTGCCGCCGCCTTCACCAAACAGGTGCTCGGCATGGCCACACTGACTGCACACGTGCACCGCCATGTTCTCAACAACACCGAGTACCGGTACATTCACCTTGTTGAACATCTCGATGCCCTTGCGGGCATCCAGCAGTGCCAGATCCTGTGGTGTGGTGACAATAACACTGCCTGCCAGCGGCGCCTTCTGAGACAGAGTCAGCTGAATATCGCCGGTGCCGGGAGGCATGTCCACAATCAGATAATCCAGCTCACCCCACATGGTCTGATTCAGCAGCTGCATCAGTGCGCCGCTGGCCATAGGGCCACGCCATACCATGGGCGTTTGCTCAGTCACCAGATAGGCCATACTGTTGGACTTCAGGCCATGGGCTTCGATAGGCACAAAAAACTGCTTGCCACCGGCTTCGTGAACATCCGGCCGCACGTCATCATCCACACCCAGCATCTGGCCAATACTTGGACCGTAAATATCCGCATCCAGAATACCCACTTTGGCACCATCCGCGGCCAGTGCCAGTGCCAGGTTGACGGAGGTGGTAGATTTACCCACTCCACCCTTACCGGAACCTACGGCAATGATATTCTTCACGCTGTTCAGGCTTGCATCTTCAGCAGTACGGGGTGCCGCCGGAATGCGCGTTGAGAAACTGACAGAGACTTTGTTCACCGCATCATACTGAATCAGCTCGTCGGCAATCAGCTTTTCCAGTTGATCGTGAACGCCGGCACAAGGGTACAGTACGGCAATATCGAGGATGGCGTTGCCATTCTCAACATTGATATTATCCAGTTCAACAACCTGCAGCAGGCTGTCCTTCAGCCATGGATCCTGAAGGTTTCGTAATACAGCCTCCACCATCTCCCTGGCGATCGGCTCTTGGGAATACACTGTCATCGTCGTCCTACTTCCTGACGTTTCACATTCAAAACTCAATTAACCTGCTAACAAACGAAACGCTATCGGTTTCAAGTCGGCAGCAGAAATCCTTACAATTCTTTCATCGCCCTGAGAAACTCATCTCGGCCGCCATCGGGGTTGATGCCATGCTTTTCCATATCATTGTGCAACTCTCTCTCCGAGGCGGATAAAGATTCCTGCATGACATTACGCTTATGGGGGTTCTCCAGCGCCTTATGTATATCCGCCTCCAGATCCTCACCCGCCATAATACGATCGCAGAGAATACTGTAATTGCGTTCAAACACCGGCAACACCACCTGCTGAGGTTCACTCTCCAGAAAAGACCAGCCGGTTTCCTTTGCCGCCAGATACACAACGAGGTGAGACCAAAAGCCATCACGGGTACGGTTACGGGCATTGCAGGCTTCATAGTAAGCCTGCAATGGTTCAGGCAAACCCAGCTCGTCGAAACGGAGTTTACACAGCTGGCGAATATCAGCCAGATCCGGGAAGAAGCGTGCTGAGTCTATAGCCTTACGGGCCGCTTGCATAATGCGGCGTGGAGGGTAACTTTTCAGGGACTGCAACCAGACCCGCTTGGAGGCATCCACAGCTTCATGATCTGGGAATGCCCTTCGGTATTTGAGTGGAAAAGCCCCTTCCAGCAGGGTGAAAACGGCGTTTATGGCGTCAATATGATCCTGTCCCGGCGGCTGCCGGGACTGGGATTGCTGCTGGTAGCCAGAGTGACTTCGAGGCTGACGGGGGTCACTCGTCAAAGTCGAGGAGTGGCCCGTTCGCCCAGCTCCTGTCTGTAAGCTTCTCTTCTGCTGTTCGAGGAGAGTTCGTGCGTCCTTCACTCTGTTCCCTCCGCCATTGATAAATGACGTGTTTTACAAATCGGTAGTCCCAGGCTTTACGGGCTTCGCCGGTACTGAGCCAGTACATTTTAAAGTCTTCCAACTGCTTTTGGGCATAATCCAGGGGAATGCCATCGTTTTGCAGCAACTTGTGGAAGCACCAGGCTTGAGGCTGGAAGTCTCCGGACAGAGGAGTGGCTCGCGCCTGCACCTTCACAGCCGAATCACGGTGACGGGACATTATACTATGTCCGCCGCTTACGCCACGGCTATTGTCAGTGGGAGGTTCTGAACTGACCTGCGGAACAGGTATGGTCTGGTGCCCTGCCAGTTCAGCTGCTACCTGTTCCGGATTGATCTGCTCGGCTCTATAGTCGTTTTGGTGGTAAGGGTTTTGATAGGCAGAGGCCTGATGTTGCTGGTGCGCCTGCGCCTCGGCCTGTGCTCGCTGACGCTCAAGACTGTGAAGCTTGTTGCGGGCGTTTTCCAGCTGAGACTGGTTATGACGCTGTTCGTCCTGTTTTTGCAGCAGGTGTTTTTGCTGCTCGCGGGCGGCATTGCGCAGAATTTTAAGCTCTTCTTCCTGTTCTGCAATCCGTTGACGGGTTTGGTCCAGATCAGCTGAGGCTGTCTGCACCGCGGCATCCAGTTCACTGCTTTGCTGATTCAGAGCTACCACCCGCTGCCGGGCTGGCTCAAGATCAGGAACAAATGTCGGATGACGCTCTACCGGGCGCTCCTCCAGAGGTTCACCAGGAACAGGGGTTTGAGCAACGGGCTCAGCAGCATAAAGTTGTGCTGATTCCTGTATCTGCTTTTTGGCAGGCGCACGTTCAGATTCGAGCCACATTTCAAAGGAACTCTTACCTTCACGGTTCTGTATGCGCTGCAGATTGTCGGAATTTCGGTCACCCATAAACATTCCTGAATACGCACCACTCGATCATCAGCAAAACAATTAAACGACAAGAAAACACTGATCCGGGGCGACCAGCTACAAATACAGACGACTATCCTTTAGTTTACTTCGGGAAAGGGACTCTCGGCCACCAGTATTTACATCACAATACCGCGACCGAACATAAAGTGCATTCTTTCCGCGGGAATTAAAATAGTACTATTAGCCTTCCAGTATGGCTTTCCAGTGAATCCTGGAGAGATGTTCGACAAACCACTTCAGTGCATTCCCATCCTGTTCTGCTGGCCATGCGATGTACATGGTCTGAGGCGTTCTCGGTATGTAGCAGGTTTTTTCGACAAGGTCACCGCTGGCAAGGTGATCCTGAATCAGATGCCTGGGAAGAAAGCCCACTCCGAGCCCCATAAGATGAGCTTTAATCTTGGCCTCAGCATTATTAACACGAATGACATTATGACTGTTCAGCAGGCCTGCACTTCTGGCAGGCAGTAGCTGAGAGCTGTCGGGTATAACAATGGACGACCATGGTTCAATATCCTCGTGAGTCAGTTCTCTTTCAATACTCGCCAGTGGATGATCTTTCGATACAACAAAAGGGGTGGTCACATCCCCCATAGGAATGGTTTTGTAAAACCCTCTCGGGAGCTCCCCTGTCACACCAACCACAAGATCAGCTCGCTGACTGTGGAGGGCATCCCAGCCGCCGCCAAGAGCTTCTACGCTCAAGGTGATATCTGTCGGATGGCCGAGCCCGTTGTAAGCCTTTACTGCATTGAAAATCGGATCACTGGGGATAATGGTATCTCTGGCAATACGCAGATGGCACTCCCACCCTGACTCCAGCTGCCGCACCGACTCCACCATACGGTAGGTGGCCTCCAGAATATCCCTTCCCTGTTCCAGCACCAGCCGACCGGCCGGTGTGAGCTGGGCTTTGTGCTGGGTTCTGTCGAACAGAGGACTGCCGACTTCATTTTCCAGCTTTTTGATGGTGTAAGTCAGCGCCGAGGGAACTTTGTGCAGGAATTTGGCGGCTGCTGCAAAGCTGCCTTTGCGATCGATGGCATCCAGAGCTTTCAGGGCTTCAAGGTTGATAGCATGCAACATGGTTTGTGTTTGCCAGCATTTATTCAATATTTTTGAACAAGTAAATCAAAAGATTCCGATTTTCTTCCCATATTGCCCCCCATAAACTTAAACAACAAGGTCTAGCGACATTCAAAATATTTATCAACTGATAATAGTAAATAAGCAGGGAGTCAAGACAATGAAAGAGTTCATGGCGAAAGTGACAGGGACACAGGCGGGATGGGCGGCACTGGCTCTGCGTATTCCAGTGGGCATAATTTTTATGGCCCACGGTGCCCAGAAGTTGTTTGGGTGGTTTGGTGGCTACGGGCTGACGGCCACCGGACAGTGGATGGCCTCTATCGGTATAGAGCCCGGTGTATTGATGGCCTTTCTTGCGGGCTCCGCAGAATTTTTTGGCGGACTGTTTTTGATTCTGGGCTTTCTTACTCGCCCCAGCAGTATCGCTCTTGCTATCACCATGGTGGTTGCCATATCCTTGCATTTTGAACACGGGCTCTTCCTTTCCAATAACGGCTACGAGTTTGGTTTGTCTCTTCTGGCTGCAAGCCTCTCTCTGGTACTCAGTGGTGGTGGAGCATTGAGTGTGGATCAAATCATCTCCAGAGTACTGAATGAAGACACACCCCAAAAGCGTGATGTCATTCATGGAAAAGCCGCATAATTGAGTTGCCCTCCCCCAGAGGTAGCCTGACTTTCGAGCTACCTTTGATCAGACAACAATGATCAGAATTTCAACATATAAGGACATTGCCAATGAGCATCCTGATTCTTAAATCCAGCATCCTTGGAGAACACTCACAGTCCAACGCCGTTATTGATCAGGCTTTAGGGCACACAAACAGCGTTAAAGTGCGTGACCTGGCCAGGGAGCAGGTTCCTGTTCTGGATGCTTCTATCGAGACAGCTTTGCGTGGCGGAAGTGATTTAAGTGACAGTCAGCAAGCGGCTGTGAAGCTCTCTGACCAACTGATAGATGAGCTTAAGGCGGCTGACAGTATTGTAATTGCCGCTCCCATGTACAACTTCATGATTCCCACCCAGCTCAAGAATTATTTTGATCTGATCGCACGGGCCGGTGTGACATTCAAATATACGGAGCAAGGCGTGGTTGGGCTGCTGGAAAACAAGAAGGTCGTTGTCGTCACAACCCGTGGCGGTATACATGTGGAGTCTGACAGGGATCATATCACCGGTTATTTAAAAACCATGCTTGGCTTTATTGGCCTGACAGATGTTGAGTTTGTCTATGCCGAGGCCTTAAGTATGGGCGAGGAACAGGCTGCAACCAACCGTGAAGCAGCGGTACAGCAGCTGCAAACACTGATTCATTAAAGGTCATCCAGCATAGAGCGTACAGCCCACTCCAGCTGTTCTCTCTTTTGCTCCGTCGTCAAACCATGCAGAGCAACGCCCTGAGCCACACCTTTCCACAGGGGCATGCCTTCAGTATTGAGCAACTGGACAACGAGGGTTGTTTTATCCTGACCCTCCTCAGCCAACACACCGGGCGTACTGCCGACATTTTCCACCAGCTGCTCGTCGGTTACCTGCTTGTTGGTCACCATGCCATAGCGCACCACCAGCACAGGCCCCTTCTTCACCGGAACTGTGTTAGCAACCCCCATAGCGGACAGCTGTTGCGCCAGTGAATCCTGAACTGCCGTCAACGCCTCTCCCTGCCGATGGCTGTCCTGTTCTTTTAGAACAATGGGCTGCCAGGCAACAGAGGCGTATTCAGACAGATGAAATGGGTGATAACGCACGCCGGTTGTTGCCAGAGATGGCACAGATTCTCCCGTGTTCTCCTGAACCATTGAACAACCCGCCAACATAACAACCAGGGCGCTAATACACGTTATTTTTTTCATACTCCCTCCTTATTTTTGAAATCATCATATCCGGTTCATTCCCGAGAATACACTGCGACCAAAAATCCCTGACAATTCCTCTGCAAGGGTCTTCCTATCACTTCCTGATTACTCAACATCCCTTTATAATGGAGGATTATCAATTTTCCCCTCCCTGCAGAACCTGCGGGATTCCCTAATCCGGAGACGTCGTTCGCCTATGTCCGAACAGCCCAAGTCTGCCGCTGCGATTACGCCGCGTAAAATCCTTGTCACCAGTGCCCTGCCCTATGCCAATGGCCCTCTGCACATGGGGCATCTGGTGGAATACATCCAGACCGACATCTGGAGCCGCTTTCAGAAGATGCGTGGCCACACCTGCACCTACGTGTGTGCAGACGACGCCCACGGCACAGCTATCAGCCTGCACGCAGAAAAGCTGGGCATTACCCCGGAAGAATCTGTTGCCCGCATCAACAAAGAACGCATTGCCGATTTTGGTGACTTCCACGTGCAGTTCGACAACTACCACTCCACCCACTGTGAAGAGAACCGTGAGCTTTCCTCGGCTATCTATCTTGCCCTGAAAGAGAAAGGTCATATCGCCAGCCGTAAAATCGTACAGGCCTTTGATCCAGAGAAGCAGATGTTCCTGGCAGACCGCTACATCAAGGGCACCTGCCCCAAATGTGGCGCGGCCGACCAGTACGGTGACAACTGTGAAGTGTGCTCCGCAACCTACAGCCCCACCGACCTGAAAGACCCTTACTCCACCATCTCCGGTGCCACGCCTGTAGAGAAGGAATCTGAGCACTTCTTCTTCAAACTGACGGATTTTGAAGAATTCCTGAAAGGCTGGACCCGCTCCGGCACTATCAAGGACGAAACCGCCAACAAGCTGGCTGAGTGGCTGGACAGCGGTCTGCAGGACTGGGATATCTCCCGCGATGCTCCTTATTTCGGTTTTGAAATTCCCGGAGAGACTGGCAAATTCTTCTACGTATGGCTGGACGCCCCTATCGGCTATATGGCCTCTTTCAAACATCTGTGTGACCGCACCGAAGGTTTGAACTTCGACGAGTACTGGGAGAAAGATTCCGACTGCGAAGTGCACCACTTTATCGGTAAAGACATCGTCAACTTCCACTGCCTGTTCTGGCCTGCCATGCTGTCCGGCGCTGATTACCGCACCCCGACCAAGGTGAGCGTACACGGCTACCTGACCATTAACGGTGAGAAAATGTCCAAGTCCCGTGGCACCTTCATCACCGCTCGCACCTACCTGGATCACCTGAACCCTGAGTACCTGCGCTACTACTACGCCGCCAAACTCTCCAGCCGTGTGGACGACATCGACCTGAACACCGATGACTTCATGCAGCGTGTGAACAGCGACCTGGTGGGTAAGGTGGTGAACATCGCCAGCCGTAACGCCGGCTTTATTGCCAAGCGGTTTAACAAAATTCTGTCCGGAACTGATTGCGCCCCTGAACTGACCAAGGCCTACATGGAAGCCTCTGAAACCATCGCCCAGTACTACGAAGATCGTGAGTTCGGCAAAGCGATGCGTGAAATCATGGCACTGGCAGACAAGGCCAATGCCTGGATCGACGAAGTGAAGCCATGGGTTGTTGCCAAGGAAGAAGGCAAGGACCAAGAGCTGCACGACATCTGCTCCACCGGTATCAATCTGTTCCGCCTGCTGATGATCTACCTGAAGCCGGTTCTGCCAGCCATGGCTGAGAAAGCGGCTGACTTCCTGCAGGTAGAAAGCCTGAACTGGGAAGACAGCCAAAGCCTGCTGTTCAATCACGGCATCAACAAGTTCAAACCACTGATGACTCGCGTGGAGCCCGCCAAAGTGGACAACATGATGGAAGATGCCAGAAAACTGCTGGAATCCATGGCTGACACCACATCAAAGAAAGAGGAAAAGGCAGAACCTGCCATCGAGCCTCTGGCCGAAGAGATCGAGTTCGATACCTTCGCAAAAACAGACCTGCGCATCGCTAAAATTGTCAACGCAGAGCATGTAGAAGGCGCGGCCAAGCTGTTGCGTCTTACTCTGGATATCGGTGAAGAAAGCACCCGCAACGTGTTTGCAGGTATCAAGTCAGCTTACGCGCCGGAAGCCCTGATCGGTAAACACACCGTGATGGTCGCCAACCTCAAGCCTCGCAAGATGAAGTTCGGCATGAGTGAAGGCATGGTTCTGGCCGCCGGCCCTGGCGGTAAGGATCTGTGGATTCTGGAACCCCACGATGGTGCCCAGCCTGGCATGCGAGTGATGTAATCACTTCTGCCAGACAAGCATAAGAAAGGCGAGTTGCCAGGCACGGCAGCTCGCCTTTTTTGTTTACAGAAAGAGCTACAAGGAGATAGCTTCTTTTGCTCTTCGCTCAGGGCTTTTCGCTTCAGAGCTTACCAGACATCTTCCCGATGACTGATCGCCGAACGTATAGCATCCATATCAAATCCGCGATACTGCAGATAACGCATCTGCTTGGAACGATCCCGGTTATCCACAGGGGCCGACTCACCAAACTTACGCTGACGGCTTTCGCGGGCCAGCTCATGCCAGTCCACTTCCGCCGACTCCAGGGCCATAACTATCAGATCGCTATCAGCTCCTTTCTGCTGCAATTCCTGCCGGATACGCACCGGGCCATAGCCTCGACCAATACGGGATCGTACAAAACTCTCAACAAAGCGCTCATCTGAAAGAAGACGATCTTCTTCCAGCTGATCCAGAATGCCTTCGAGCATCTCCAGACTCTCAGCCCGGCCCCGCAGCTTTCCGAACAACTCCTGGCGGGAGTGCTCACGGCGTGACAGCAATTCCATCGCTGCACGCCGTAACAGAGTTTGCTCTTCTGTCATATCAGGCCGGGGTCAGAGCTGGCTTTTTCTTGTCGCCGGCCTTCTCTGCTTTCTCCTCGCCTTTATCAGACTCAAGATTCAGCAGCTGACGACGGATTTCACCTTCAATCTCCTGAGCGATAGCAGGGTTATCTGTCAGGTGTTGAGCGGCATTGGCTTTACCCTGACCGATCTTGCTGCCTTTGTAGGAGTACCAGGCACCGGCTTTCTCCACCAGCTTGAGCTTCACACCCAGGTCGATCACTTCACCCATGTGATAGATACCCTTGCCATAGAGAATCTGGAACTCTGCCTGTTTGAATGGAGGAGATACTTTGTTCTTTACCACTTTCACGCGGGTTTCGTTACCGATCACCTCATCGCCCTGCTTCACAGCGCCGGTACGGCGAATATCCAGACGGACAGAGGAGTAGAACTTGAGAGCGTTACCACCGGTGGTGGTTTCAGGGTTACCGAACATCACACCGATCTTCATACGGATCTGGTTGATGAAGATCACCAGGCAGTTCGCCTGCTTGATAGAGCCGGTCAGCTTACGCAGGGCCTGACTCATCAGACGTGCCTGCAGACCTACATGGGAGTCGCCCATATCTCCTTCGATTTCCGCCTTGGGAACCAGTGCCGCTACGGAGTCAACGATAATCACGTCTACCGCATTAGAGCGCACCAGCATGTCGGTGATTTCCAATGCCTGTTCACCGGTGTCTGGCTGAGACACGTACAGATCATCAACATTGACGCCAAGCTTGCCTGCGTAGTCCGGATCAAGGGCGTGTTCCGCATCTACGAATGCACAGGTGTGGCCGGTTTTCTGAGCCTCAGCAATCAGGCTGAGGGTCATGGTGGTTTTACCAGAGGATTCTGGGCCGTAGATTTCAACAACCCGGCCTTTTGGCAAGCCGCCAATACCCAGAGCAATATCAAGCTGCAGGGAGCCGGTGGAGATCGCCGGGATCGCTTCCCGCTTCTGATCTCCCATGCGCATAACGGCACCCTTGCCAAACTGACGTTCAATCTGGCCCAGCGCCGCGCTTAACGCCTTCTTTTTGTTGTCATCCATTCTCACACCTCGTCCCGGTTACTGTTAACTGAGTTAAACCATTAATACTGTATGCATAAACAGTATTAAAACACATCTTTGGAAAAGCGCATAATTTTTTCTGTTTATCCACACAAAGGAAAATACCGCAAACTCAGCACAATGCCATCAAACCTCGAATAGCCGCGTCTACGGTCTGGCGACGAACAGCATCTCTCTCGCCAGAAAACAGAAAGCATTTTGTAACTACACCATCATTTTTGGCCCAGGCAATCCACACAGTACCTACAGGTTTCTCCGGTGAGCCACCACCCGGTCCAGCTACACCACTCACGGCGACTGACAAGGTGCCAGCGCTATGAGCCAGAGCCCCACTGGCCATCGCCCGCACCACCTCTTCACTCACGGCACCAACCTGTTCAAACAGCACTTCCGGCACACCTAGAAAGTGGTGCTTCGCCCGATTGGTGTAGGTTATAAAACCACCTTCACACCATTGGGAGCTACCTGGAATGTCGGTCAGAGTTTTCATAATACCGCCGCCAGTGCAGGATTCTGCTGTCACTATACAGTGACCGGCCTGAGCAAACACATTCCCCGCCTTCAGGGCTAAGGCCCGTAGTTCTTCATCTGCAAGGAAGGTTTCTGTCATATCTACTCCCTGAACGGAACCATCATCGAATAAGGATTCAGGATGTCATCTGCTCCAGATCCTGAATAAGTAACATTGCCTCGTCTTCACTGTTGCCGCAAGTCAACAAATCGGCATCAAAAGCACTGCATACCGCTGGGCGCCCCGGCTGACCAAACAGTTTGCACAGATTGCGTTCATCCAGCTGAACACAACGCACACCGGCGGGTTTGCCATCAGGCATGCCGGGTATAGGAGAAGAAATGGAGGGGGCAATACAGCAGGCACCACATCCTGGCCTGCAGCCCATAGAGGAAGTCATAGTCACAGCATCACAACAAAAACACGGAAATTATTACTCTGAAAATTGTGGTCGACTGCCCGCAGCAGTCAATCCGTAAAAATAGCCGTACCCGACAGGTCCTTATTGACTACCCTTGCGTCTCAGGATTTCCCATAAGGATCTGGTCTATGAGAACGTACATACAGCACCCGTACAGGCTGGGCATAAAAATATGCGCCTGTTTTTTTGTGTTACTCCTTGTTCAGGGGCTACTGTTCTCTACACACGCATTAGCTGAAACCAGATATTCAACGGCAGGCAGCCTTTACCAGTCCGAAAAATTTGTCAGTTATGGCTCCAGCACCAGTGGATCTTATATCAAAATGGGCCGCTCAATCCTGTTTCTTGAAGGCATTCACGGTCAGGACTTTACGTCCATTCTCAATCAGGGAGTCCTGGGAGGGCTGATTCCCGGCCTGATGCTGGGCCTGCGCCCCTGGGTAAACTACGCAGTGTCCCGGTTCACAGAGGAAGACAGTAAAATCCCGGCACTGGTATGGCACACCCTTTCCGCCATGGGCGTTCTGCCCCTTTTAAAAAGCCAGCTAGACAACTTGTCCTACATTTTCAACGCGGGGCCATTTTATTCGATTCCTGCTGCTGTGGCAGAAATCCCCTATCAATACCAGAACGTCCAATACAACACTAAGAGATATGCCAACCCGCCCTCGCTGATGAATTACTACGACCTACAGCTTGGAGGAATCGCAATCGGCATAAGTTTGAACCTGTTAACACAGTTAATCCTTGGTCAGCCATCAGAAAAACTTATAACCATTACCGGGGATCCGAGTCATTACTTCTTTATCAAAATCCAGCCCGGACACTTCCGAAAACGAGGCTACAGTATCGAAATTCAGCGTATTCAGCTCAACGCAGCTCCAATTCCCGACCCTTTCACACCCTTTGGGCGCCTTGCCCTGGCCATGGATAAGGCAGACACAGATAGCATCCGTATTATTCCCAAACTCTCCCCAACAGGAAGCCGGCTCAGTCTGAGCTTTTCCAAACGAATGGCCGCTCATCAAAGCATGTCACTCAAAAATAATAATACCCTGCAGTTAGACCTGAATTTTGAGCAGGTTCGTCCCTGGCTGGAAAGCTCTTTGGTTGAGGGCAGCGAACTTTTCCCGGGTGCTCTGCCTGCCGGTTCGTATTACAGTGTTTTCCAAAGCACCATTCTTAACCATATAGCGGATGCTATAACCTGTTCACAGATGCCTGAGCAATGCAAATCTGGAAGAATTTCTTCTGAGAATGTGAACTACCAGCTTCTTTACACGCCCCACAATACACTTGAGATACCCCCAACCAGCGTCTGGGTATCTCACTCACAAAACGAACAAACAGCCAGAGCGCCCCTTGGCGAAGGGCTGACAGTCAGTATTCCCGAGAGAAAAAATACCATCGCCCTGTACAGTACCTATCAGCACATGCCGACAGTGTCACACTACTGGCTTCCCTACAGTATTGGTCAGACACTGCTGGCAGAAACCAACGCCCTCGCCCGTTATACAGGCTTACATCTGACACAATCCATGCTTACAACTGCAGCCAAAAGAGTGCACATACCACTCACAGCGCCACGATGGAAGAAAGCGGAGTTTTACGATATTTCTGATCTTGGCTGCGCGATATGTTTGGACAAAGAAACAGGATACGACGTGGAGGAAGAAGGATACAAAGGTGCTTTCTACAACTGTGGCGCCAATGGGAAAGGCTGCAGGGGTGCCATGCACAAAACCTGCTGGGATAGCTACTTCAAGGTATACAGTGATGAAGCACCCTGCCCATCTTGCCAGCAAAAGACTTCACCCCGCAAAATCAATAAAGGCCCTGGTATAAAAGATTAAACCTGCACACAAGCAGGTTTCATTACGCTTAAGTACCCACACCATGATTTCCATAGAGTCTGGGTACTTACCATTCAGGGCAGTCAGAGGCTGGTTTCAGCTGCGCTCTGACCCCTGACTATCATGCTGCCAGACAATACCCAGAGCTTTTTCATCAATAATGGCGCGCCACGGGAATTCCTGATCCTGCTGAATCTCATACAGGTGCTGAACAATGACCTGCAAGCCTGTACGCATACCACCATCCAGCTCACCATTACTGTCACGGAAAAACTCTTCACCCAGCTGATAGCCCTCTTTCCAGAATGGCATGGCGTCTTCAACCCTGCGCAGGAGTTTATGAACCACGACCGCTTCCTTCCTGTCTCGCAAACGGGTTTCCAGCGTACGCAGATAAGCCAGTGCAATACGGGGATCCCGGGCACAGCGCTTTTCTAACCATTCCACCGTACGGGAGCGGCACTCCAGCATGCGGGCTGCAGTAATCTGCTCAGTAGAAAACAGGCCAGCATTCCAAAAGTCGCAAATCGTTACCGGGAGAATGGCAGGTTCTCCCGGAATACCACGCAGAGTGATATCAAAAATGATTTCTATCAGGTTTCGCGGCAGAGTATCCACACGCCACAAAGCCTCTTGGCATAACTCATCAGAGGATAGGTTCACCAGAGCCTGAGCCTGATCAATCTGCCACTGACGCACCCTGGAAAAAACACGGCCACAACGTACCATGCCCTTTTTTTCATGGAAGTCAATCAAACCAACGGCCATAAGCGCCAAATCGGCCCGCACTTCTGCATCCCTGAGGGAGCAGGCATCGGCACTGGACAACAGTCTTAAACGTTCATTCACCAACCCCTGCTCCAAACTCGCCATAGTGCGACGGGTTTGCCAACGCCCGGCAAGAGCCTCTAAAGGAATTATCCTCCCGGAATAGCCAGCGGCGAATGACAAAAAACCAGGGGAGCATCTCTCCCCCCTCTCAAACTTGACCATCTCTGAGCACTCCCTGCTACAAAAAACGCACGCTTTAGATTCCATTTCGGTAAAAAGGTATCGGCTCTTTGCCAGGATTCTTGTCCCGGAAATTGCTCAAAAATACCCCACTCCTATAATTC
>NZ_SMME01000167.1 GCF_009711465.1 Parendozoicomonas verongulae | reverse complement strand
GCTATCCAGAGTTTCAACCAGCTTCTTAACCGCGGAAGTACCCAGTTCGTTGTCGTCTTCTCCGTTCAGAGCCATCAGAGCGGAACCAGCGATGATTGGAGTGTCGTCGCCTGGGAACTCGTAAGTGTCCAGCAGCTCACGCAGCTCCATTTCAACCAGTTCCAGCATCTCTGCGTATTCTTCAGAGCCAACGCCGCCGCAATCTTCAGCCAGCAGGTCTGCTTTGTTCAGGAACACAACGATCTTAGGTACACCAACCTGACGGGACAGCAGGATGTGCTCACGGGTCTGAGGCATAGGGCCGTCAGTCGCGCCA
>NZ_SMME01000640.1:2393-2603 GCF_009711465.1 Parendozoicomonas verongulae | reverse complement strand
GAACTGGAACAGGCAGGGCTGATCGAGCCAGCTGTAGAACCTTCTGCACCTGTCCTGGATCCTTCCGATTTATTAGATCCTTTAGCTTCATTAACCATTGATCCAGGGCCTTCAGTACCACCACAAGGCAGAACCACCACTGGGGTGACAGCCTATATGGAATGCCCGATCTGCATGGATTCAATGGAAGATGACTGTGTGTCAACGCTT
>NZ_SMME01000640.1:2307-2383 GCF_009711465.1 Parendozoicomonas verongulae | reverse complement strand
ATTGAGCGCTATGGAGTTAATCCACATGTAGCTCTTGGAGGACAGCCACTCTTACATACTGCAGCAGAAAATGGTC
>NZ_SMME01000640.1:1602-2297 GCF_009711465.1 Parendozoicomonas verongulae | reverse complement strand
GTTCCCATTGCAGAAGGTCGCTCTCTATTAATCAGTTAAGGGATGTCAGGGTACCGCGTATTGTTGTGGAAGGGGGGGATGAGCCTGAAGAACCAAAGACAGATGGGAGCAAACCAAAAGAAAACCCTTCAAGAGACAATGAAAAAGACACACCCCATGACTCCCCACAACAACCATCGGCTGCTCCCAATACGGGGGCACAACGGCCCACCATTTTCGTTGTAAATCAATCCAGCTCGCAGGAAAAATGCTGGTCTCCATTGCATCAGGCTGTCAAAGAGGGGAATCTTGAACGTGTGCATCAGCTCATACAGCTTGGGGCAAACCCTAATTCGGTGACAGAAGCAGATAATAGTGTATTACATGCCGCTGCAGAGTATGGACACATTGGTATACTCCAAGCTTTAATAGATGACTATGGCGCAAATCTATATGCTGTTAATAACCGGGAAGAAAGTGTTCTGCATTTTGCAGCTGCATGTGGACACACAAGTATTTTAAAACTTTTGATAGATAAATATGCTGTAAACCCAAATTTAACGAGTTTCAATAAACAAAATGCTTTGCATTACGCCGCTGCTGAAGGCCATGAAGAAGTCATAAAAATATTGGTAGATGAATACGGTTTAAAAAGCGACAACAGAGCGTTATGGGCTGCTGTTAGGTATGGTCATTTAAAACTGACTGATTTACTA
>NZ_SMME01000640.1:0-1592 GCF_009711465.1 Parendozoicomonas verongulae | reverse complement strand
ATATCATCTTAATCCTCATGAGAAGGGAGAAAGTGGTTATTCTGTTTTGCACCTTGCTGCTCGGGGGCAAACATCTATTTGTGCAGAAGGAGTGCGAGATGATGATCGCTGCAACCTTGTCATGATGTTAATTGATGACAACAAGTTGAGCCCATATGCAACAGATAACGCTCATGGGAATTCGCCTTTACATTGCGCGGCTGGTGCTGGTTTTACCGATGTGGTGAAGTTGTTGATTGATCGCTATAAGGCTGATCCACATAAAAAATCCAGTAGGAGTAGGGAAACGGTCTTATATAGGGCTGCTGGTTGCTCTGAAAGGCCTTGTGTAGATTTGGTCAGGTTATTAATTGATACCTATGGGGTAAACCCACACGCATGGAGCAACGGTGATACAGCTTTACATGCAGCTGCAAGAAAAGCTTATAAAAATAAGGGTGAAGTGATGTGGTTGCTGATTGATCATTATGGATTAAACCCAAATGCCAAAGGCCGTAATGGAAAAACTGTTCTAGATTCTGTCTCCGCATACTCCGATAGTTCAATCAGACAAAGGTTAATCAACCAATATGGAGCAAGGTCAGGAGGAGGTAATCAGGATAGTTGCGTGATTCAATAATCCAGCGTCAAGCCTGGTATGAAGGCCGTACTGCCACTGATGCCAGACATTCTATATTGTTTGAGGCGGTTGATGGTCACGGCAAAGAACACCTTGCCAGTCACATGGCTGCCTGATGTTGCTGGCTTGCCCTGTCTTCAACAAAGCCTGGCAGTTGTGTTGGTTTGTGCTTTAGAAATGGGTAGGTGGTCTGTATTTTCCGAAAACAATGATCCGGGTACTTACAGCTACTGGCTTCCCAGGGGTGGCTTTATTCCCATCTGTGCCATCAGAGCTGGTGGGAGGTAATTCAATATTACGGACACAGTCGTAACGTTCATGTCAAACAATTTCAGCCCTTGAATAAAAGTTTGCCATTGTTCTTTTTTCATGATTTTGGTTACTAGTTGATTACTGTTATCAATGTAAGTCATCAGTAGCGAATCGCCGGATATATTTATTGCCAATATCATCCTGTGGGTTGGGTGGCTAAGGAAAATGAAACAAAAAACAGCCTGACCAGGAGGAGGGTTCAAGTCAAAGCTCACAATATTATTTAATATCAATATCTGGATAACGGTACTTTCTGCATCAATTGGTTCTAATGAGTTATGTGGAGGGATAAACGAACCAAGCAGTGTTATAAGTTTTTTGATCAGGTCTTCACGCTTGATAATAGCTTCATCCACACCGACATCCTGTAAAAGAAAGAGAACGATATCTTCCCGCTCGTCCCCCTTTTCCTCTTCTTTCCCTCCAGTTAGTGCTGCCAGCAGGTCTTCATCAAATTCAATCACAGGCACTAGCTCACTTGTGATTTCGTGATAACCCGCAATAGTGCCAATTTCTGGAAGAACGAGAAGTTGTTGATGGCTTTCTACTGATGGGATTGAAAGCATTGAAGGAGCAGACTCTTCTTTTGGGCACTGGCATTTATATTTCTGGCAATAACACTGAAAACAATACCCATTGCTACTTTCGTCCAGATGGCACT
>NZ_SMME01000174.1 GCF_009711465.1 Parendozoicomonas verongulae | reverse complement strand
CAACCAATCCGCTCTATTCAATCACGGCCAGTTGATGTGATCTCTACAGGCAACATTGTTATACAAAGTAAAGACAGCGCACATGTCCATCCCTATAAACAACATCCTGCGTCATAGACAGGACAACCGAACACCACCTCGTACATTGCCAGGGGAACAAACAAAAAACCGGATTAACTTTCACCGCCTCAACGCCTGCACAATACCTGGCCGTTGAAACCGGTGCCACAACATGGATTCGGGATAAGGCAAACGTTTGTCATGTGTCTTCAGGTGAGGACGCTCCCCCTCAAATCCACTGCTCCCCCCTTCCTTCGGGGGAT
>NZ_SMME01000068.1 GCF_009711465.1 Parendozoicomonas verongulae | reverse complement strand
AGATGTGGTTTCACCAGGGTGGATGTGTGTGTTGTCCGCAAGATATATGTCAATACTCCCTGTTGATATCGCGTCTAATAGCCGTAACGGATTAAGATGAAGAGGCCTGTTCTTGTCATCTGATGCATAGGTGACAGATACAGACAGACCGATCACTATGCAGAGAATGGTGACAACAAAGTTCAGACTGAAGAGCATTTCCTTTTTTCCCATAAAAAGAACAAAGAAGATAGCA
>NZ_SMME01000537.1:458-1267 GCF_009711465.1 Parendozoicomonas verongulae | reverse complement strand
ACTTTGACGGGTGCAACAAGTCTTTCACCATATCCGGTAATTTGAGCAGGCACAAACGCCTCCATACCGGGGGCAGAGCTTTTGTCTGTAACCAATATGGGTGCAGCCGGTCTTTCGTCCAATTCAGTCATCTCACCAAACACAAGCGCATCCTGCACTATAGGAAAGATATGTGCCCCGCTCTGTCCCTTTCACAACCAGACTCGGATAGTGCACGGACTGTATGGTGTAACACGTCAGGATATGCTCAACCCATCCACCAATAGTTGACCAGCGCCGTAAATACCAACATCGCAAGAGGCCGCCAGCTATGTTGTTATCTTCTTTTTTCTTTTTGTGGGGAAGGGTGGAATGGTCTTCAGACTGAATTTTGTTGCCACCAGTCTTTGCATAGCGATCGGCCTGTCTGCATCTGCCAGCTATGCATCAGAAGACAAGAGTCGATCCCTTCACATTATTCCGGTACAGCGATTAGATGTCATATCGACAGGCAGCATTGCCATATACTCTGCGGGCCGCACACATATCCATCCCCATAAAACAACATCCTGTGTCATAGACAGGGCAACCGACCACCACCACGTGCATTGTCGGGTGAAACAACAAAAAACCGGATTAACTCTTACCGCCTCAACGCCAGCACAGAATCTGATCGTTGAAACGGGTGCCACAACATGGATCCGAGGTAGGGCAAACATGTGTCATGTGTCTTCAGGTGAGCATGATAGAGAGCTTCAGGTTCGAACTGGCGATGATAGACCTGCGGATTTCTATGCTATGGACACGCTAAGAGTTTACACAAGAGACAA
>NZ_SMME01000537.1:0-448 GCF_009711465.1 Parendozoicomonas verongulae | reverse complement strand
CTTTGACGGGTGCAACAAGCGTTTTACCCAGTCCGGTAATCTCGTCAGGCACAAACACACCCACACAGGGTGCAAGCCCTTTGTCTGTGACCATGAGGGGTGCAGCAAGCGTTTTATCCAATCCGGCGATCTCACCAGACATAAACGCACTCACACAGGGATCACCGCCCACAAACGCAGCCACACAGGGGAGGGCCCTTTGTCTGTGATCAGGACGGGTGCAACAAGTCGTTCACTAAGGCCCTTTGTCTGTGACCAGGACGGATGCGGCCCTTGTCTGTGACCAGGACGGGTGCAGCCCTTTGTCTGTGATCAGGACGGGTGCAACAAGTCGTTCACTAAGGCCCTTTGTCTGTGACTTTGACGGGTGCCGCAAGCGTTTTGGCCAATCTGGTGCACTCACTTCCCACAAACGCACGCACACAGGGGACAGGCCTTTTGTCTGTGA
>NZ_SMME01000554.1:790-1383 GCF_009711465.1 Parendozoicomonas verongulae | reverse complement strand
AAGGCGGTTATTACTGGCAGGCGCCCCCTCTTCACAGACAAAGCTATCCAGGTGGGAATTTGCCCAATATCCCCACCACACAAGGTTTTCCATACCAGGGGAGTACTGGTCACCCTGAGTACCACCAGCTTTCACAACGCCGTACCCAGCACTTATATATACAGACATGTCAGGATATAAATAAGGGCTTCCGTCTTATGAAAACCAACCCTCAACGGGCATTAGATAAGACAGAAGCGCTATTAAAAAAATATGAGGGAGACTTGCAGCAATATACTCGTGTTGTGCAATTAAAAGCCAGGTGCTTATTTCTTCTTGAGAATTTTGATGGGTGTATTGGATACGTCGATTCTCTTTCAGAGGCCTTGCAAAACAATAAAGGCGTGATGATGGCAAAAGGCAGAGCTTTACAGGCGAGAGGCCGTTTAACGGAAGCTTTACCACTCTTCCAGCACCTTTATGAACACTACTCAGCCTCTCCCAATGATAAAAAAACCAACGGGTTAGCTCTAGGCAGACATCTCCAGATTATGGGGGGTATGGACAACCTGAGAACAGCTCGGGACATCTATACCCGGCTGCGCATCCAGGCG
>NZ_SMME01000554.1:413-780 GCF_009711465.1 Parendozoicomonas verongulae | reverse complement strand
CGAGTTAACACTGAGCAGACATCTCCAGATCATGGGGGGTGCGGCCAACTTGCGAATGTCCCTGGACATCGTTACCCAGCTGCGCACCCGGGCAGCAGGAGGGCATCTGAACACCCCCTGCGAGGACAAGGAGATCGAACTGGCTCTGGGCCGGTTGCTCCAGGTTATGGGTGGGCCTGACAGCCTGAAAATGGCCCTGGACATCTATACCCGATTGCGCACCCGAGCGGCCGGTGGGCGGGCGAATACTCCCTGTGACGACAAAGATATCGAATTAACACTTGGCAGATATTTCCAGATCATGGGAGGCGCAGAAAACCTGCGAAAAGCTCTTGGCATCTATACCCAGCTGCGCACCCGGGCTGCC
>NZ_SMME01000554.1:0-403 GCF_009711465.1 Parendozoicomonas verongulae | reverse complement strand
TGACAAAGAGATCGAACTGGCTCTGGGCAGGCTACTCGAGGTCATGGGGGGGGCCGATAACCTGAGAAAGGCCCTCGAGATTTATACCCGGCTGCGCACTCAGGCAGCCGGGGGGAAAGCGAACACTCCCTGTAATGACAAAGATGTCGAGCTAACACTGGGCAGGCTATTCCAGGCCATAGAGGGGACGGATAACATGAAAACGGCCCTGGACATCTTTACCCGGCTGCGCACCCAGGCGGCCGGAGGCCAGGCGAACATCCCCTGCAATGATAAGGATATTGAGTTAACACTGGGCCGACATCTCCAGCTCATGGGGGGTACGGACAACCTGAAAACAGCTCTGGACATTTTTACTCAGCTGCGCGCCCGGGCGGCCGGGGGGCAAGCGAACACCCCCTGT
>NZ_SMME01000245.1 GCF_009711465.1 Parendozoicomonas verongulae | reverse complement strand
GGACGGCCCTTACGGCCCACCAGCGTTTCAGGAATGGTGAAGCGGTCTTCCTTGTTGTACTGAGTCCACTTGAACTCACGGGAACCGACGCCCACGCGAGGCAGCACACGGTCAGCGATAAACTCGCTGTTGGTGTACGCGATAGCGATGGCGGTAAGAACCGGGTTTGTTACGAATGGTGCATTAGCCATGGTGTTCCTTCCCTGCTTGTTTTAAGGGCTAGCCGTGAGCGATAAGTACGGAGACGAAGTCACCGGCCACCGCATCTTCCAGCGCGATACCAATAACCCGGTCGGTTGCCTGAGTGGCGGTCACAGCGTCTGCGTTGGCATCGCTGGTGAGCACGTCACCCTTGGCGATGGTGCCGCCTGCCGTGGCCTCGGTGATGCCGCTGAAGATCACGTCCACACGGCC
>NZ_SMME01000709.1:5828-6273 GCF_009711465.1 Parendozoicomonas verongulae | reverse complement strand
TACACGCAAAAATTCCGAGGGCAGCTGGTTGTACCGCTGGAACCACTGGGCTTTGAGCAATCCGCCTTCCGGGGTCGCGTTCCAGTCGCCCATCAGCCACGCCTGTACCAGCCACGGGGGGCCGGATTTTTTGAGGCGGTTTTTATATCCAGGGTCGCTGTTCAGTAGCAGGGGGTTGTCTTGTAACCGGCTGGGGATGAATATCCGCTGCTCGCCGCTCATATCATCGGTGATGGGTTCCATGCCGAGCGGGGCCGGGTCGATATAGCGCTTCTTCAGCCACTCGTGACCGGGGCCGCCGGGGTTGGCGGACAGGTTGCAGCTGGAGGGGATGCCGTAAGGATTACGCAGGGTGGCCTGCAGTTTGTCGATAGGGGCCGAGTCGGGGAAGTTACCGGCCTCGTCGATATACAGGTCGGTGTAGCTGTGCCCCTGATACTTGCCC
>NZ_SMME01000709.1:0-5549 GCF_009711465.1 Parendozoicomonas verongulae | reverse complement strand
AGAGCGCCGGATAAACAGCCCCCGGCATCGTTGGCCATAGACTTCTGTACGCTGCGCCCACTTGCCAAGGAAACCGTCGGTCTTGCCTCCCCCACGGGCACCGCCGTAAAGGATATCTTCAAACGGGCAACGGAGCAGCGCCGTTTGCGGCCCTGCCTGTGGACGCCAGACCGTTTGCGACATAGTGGTCAGGCGTCATCTGTCTTGGGGCCGTATTCTTTCAGCCACTCATCGACCGAGACCGGAGCCGGGACGACAACCACGCCGCTGGTGGCTTCGTTCTCTCCGGTGGGATCGGTGCTGGCGATCTTGGCAGGAGCCATCAGGCCCAGTGCTTTCATACGCAGCTCAATGACCTTGAGAGCCTTGTCCACTGAGGCGACATTGCCCTTCAAAACATCGTTCCAGATGGAGCGCTGAATGGTGTCCAGACGCTCGATTTCCTGAGCCAATAACAGCTTGGATTCCAGCTTCAGTTGACCGGTGACTTCAGACAGGGATTTCTTCACATATTTGTGGGCAGCTGACTTGGAAATATCGAGTGTGGACGCTATTTCACGAAAGGACAGTCCTGCACCTCTCAGCTTCACGCATTCCAGAGCGGTTCGTTGCATTTCTGCGGCTGATTTTTTCATGGTTTTTGTCCACTCCCTATGGTGTCCACAAACTTTTCTTGCTTTTGGCTCTCTTTTTCCAGATTTTCCGGTGATCAATCCGGCTCTTAAAATCATGCTGATGCTTGCGATATTTTCGTGCTTTCCTGACCTCTTTCACGCCATCACTGCAGCAAGCAAACCGATCAGTAATATAAGAGCGAATACGTCGTCCATCCTCATCTGTCTGGCTGCTCACTTTGTCGCGCATTGAAGGTCTCCTCCGTGGCCACATGAACGGCGTCCCTGCCGGTGTAGTCTTGCCAGCGACGAATAATCACATCGCAATAATGGGGGTCGATCTCGATGGTGTTACATCGTCTTCCGTATTTCTGGCAGGTGATAAGGGTGCTGCCTGAGCCACCACAGAAATCCACCACCAAGTCCCCGGTCTGGGAGCTATTGCGAATCATCTGCTCAATCAGGCTCACAGGTTTCATGGTGGGGTGATCGCGGCTGGCCGCTGGCTTGTCGGCACTGATGACGGTCTTTTTATCCCGCTCCCCATACCAGCAATGGGCCGCACCGGGTTTCCAGCCATAGAGAATGGGTTCGTGCTGCCAGTGGTAATCCTGCCTGCCCATGACCGAAGTGTTCTTCACCCAGACGAGGCACTGCTTCAGCTCAAAGCCTGCTGCCACCAGAGCTGTGCGAAAATTGGTGCCCTCGGTATCGGCATGGGCGACGTAGATGGGGCCACCGGGTTTGGTGATTTCACAAATGCGGGTGAAGTAAGCCAGCAGGAACAGGTAAAAGTTCTCGCCGCTCATTTTGTCGTTGTCGATCTTCAGGGCGTCCTTGGTCTTGCCCTCGTAATCGACGTTGTAGGGCGGGTCAGTCCAGCACATATCGGCCTGTTCCCCGTCCATCAGTTGAGTGACGCAAGATTGGTCTGTGCCATCACCGCATAGAAGTCTGTGCTCGCCTAGGCACCAGACGTCACCAGACTCACAGACGGTATGGGATGACTTTTCGCCCACGGCATCGTCGTCGGTTAAGCCTTCCTGTGGGTTGTTCAGGGCATCTTGAGAGGCAAGGGTATCGAGCAGGGTGGCGAAGTCCTGATCGTCCACATTCAGGCCGAGGACAAGGTCGTCCAGCATTTTGCGGTCAGTGGTGGCCAGTGCCGCTATGGGGTCGATGGTGGCGAGGGCCTTCTTTTCTTCTTCCTCGGTCAGCTCCACATACAAGACAGGGACATCCTGCTCCCCTTCCGCCAGTGCCACCTCTACACGCAAATGACCATCAACAAGATGGCCCGTGGTTTTGTTCACGATGACCTGCTGTATCCAGCCGATCTCGTTCAGTGCCCCTCTCAGTGCGGCCTGCTGGGCCTTGGGGTGCTTGCGCCAGTTCAGTGGGTTGGCGAGAAGCTGGTCGGCCTGCTCCACGCCCTGGCCTATGATCCGGCTTTGCCATTTTTGCGGTTGCTTGTCACGTCCTTGTGATGTTTGGTTCATGGATGCATCCCCCAGTAGCGGCGACGTGACTTACGTTGTGCGGAAAAGTTGCCGTGTGCGCTTTCCATGGTCTTTCGCGCCAAGTCCGCTTGGCCGCATTCCAGATACATAAGCGCCGTGTCGATGTAGCCAATCAGGCAGCCAATATCGAAATCGAGGGTGTAAGCCAGCTCTGCGAGGTCTTCCTTGCGGTAACGCTCGGCCATTTTCTTCCGCATCTCCGGTGAGGTGCGCAGGCTTTCGATAACGTTGAAGTCGTCCGTGACGGGGGTGTCGCTCATGATGTCAGGGTTTCCATGGGGTGGATTTGGCTTTGAGGGCTTGGATCACATAGGGGGCGACGTTCTTCATAGCCCGCTCCCCGAACAGGAATCCCAGCACCAGAAGGTTGATGGCGATAAGGGCGGTTTGCTGCTGCGTGCTCAGTTGCCATTCACTGAACCAGCGCCAGTCGAGGTACATGGTGAAAAATCCCCAGACGGGACGCTGGGCACCACGGGCAAACAGGATCAGCCTTCCGACGATAGGCAGGGCTTTGAGGTCGGAGGCTGTGCCTTCCAGCTCTTTGATCCGCTCGGTCAGCAGGCGTTCCGCTTCCACAAGGTGACGCTGTGTGTCACTTTCCCGCTGGCGTTCCAGCTCCTTGAGGGCCAGTTTGAGCTGCTGCTTTTGCGCCTCGGGCATATCCGGGGGAAAGTAAGCTGTAACTGTCTTGTAGATATTGTCGAAAAGACCACCGGACAGGGTGTCGGCAATTGTGCTCAGGGTCTTGGCCAGATTCATGGGCCGCTCCTTACCGAAAGCTGCCGGGCACGCCGTCACGCTCCCAGCGTATGCCGGTGTCGATCAGCTCATCGCTGTAGGGCTGGCAGCCCAGTTCGTGATGGATGATGGATTTGATCAGGGACTGGAGGGCGACCATGTTGGTGTCGAGCTTCAGGTGCCTCTGTTCCACGACGCCCATCCGCAGGCAGACGGCCCGGACATAGGAGTCAGTGTTATTTTCATTGGGAGGTGCCCACCGGTTGATGATGTCCCGGACGGTTCTGAGCTTGTGCTTGGTGTAGTAGGTCTTCAGGATGCGGGCCATGGCTCGGATACCGAACTCGGGAGAGTCAAACTCCTCAAACTCACCATCGGTATCCGCTCGGGCTTCGCCTTCCCAGTCGTAATCTACTCGCTGGTTTTCCCGGATGTTGCCGGGGTTATGGTTCCGGTATCCCCGGATCTGACTGACCATGTTCACTCCGCAGCTCCTTTGCAGATTGATGTTTTTCCTGTATCGAGAGGCTGGTTTCGTATAACTCCGCTGCCCCGATTATGATGCTGACTATTACCGCGACCGTTGCCCCTATAGTGAAAAGACGCCGGACTTCTATGCGCAGGCCACTCACATCCTTGTGGAGCTGATTGCCGCTGTTCTTGATGTCCGCAATGTTCTCACTGATGTTTTCCACCTGTGTCTGGAGCTGGGTCACGGTATTCTCCAGCGTATTGACGCGGGGTGGGGTGTCTTCAAGGCTGGTCATTCGGTGCTGAAGCACCGCCAAATCCTGTTCGATAACCCGAATGCGCTCTTCCATAGAATCCCTGTTGCAGAATCTTCAGCCTGTTCCTTGCCCGCAGGCCGTGAAGTGCGCCACATCCAAAACAGATGTTCCGAATGGTTCGGGCCACCAGCCCATAGCTCCTTGCCAGATCCTGAGCGGTAAAGCCCTGTAACCGCTGGTGGATGATGGCCCGGTTGCGGGCCTGCAGAGCCAGAGTCTGTGGGATGTATAACTGCATGCCACCGAACCGTTGGGAGAGTTGTTGCGCGGCTTCCCAACCTATGACTTCAACAATGGGAGAGCCTTGCTTAATTTTCTGTGCGATATATTTCCGCCTGCCACCAAATGCACGCTCCAGTGCGATGGTGCTTTCACGGCCAATGGTGGCCACGATGTCAGGCTCGTAGTTCACAGGCTCTCCTGACCGTACCGGGCGATCAGCATGGCCTCGGCACGACCAATATGTTTTTTCAGGTGAAGTCCGCAGCCTGGGTACAGCTCGAGGGCGCGATTCAGGGAGGCGACCTTCTCCTGTTTGAGCAGGCCAGCGCGTCGCTTCCAAGTGGCGGGTGTAATCAGGGTGGTTGGTAAGCCCAGCGCACCGACTATGCCCTCAAGAACGCCAAAGCTGCGACCAAACGTGAAACTTGTCTGGTTGCCGGGTTTTCTCTTCTTACCCTTAACGGGAGGCATGGCATTAACGTTTTCGATAAAAACATGGTGAATGTGATATTGAGAAGCGAGCTGCTGGAGGGTGTTGGTGAGTGAAATAATATCTATGTGTCGCTTATCGTTCTTGATAATGATTGGAAAGTCTGAAGAAAAGAAAGCGTGGTCGCGTTCACAATTCAAAACTGCAAACGCACCACTTAAACCAGGATCAAAGCCAATAACAGCTTTCTTCATCATGAGACCCAGTAGGTTATCTGTTTCACTTTGAGATCACGGTTGGTTCTTAACTCCCCATGTTTAACTTTGTTTTGAACACACAGCTCTTCTAGAGCGACGGCAATTTGAGAATTACAAAAGTTAGGACATTTGATTCTCAGCTCTGACAATGTCGACCCATTGTTTTTCTTAAGGGCTATGAGTACATCGTCTTTTGCAGCGTGAAAGCTGTTTGAATAGTCCATTATTTTTCCGAGGTTTTATTATTATTGCTTACGGTGAATCTAGAATCTAAAACCGTACATTGCACGTTGTCAAATATCGATAGCGATTATTTGGTTCGAGATTGCGTTCGTTTTAATATCTTATCTATTGTTGTCGCCATCTCTGTGAAGGTTTTTGTATATCTCGTCGAGAAAGTGCTCTGCCGTCTTCATTGATTTTTCACGTTTGAAGTCACCTTGATCCTTTTTTTCCAAAGCCCGGTAAGCCCGATGCGCCAATGGTCGTTTTCTGGAGCCTTTGGCCTTTTCCAAGAAATCAGCGATTGATGGTGGCTTGCTCAGGTTGTCACAGACATACGTCAGCGCTTCATGAGCTTCCTTGCCAGTAATCTTGTTGCGCATCATGGCATCGGCCCATTCCTGAATGATCATTTGACGGTTTGTGCGAGATTGTCCTCTTGGATTCCAAAGGTTTCTAAACACACAGGTAAATTTCACATCTAACCGCTTGGCCATGGTTAGGTAGAACTGTTCATGATTTTGTTGAACAGATCCTTTACCGCTTGAATTCGAGTCCTTCGTCTCGGCAGTACTCTTCGATGACATCGGAAGAGATTTCTGCACTGGATCGATTGCATCCTTGTTTTTCACGATCTTGTTTTTCCCACTTGTTTTGATTTTTCATGCCGTTGCGCCATGCGGCTTTCCAGTCCACGTATTGCAGTCCTTTTGCCATCATGGCATCGGCCCATGTCTCAGTGGCTTGTTCGATAG
>NZ_SMME01000470.1:803-978 GCF_009711465.1 Parendozoicomonas verongulae | reverse complement strand
TGCTATACAAACTGCGGACAGCACACATATTCATCCCCACAAAACAACAGCCTGTGTCATAGACAGAGCAACCGAACACCACTTTGTGTTTTGCCGGGGGGAAAAGCAAAAAACCGGATTAACCCTCAGCACCTCAGCACCTGAAAAACATCTGGCCGTTGAAGCGGATGCCACG
>NZ_SMME01000470.1:390-561 GCF_009711465.1 Parendozoicomonas verongulae | reverse complement strand
TTCCCCTCACATCCACTGTTCTCCCCTTCCCTCGGGAAAGCTGCTTCTTTCCCGGTTTACGCATTTAAATGCCTGGATACGTGAGCATTACAGAGAGCTACAGGTTCGAACTGACGATGATATGCCTGCGGGTTTCTATGGTATGTATCCGCTAAAAGTTCGCACAGGGGG
>NZ_SMME01000470.1:0-125 GCF_009711465.1 Parendozoicomonas verongulae | reverse complement strand
GGGGACAGGCCCTTTGTCTGTGACCAAAGCGGGTGCAACAAGTCTTTTATCACATCCAGTCATCTTATCAGGCACAAACGCATCCACACTGGGAGCAGGCCATTTGTCTGTGACCAGGACGGGTG
>NZ_SMME01000162.1 GCF_009711465.1 Parendozoicomonas verongulae | reverse complement strand
TTAGCCAGGAATCATCATTATGGTCAAACCACCCTGACGTTGGGATGTAAACAGTGGCTCTTTTTACCCAGTATGGCCCCCGATGAAACTATCATTGCCATGCGCACTGAGCCTGAAAAGACATTCAGGTCATGAAGGATCGCTATAGTGGGTTGCATATGGTGTTTATGCCAGAGGCACAGCCCGGCGAAGAGGTCACTGTCCACTATATAGTGGAAACCAGAGATAAAACTGCAGACACGCAGGAGACAGAAGATGTACTGGTATCTGAACGGTCCGACGGGACGTGTTCGGAACCCATGCGCAAGGAT
>NZ_SMME01000659.1:573-3076 GCF_009711465.1 Parendozoicomonas verongulae | reverse complement strand
CAGTCATCTCACCAAACACAAGCGCACCCACAAAGGGGACAAGCCCTTTGTCTGTGACCGGAACGGGTGCAACAAGTCTTTCACCACATCCGCCAATCTCATCAGACATGCACGTATCACAGAGGACACCGCCCACAAACGCAGCCACACAGGGGAGGGCCCTTTGTCTGTGATCAGGACGGGTGCAACAAGTCGTTCACTAAGGCCCTTTGTCTGTGACCAGGACGGATGCGGCCCTTGTCTGTGACCAGGACGGGTGCAGCCCTTTGTCTGTGATCAGGACGGGTGCAACAAGTCGTTCACTAAGGCCCTTTGTCTGTGACCAGGACGGATGCGGCCCTTGTCTGTGACCAGGACGGGTGCAGTTTGTCTGTGACCAGAGCGGATGCAGGTCTTTCGCCCAATCCAGTCATCTCACCAGACACAAGCGCATCCTTCACAACGCTTGTATCCCAGAGATGGGAGAATGTGCGGAATGACATTTTGTGAGAAGTCATTTAGGGGAGTTAAATTGTGCATTGACAAGTTCACAAATCAAGAGGGGCTGCTACTTTAGAACTGTCTGCTCTGTTTCACTGTGAGATACCGCTATGAAAGACCACTCTTATTCTGGAACCTCTGGTCATTGTGTCTTGATCATTCTCGTGGCTATGATGACTGCTCTTTGCTCACTCCGGATTTCCGCTATGCCTGACCCCAAACTCACCATAACAGACGACCTGTACCATTATCTGGTAGAGCATTCAGTCAGAGAAACTGATCAGCTGGCACAGCTGAGAGAGGAAACTCAGGCTATGCCGGAAGCACGTATGCAGATCACTCCGGAACAAGGGCAATTCATGGCTTTTCTGATCAAGCTAATCAATGCACGACGCACCTTGGAAGTTGGGGTATTCACTGGTTACAGCGCCTTAGCCGTCGCTCAGGCATTGCCGGAAGATGGCGAATTGATTGCCTGCGATATCAGCGAAGAGTTTACGAATATTGCCAGACGTTACTGGCAAAAAGCGGGAGTTGATAAGAAAATCAACTTACACTTGGCTCCGGCCCTGGACACTTTGGAACAACTGCTGGCCGACAACCAACATGAAACGTTTGACTTTGCCTTTATTGATGCAGACAAAGCCAATTATCAAAACTATTACGAGCTGTGCTTGCAGCTGATTCGACAGGGTGGGTTGATTGCTATCGATAATACTCTCTGGAACGGAGCTGTCCTTAATGCGGACAGTCAGGATGAAGATACCCGGGTAATACGAACACTCAACCAAAGCCTGCTATCGGATGAACGCGTCGATATAACGCTTTTACCAATGGCCGATGGTGTCACACTGATAAGAAAACGCTGACGGAAGAGGCCGAAGACGTCCTGAGAAGCTTACGGGTTCACCTGTCGTACCAGGCAGGTCAGGCTGAAATGTGTCAACCTGCGGTATCGGCCCAAGGTTCCCAGTAAGTCATCCACAATTTCTGTGGATAACTATGTGGATAGTCATAGCCTGTCTGAGGTGAGAGGAAGTCAATAGTCAGATCACTCTCACCACGAAATTTGGTAACAATATCGATATTGCCTAAGTGCTTGATGATATTGACCTGCTTGCCTTCTCTCTTCATCCACTGATGTCTATGCACAACCCGCCGCACCCTGGAGAATTGCGATTTTTCATTCTCGGAAATTTTTGCGACACCACCAAGACATCTGCTCAGGGCTCCCGAGCAGATGTCGTATCGTTGCTCTCAGCCAAGCTGTTAAGAAACAAATAACCCCGCTCTGCTTTACTCCCATGAACGGGCTTAACTTTATAATTTTTCTCTAGCCAGCCTGACAGCATAAAACGATCATATTCAGAGCCCTCTTCAAGAATCAGCTCCAGTTCATTGAGAGATTTTCCTGAAGTGCCTATAAAGATATTACCATGATCCAGTACGACCCTGATCCGACTTGTTTGCTCATAATGAACCAGAGTTTCACGTACATAGGATATACTGAAAACAGTTTTTAAGTCTTGATCGTTAACATGTGGAAAATTGAAGCTTCCCGCTGAAAGGAGTGGCCTGCAGTCAGGTGACGCATGCTCAAGTTTCCACGAGTAGGAGCTTTTAACCCCTGGATTGCTTCGTCCGGTACTTTGATAGGATGCGCGTTGCGTAATCTCACCCTCACAAGTTCTTACTCGTAAGAGAAATCCGTTCTTCCTGAGAGCCTTATCAGGAGTATCAAAATATCGATCCTCTACATAGAAAAAGTCACATACGGCTCCTCGAAACAGCGCCCCTTTCTTCAAAGCTTTTACACTATCACTATCTATTGAGTACTTAATTCGAACATCGTACGAAAACTGACTGTTAGGAATAATCATCTCGTTGTAACCTTCAGCTATTGAGGTGATTAAGATTCTCATAAAATGTCAGAGTTACATCACTGACAAGATTGTCAGATTTCCCCTCTAAATCTACGCCCTAATACTTGGGACCACCTTCACAAGGGGTCGCCAGCTTCCGC
>NZ_SMME01000659.1:101-344 GCF_009711465.1 Parendozoicomonas verongulae | reverse complement strand
TGACTCATTTTGAACCTTTGTTCCCTCACTCTTATCCATACAAAAATATTGGTCTAACGAACACCTTCTGACATCACTGTTATAAAGGTTTAAGAGTATGAACATACCGCCAGATAGGAGAGGCTACCATAACAGGCAGGCACCTCCCCCTCGCAGGCAAAGCGATTCAAGCAGGTATACGCCTTATACCTCCAGTACACATGGTTCTCGATATCCAGGGCGAACAGGTCACCCTGAGCACTA
>NZ_SMME01000659.1:0-91 GCF_009711465.1 Parendozoicomonas verongulae | reverse complement strand
CTCTGGAGGCTAAGGGAACGACAGCTATTGACTCATATGACTGCATAATCTTTAAACAGCTCTGTCTGTGATCCTGACTCATTTTGAACCT
>NZ_SMME01000412.1 GCF_009711465.1 Parendozoicomonas verongulae | reverse complement strand
GGCAACGAGGCCAGCTGGGGGCAGCCCACTCCAGAGGAAGCCGCAACCCCAAGCCCGTGGCTTACCACCCGTGCGGTTGACCCGGTTCCGGCTCCCTTGGCTTGGGATGAGAGTGCCCAGCCGCGACAGGCCCGGACAGCGGCCCTGTGGGGCATGCCCCCCACCAAAGACCAAGACTATGCAGGCCCTTGGCATTCGGTGGATACCACCGGCTCCCAAAAGGCTGAGGAAACGATCCTCTGGGCTGACCCGTCCAACGCCATGGCCTTCTCGTTCAAAGGGAGCGTGTACAGGCCCGACCTCATGCCCCCGATATTCTTCCGGTTTGGCAGCACAGTGACCAAGCAGCCTATCCAGCCCAAGGATGCCGCTCCGGTGGTGCGCTGGCAGCAGGGCAGCCTGACGGATTTGGTGGCGGGCCTGCCGTGGGGAGAAGGCCGGTTTGAAAGAGTCAAAGATAACAAGCACACCGTCGACTATGGCGCAAAGGTCGAGCCTCTGCCTTTGCAACCCACGGCCCCGGATGACAAGGAGAGTTACCTGCTTATGAACACCGTGAACGCCGTCAGGCTTTCGGATAACGAACCTATCGAGCTGCTGGATATCCGCATCGAGCTGGATATTGATTCTTTCACATGGCAGCTTTCAGCGACTGTGGATAACCGGGCCACGTTGGCCCTGATAGAGCCGAACAGCAGCGGCACCAAGGACATAAAGATCACTATTAACGGCTGGGACTGGGTCTTTATGGTCACCCGGTATGATGCGGAGCGTACC
>NZ_SMME01000420.1:126-806 GCF_009711465.1 Parendozoicomonas verongulae | reverse complement strand
ACAGGGGGTGTTCGCCTGCCCCCCGGCCGCACGGGTACGCAGTCGTGTATAGATATCCCAAGCTGCTTTCAGATTGTCCGGCCCCCCATGATCTGGAGATGTCTGCCCAGTGTTAACTCAATATCCCTGTCATTAGAGGGGGTGTTCGCCACTCCACCTGCCGCCCGGGTACGCATCCGGGTAAAGATGTTCAGGGCTGCTTTCAGGTTGTCCGTACCCCCCATGATCTGGAGATGTCTGCCCAGTGTTAGCTCGATATCCTTATCATTACAGGGGGTGTTCACCCGTCCCCCGGCCGCTCGGGTGCGCAGTCGGGTAAAGATCTCCAGAGCAACTTCCAGACTGCCCTTGCCTCCAATGGTCTGAAGATATCTGCCCAGTGTTAGCTCGATATCCTTATCATCACAGGGGGTGTTCGTTCTATCCTTGTCATTAGAGGGGGTGTTCGCCTCCCCACCTGCCGCCCGAGTGCGCAGTTGGGTAAAAATCGCCAGGGCCGCTCTAAGGTTGTCCGTACCTCCCATGAGCTGGAGATGCCTGCCCAGTGTTAATTCGATCTACTTGTCATCACAGGGGGTGTTCGTCTTACCCCCTGCCGCCCGGGTACGCAGCCGGGTAAAAATGTCCAGGGCTGCTTTCAGGTTGTCCGCCCCCCCTATAGGCTCAAGACGCCTGCCCAT
>NZ_SMME01000420.1:0-116 GCF_009711465.1 Parendozoicomonas verongulae | reverse complement strand
TACCTCCCATAATCTGGAGATGTCTGCCCAAAGCCAGCTCGATATCCTTGTCCTCACAGGGGATATTTGCCTGCCCCCCGGCCGCATGGGTGCGCAGCCGGGTAAAGATGTCCAGG
>NZ_SMME01000393.1:430-732 GCF_009711465.1 Parendozoicomonas verongulae | reverse complement strand
ACCTGTTTCAACGGCCAGATGTTGTGCTGGTGGTGCGGCGGTGAGAGTTAGTCCGGTATTTTGTTTTTCCCCCCGGCAATGCATGAGGTGGTGTTCGCTGTCCTGGCTATGACGCAGGACGTTGTTTTATGGGGATGGATATGTGTGCTGTCTGTAGTTTGTAGTGCAATGTCGTCTGTCGATATCACATCTAATGGCCGTAACGGAATAAGAGGAAGAGGTCTACTCTTGTCTTCTGAGGCATAAGTGGCAGAAGCAGACAGACTGATTACTATACAAAAGCTGGTAACAACAAGGTTCAC
>NZ_SMME01000393.1:0-83 GCF_009711465.1 Parendozoicomonas verongulae | reverse complement strand
TGCGTTTGTGCTTGGTGAGATTACTGGATGCGGCAAAAGCCTTGTTGCACCCTTCATGGTCACAAACAAAGGGCCTCTCCCCT
>NZ_SMME01000505.1:663-1123 GCF_009711465.1 Parendozoicomonas verongulae | reverse complement strand
AAACGCCTCAGTCGCTCCAGGTGGTTCAAAGAAAAAATGAACAGGTTCCAGACTATGGCCAACCTCATGAAAGAGAACGTCAGAAGCCATAGGGTCATTGGAATCCAGCCACCGGAATGGGTTATTGAAAGCAAGCCAATACAGTGTGAACCCGTAGCCACTGGCTGTGGCTAAAGAGCGGCGCCTTTGTTGAACATCTATTGTGAAGCGGTAAAGATTATCCGGGGCTCTGTCGCGCTCATCTTCATCATTGTCACTGAGACCTGTCAGTGCATGGGCTCTTTGAATCACCTGGTCATAAAAGTTGATAATTGGCGTTGGGTCTTCAATATTTCGCACCATGGCGGAGGGCAAAACAAGAGCGGAATATTTTCCTTCAAGTTCTGCCCAGGGTGCAGGGTAGTGACGAATGTATTCACGCCATTGCTCGGCGGTATCTCTGCCCAACTTGAACCAAGGT
>NZ_SMME01000505.1:0-653 GCF_009711465.1 Parendozoicomonas verongulae | reverse complement strand
CTGAAAACTATCCGTAGCACGTCCAACTCTTTTGAGTTTCTCGGGGGCGTGTTCTGTAAAAGTTATGGTATGCGCCCCGATTCTTACTCTTGGGCGTTGACCCCACGGATCATAAGACACGGATGTCTGTTCAATGGTGATGGGTTCTCCCGGTACCCGATAAAGTCCTGTGCTTATCTGATGCCGTGGTGGGAACCTCATCCGCAAAGAAGACAAATTCCGTGACTTCAGCTGAAATGAGAAGGTCTCCGTCACCCGTTCTGCATCACTGCTGACAAAGCCGGGAAACTCACCTCCCATGGGCATGTAGGCTTTGTATTTTTCTTCCGGGTCTTCCAGAATCATGCCAAAGCATGGTTCATAAGCAACACAGGCCAACAGAGCCAGCCACAGAGTTCGGAAGACAGAACAGGTGACTTTTCGGTAGCCAGATTTAGCCATAACGATTCTCCCAGCCAATACGCTGGAAAAATCTATCATGGCCTGAATGCAGACTGTCTAACCTTCCTGTCAGCCTCTCCAGATCAGTTATAAACCATCATGATACAACCAGCGGGGATGGGAATACCCCTTTCCCGCCACACGGTGATAAGCCTCCTCACTGACAGGAACATACCAGCGTGTGAAGAATAAAGTCAGGTCTTGTCCGGTAA
>NZ_SMME01000039.1 GCF_009711465.1 Parendozoicomonas verongulae | reverse complement strand
TTCTGGGAGTTGGCACGGCATTGTCCTATCGATAGTTTTGAGAGCGAGATTGATTCTCTTCTCCCGGAGTCATTCGAGACACCAGACGAAGCCGCACTGGATGCCCTGGTCCACTGCTTGATTCAGAGCTGCCCGCTTCCAGAGACACGCAGGCAGCTGGCCGAACAGTTATACAGTGAGGCTGCCAACACATTTTCGCACCTGACGGTTAATGA
>NZ_SMME01000796.1:15742-16279 GCF_009711465.1 Parendozoicomonas verongulae | reverse complement strand
GGTGAGATGACAGGATTGGGTGAAAGACTGATTGCACTGGCCACAGATAAAGGGCCTGCTCCCTGTGTGGGAGCGCTTATGTTTGGTGAGATTGTAGGATGTGGTAAATGTTTTGTTGCACCCGTCCTGATCACAGACAAAAGGTCTGTCCACTGTGTGGGGGTGTTTGTGGGCGGTGACTGCCCCAGGTTGGGGGAAAGACTGACTGCCCCCGTTTTGGTTACAGGCCCTCACGAGATATTCTTTTATATCAAATCCTGTCGTGTTCATGCCGGAGATATTCATGGGCTGCAGATCGCTGTCAGGCTGAATCTGACTCACTTCAGTAAGAATGCCATTTGTATCGAGTGTGCACTCCCCTGCACTGGCGCAAAGAACACTTGAAAATACATCATCCTGCAAAAAATCCGATAATTCTGAAAGTACAGAATCATCCTGCTCCAAGGCCGCCAACTCTGGGAATAGAGTGATCAGAGAAGGAGGTGAAGAAGGCGGAGTGCATAAGATATCAGGATTTTCATTGTGACTGGAAATGCG
>NZ_SMME01000796.1:13409-15732 GCF_009711465.1 Parendozoicomonas verongulae | reverse complement strand
TTTTCCCACGGCAGTGCACAAAGTGGTGTCCGGCAGACCTGATTGTGGTACAAGACGTGGTTTCATGAGGCTGGATATGTGCGTTGTCTACAGAATATATAGCAATACTGCCTGTTGATATCACATCCAATGGCCGTAACGGATTAAGATGAGGAGGCCTGCTCTTGTCCTCTGATGTATAGGTGGCAGATGCAGACAGGCCGATCACTATGCAGAGACCGGTGGCAACAAAGTTCAGCCTGAAGGCCATTCCCTTCTTTCCCATAAAAAGAACAAAATAGATCGGCGGAATGTTCAGGACAAAAACATTTTTATCGGGGTTCCTGCACTGATCTCTTTATTCTGGGTACTCGTTACTACGAAAACACTAGCGACAGGCTGAAAGTCAGGGTTAATATCAGGTTGACAGAATTGGCTTCAAGCTCCCTGGAGCAGGGAGCAAGAGCCTCTTATGACTGCCTCGTCAAATCACTAAGTCTCTTTATTAGTACCGCTGTGTAGGGTGAGTACAGGCATTTCAATTATCCATGGATGACTTTCAGGTGGTGATGATTTGATACGTTTGCTGTTTGTGTCGAGACGTTCGATGTTGCTCTTTGCGTAACGATTGACCTTTTTGGTGTGTCCAGAAGAGCCCCAGGAAGGACGTTCTATAGCTGGATCCGCTGCGGCTTCCTGCAAAGCTCGAACGACCTCGATGTGGCCTGTCTGCACCGTCTGAAATAAAGGCGTGGCACCTTGGAATGTGTTATCAACTTCTATACCTTCAACACCAAGCAACATGTCAACCACCTCGGTATGGCCATACCGCATGGCAATAAAAAGGCCAAGAACGGGTTTGCCACTTATTCCACTGATAAGCGGCTTGTTAACGTCAAATTCTTCAAGGTCTAAAAAAGACTGCACAGCCTCTACATTGCCTTCACGGCAGGCTGCCAGAAAATCGTGTTCATGAAATGCATTCTCCAGTGCCTTGCTTAAAACTGCTTTACATTCTCCCTCGGCTAATGCCTCTGCACAAACCCCCAAAGCAAAGAAGAAAAAACTGATGTAGAACCACTGCTGTTTCTTATGAACTCTCAAAATAAGCCTCACACGACCTGCTGCCATCAAAGGGATGGAAGGATGGTACTCAACCAGGAATATATCAAGTTATTCGAGTCCCAGCGCCTCACGGACGAAAAGGGTGACTGTGGTAGTACTTGGCAAGCAACATGGCCCTGCTGACCATTTTGGCTTTCCTTGTGGATCAGATCCCGCAGCTGTTCTGATACAGGGACAGGTCGCGCGAGGAATCGACTGTTTGTTCAACTTACCAGACTGTTAGAGGCTTAACAGGTTACCTTGTTTATATTTGTGGTTATGATGCAGTTCAGCGGCTTCTGGTTGTTCACCAGTCCGCTCCTGAGTATCAGTCCAGAATAACAGCCAACCACGGTAGTATCCGTTTCTACGACCGAGCCTACAGCAAAAAAACTCACTATTTGAGTAACACCTATATTCACCACGAGCAGGGAAAACGAGTTCCTATTTGTATCGACGGTCAGGATTTTCCCTCCGTTGAGCACTACTTCCAATACTGTAAATTTGTTTATGCCCTGAAGGACGATGCAGAGCCTCAACTTGTACAACAAGCCAAACAAGATATTCTCATGGCAGAACGGGGCCGGGATGCTTCTGTCATTGGTTCTCCCAAAGGCTCCCACTATAAAAAACTGGTTGATCCGAATAAGTGGAAAAAGGTGAGTGACTGCGTCATGTACAGAGGAGTTTATGAGAAGTTCAAACAGATAAAAGTACTTAAAAAAGAACTTCTTGATACTTTCCCCTGTGTTTTGATTGAGCATACCCCCCAGGGAGGGGATAAATTCTGGGGGAATGCCGGAGATGATTCAGGTCTGAACCTGACTGGCCAGGTTCTTGGAAAAGTACGTGAGCAGCTATACAAAGAACAGACGCATCATTACAGCTGTGTATGAGGAATAGTCGCCAGCCACAACAGCACCGGCACAAGCACCATAACCCTTCGGGATGGATCGACCATGACCGCCAAAGGGCAAAGCGTGAGTGTGGGACAGAAGGCGTTTGATGAAGGCGGGGACGTTGTGCGGGAGGTGCCAGACCTCCCGGTGTATAGCGTGCAGGTTTAGGGGCGTCACCCCAGCGAGTGGAAGTACCAGTTGGTAAGAAACACCGTCACAATCGTGGTGATCAAACCGCCAAAGGTGATCCAGAACTGGCGGCTGAGGCCATGCATCTCCGAACGCACACCAGCGATCTCTTTGGTGAGCCCCGCCTCAACCCTCTCTACTTTGGCATTTAG
>NZ_SMME01000796.1:2423-13399 GCF_009711465.1 Parendozoicomonas verongulae | reverse complement strand
TGGAAACTTTATCTACCTTGGCATCCACCCCATCAATCTTTTGGTCCAGCCGGTTAAAGGCCTGCTCTGTTTTCAGCTGAACCTGCATGATGGTTTCCTGCATGATCAGGAGGTCCTGCTTGGTGGCGAGATGTTCCGGGTTCAGGGACATCGTCACATGATGGGCAACCTCGTTATCAATACCAAGACGTTGCAATTCAGAAAACAGGTCAGCCATGTGGGGAGAATACCTTCTTCTATATAGGAGGGTTGTCAAAGCTAGGCCATAAGCCGTAGGAACTCAAATTCTGTCTGAACTTCAGAGGGAGAGTGCTTATGGGAAATAGGCTTATTGGCTTTCCATGAAAGAGCATCTTTTTTATGGGTAGAGAGTGCTCAATCACCCCCAAAGAAACCACGGAAGCGGTACAGGCGTTACTGGATGAAAACGGATACTACGATGAGTGCTGGGTCTGCCTGCCCTTAAAAGACAGCGGCTATGTGCATGTGATGATTCACGCCCTGCGCCACTCCACAACCGATATCCGTTTTATGCCCGGCATGCGGGATATGCCTCTGCTGAACCATAAAATCACCCCCATTGGTGGCTTTTACTCTCTGGATATCAGCTGCACACCCATGATTGGCTATAACCGTATAGTCAAAAGTATTGAGGACAGGGTGATAGGGGGGCTGATCTTCCTGATGATTATGCCAGTGTGTGGGCTGATTGCCCTGGCGGTGAAACTTTCATCCCCCGGCCCGGTGCTGTTTAAACAGTATCGCCATGGTGTGGATGGCAAGCCCATCAAGGTGTATAAGTTTCGCTCCATGAAAATTCACAACGAAGATGATGGCAAGGTGACTCAGGCCACCAAGGGCGACCCCCGTGTCACACGGGTGGGCGCGTTTATCCGCCGCACCAGCCTCGATGAACTGCCTCAGTTTTTTAATGTGATTCAGGGGAAAATGTCCATTGTTGGCCCTCGCCCCCATGCTCTGGAGCATAACGAGTATTACAAGGATATGGTGGAGTCCTATATGAAGCGCCATAAGGTGAAGCCGGGGATTACCGGATTGGCGCAGGTGCGCGGCTACCGGGGTGAAACCGACACGCTGGAAAAAATGCAGAAGCGGGTAGAGTGTGATCTTGAGTATATGAGCCGCTGGTCTCTCTGGCTGGATGTGAAGATTATTTTTCTAACCGTATTTAAAGGGTTTGTTGGTAAAACAGCTTATTGAATTTTTACCACAGAGGGCACAGAGATCACCAAGGTTTAAAGCTTTTCTCTGTGGTCTTTGTGGCCTCTGTGGTTAACAAAAAAATGCTTTTCTATTTACTCTTAGCCACGCTGTTGTGGCTTCCCCTCCCTGAAGCCAGTCGCCCGGATTGGGCGATGGTGATCCTCTCTTCTCTGGTTTATACACTGGCGGCATTTGCAACCGTGTCCTGGGTGCGTGGGCGGCTGGTGATAACCCCTGCTTTTCGTGCAGCCACTCCGTTACATATTGGGTTTATTCTGGTGATGGCCTGGATGTGGTTTCAGCAGATTCCTTTGCCTATGGCGTGGGTACAGGCGCTGTCTCCTTCTGCTGCGGAGTATTCTCTGCAGGCTCAGGCTGCGATGGGGCTGCCTGCGGGTACTTATGGCTACCTGTCCTTAGCCCCGGAAGCGACTCATTTCAGCGCACTGCTCACCACGGCCTATTACCTGTTGTTCTGTTTAACCCTGTTGCTGGTGGATTCACGCAAGCGTCTGGAACAGTTGCTGATGGCTTTTGTGGCAGCAGGAACCTTTCAGGCGGTGTTTGGTTCCCTCAGTACCTTGTCGGGTGCCGAGTGGCTGCTGTTTCGGGAGAAGACCTCTTACTTGGGTGTGGCAAGCGGTACTTTTGTGAACCGGAACAGCTTCTCCGGCTTTTTGGAAATGACCCTCGCCGCAGGTATGGGGTTGCTGATTGCCCGCCTGCAGAACAACCGGTTCACCAGCTGGCGGGAACGCCTGATGGCGGCCTTGCAGGTGCTGATGAGCAACAAGGTGCTGTTGCGCAGCGCTCTGGCGATTATGGTGATTGGTCTGGTGATGTCCCGTTCCCGTATGGGTAACACGGCGTTCTTCAGCAGTTTGATGGTCACCGGGCTGATTTATGTGGTGATTCAGCGCAAGCTGACCCGTGGGATGGTGTTTCTGTTCGCCAGCCTGTTGATTATTGATACGGTGATTATCAGCCAGTGGTTTGGTTTAGAGCAGGTGATGAACCGTCTGGAGCGAACCTCCATGGAACGGGAAACCCGCCCTAATGTCGCCCATGTGACGCTGGATATGATCAAGGATAACGGGCTGACAGGCACCGGCGGCGGCAGTTACTACACGGCATTGCCCCACTATCACGATGGCTCCTGGGGAGGCTTTTATGATCTGGCCCATAACGATTACCTGCAGTTCCCGGCGGAGATGGGTGTTCCGGCCTTTTTGATTCTGGCGGCCATGGTGTTGTTCTGCCTGTACAAAGCTTTTCGGGCGATGGGGCAGAAACGCAAAAAACTCTATCAGGGGGCAGGTTTTGCCAGTTTTATGGGTATACTGGCGATTCTGATTCATGCCACGGTGGATTTTAACCTGCAGATGCCTGCGAATGCGGCCTATTTTGTTGTTCTCATGGCTGTTTCTCTCATAGCCCACAGCCGATCGAAAGCCAGCTGAAACGGGATAGAATGCCATTGGCTGTTGTTCTGGCTGCCTGCTGGTATGGTCGTTTTCAAAAATAAAAGGTCTATCTATGGATGAATATGGTGTTCTGGTTGAGCGGGTAGGGGAGCTGGTACAGGCAGGACGAAAGAAGGCTCAGCAGCAAGTAAATGCTGGCCTGGTTAAAACCTATTGGCATATAGGGCGCCATATTGTTGATTTTGAGCAACAAGGCGAGCCCTCAGCGGAGTATGGAAAACAGCTGCTTGATCGGTTGTCTAAAGATCTGAAACAGGCGTATGGAAAGGGGTTCAGCCGCAGTAATATCTACCTGATGAGGCAGCTTTATCTCTGTTATCCAAAAATCCAGACACTGTCTGGATTTTTGAGTTGGTCAGTCTATTGCGAATTGCTGGCGATATCCGACGATGTTTCTCGCAGTTTTTACGAGAAGCAGTGTCTTGAAGAACGTTGGTCGGTGCGGGAGCTGAAGCGGCAGATAAACTCTGGCCTGTTCGAACGTCTGGCGCTGAGCAAGGATAAAGCCGGTGTGCTGGCTTTGGCTCGGGGGCACCAGCCCGAGTCTGCGCACGATCTCGTTAAGGATCCTTATATTTTTGAATTTTTCGATCTGCCCGAGAGAAACCGATACAGCGAGAAAGATCTGGAAAACCAGTTGGTGGATAAGCTAGCTCAGTTTTTACTCGAACTCGGTAAGGGGTTTGCCTTTATTGGGCAGCAGTACAGGATTACTCTGAACAACACACATTACTATGTGGATTTACTGTTCTATCATCGCATCCTTAAGTGTTTTGTTCTTATTGATTTAAAGCTGGGTAAGGTCAGTCATCAGGATATTGGACAGATGAACCTTTATCTGAACTACTTCAAGAAAGAAGAGAATGCGCCTGATGACCATGAGCCCATCGGCATAGTGATGGCGGCCGATAGAGATGAAATTCTTGTTGAGTATGCAACTGGTTCCATCTCCAATCAGATTTTTGTTTCTCGATACAAAACACATCTACCGAACCGGAAAGAACTTGCCCATAAGCTTGAGACTTTAATGCAGGGATGTGAAGAGCTCTGACATGATGCAGAAAATCGAAGAAAGGTCAGGCAGGTTCAGCGGTAAGCACACTATATGATAGATATACACAACCACATAATCCCCGGCATCGACGACGGTGCCCAGACCATCGAAGACTCTCTGGCTCTCCTGCAACTGGCCACAGACAACGGCATCACCCACCTGGTGTGCACACCTCACATGCACCCCGGCCGGTTCAATAACACAACCGATACCATCAAACCCGCTTTCGAAACCCTCCAGCAGGCCGCAAGGGAACACAACCTTCCCATCCAGCTGGCCATGGCGGCGGAGGTACGCATCAGCGATGAATTTATGATTCAGCTGAAAAGGGACAAGGTGCCATTCCTCGGCCGCTGGGAAGACAAAACCGTGGTGCTGCTGGAAATGCCCCACGATCGTATTCCCATGGGTATCGAGAACCTGCTGTCCTGGCTGGACCGGCAAAACATTCGTGCACTGATTGCCCACCCGGAACGCAATAAAGAGATGATGCGCAAGCCGGAGCTGGCTCACTCGCTGGCAAAACGGGGTGCATTGTTTCAACTTACGGCAGCCTCGGTGGCTGGTGGCTTTGGACAGAAGGCTCTGCAAACCGCTCAGTGGTTTCTGGAGAATGAGCTGGCGTTTTGTGTGGCGTCCGATGCTCATAATGTCACGCACCGGCCTCCGGCTATGAAGGCGGCGTATGAAGCGCTGGGTGCAGAGCTGGGGGAGTTGCTGTGTGTGACGAATCCGCTTCTGTTAACGAGGGATCTTTTTAAAGCCGTTTAATAATGAAACCGACAGGCAGCAATCGTCAGTTGTTTATCTGTTGCCTGGTAAATAAGTCTGTGTTCTTCACTGATGCGTCTGGACCAGTAGCCTTTTTATCTGCTCAATGGATTCGTTCAGATGCTTCACATTATTCGGTGATGACATCAGGTGCAGGTTTTCCATAAGGTTGTTGTAGGTGTCCAGAGACATAACCACAGCATCCTCGCCTTCACGGCGATGAATGATGGTATGTCCGGCGTCATCGGCGACCTTATCCAGTACACGTTTTAAATTGTTTCGGGCCTCTGAATAGGAAATAACATTCATGACTTCACCTCTCGTACACTTTATTGTACAGCTTTTTGTTCAATCAGTTGGACAAGTGTAGTCAGAAATCGTTCAATCTCCAAGTTTCAGCTGAATCAATACGTGTTTAATCCAAGGCACAGAATCCGACAGTGAGAGAGCTGTCAGGGCTCTGTGCCTTTTTCGTTCATGAGCTTTGAATTTTATGGAACATACCAGGCGCCGAAGAAGGCGATCTCGCAGTAAAAGCGCTTCCCGCGGAAAGAAAACCTTTAACCTGCGTCGTTTACCCGTGCTGCTGTTGTTACCCGTGCTGGGCTGGTTGATAGTCACCAGCCTTCAGAACCTGAAAGCCAGCGCTGTCAACAGCCAGACCCAGCAATACATGACCTTCTGGCGAGAGGAGCTCCGACAGAGCAAAGGCCAGTACACCCTGCCAGAGAAGATGGTGAAGGTGGCGCGAAAAGGGGCAGAGCGCGCTATTGCGCTGGCGCCGAACAAGCCGGAATACCGGGTAGCGCAGGCACAGGTGGAAGACTGGGTGGTGCAGGATGCCCAGCGTCACGGCAAAGTGCTGGATGCCGGAGACAAGGCGTTTCAGCAGCAGGGTATTCAGGCCTACCGCGAAGCGATAAAAATGCGCCCGGCCTGGCCTTACACCTGGGCCGACTTAGCCATGGCGAAAGCCCGTGCCAATGAGATCGATCAGGAATTCTTTAACGCCCTGGAACGGGCCACAACCCTCGGCCCCTGGGAACAGCCGGTGATGAACACGGTGACCCAGCTCGGCCTCTGGTATGGCGACTGGTTGCCTGCCACGGTGAAAACAGCGGTGGATGAGAACCTTGTTCGCTATGCCGGGAAGTATCCTCGTCAGGCTATGACGGTTGCCCGTGCCCAGAAGAAAACGGATGTGGTTTGCCCGCTGGTGCCGAAGCCTGAGTGGTTTCGGCGGGATTGTTCTTCTTGATTGAGCCGCCGTGCGCAGTGACTGTGTGCTTTGTGCCCTCTGTGGTGAACAGTTCTTCCTGTAGACAACTCAAGGTTCACGAACCCCATCAATCACCTGAGCCGCTTTATCAAAGGTGTATACCCCTTCCAGCTGGTCTGGAAATTTCACGCAGTAACTTGCTTTATTAATAATCAATGCATCCGGAAAGTCTGCACTTTTACGTTTGCTGCCCACTTTCACCGGCACTGCCAGCCGATAGTCGTTCAGTGCACGCCACACCGTCTGGCCATCTTCAAAACGGATGTTTGGTTCGGAAAAAAGCTGTTGAATCACATGAATCAGCTGAGCTTTATTCAGGTTGTACTTTTTACCCCGTAGCGTCCACAGGGTTTCAACCAGAACAATATCCGTGATCAGTACCATTGCGCTGCCACTCATTAGCCTGGCTGCCTTTGCAGACTGTTGCCTGTCATCATCCAACAGGTAGCGCAGTAATACATTGGTATCGATAGCAATCATGGGTTTATACCGGTTTGCATCGACGTTTCATCAGTCATTCGCTTATCGCTTTTGATGTTTTTCAGCATCCCCCGCGCCGCGCCCTTGGTTTTTTTTACAATGGTGATGTGGCCGTGGTTATCAATATAACTCTCATATTCATCACCTGGAGCAAGGCCCGCTAACCGGCATTGCTCTGCAGGTAGTGTTATCTGCCGTTTGGCACTGATGACTGGCATACGATAGTTCTCTTTACTTTTTGTGTAAAAGTAAAGATATAAGGCGTCTACTGTCCGGTCAAGTTATCGTCAGTTTCCAATGGGGTCAGGTTCATTTTTGTCCGCAGACATCCCGTCCGTTGCATGACGAGAGAAGATCATGCAGATACAATGTAAAAAATTTTCCACGAAACCCTTGAGATACAGAAATGACAGCGGCAAATGACTCAGTTTGGGGTATGAACCCTGATCCTGCTATGGCCAGGCAGCTTGCCGTTCGTGATGTGCCTTCCCTCGTCTATGATGCGGTGAACCTTGAAGGTGTAGCGATGACCTTGCCAGAGGTTCAAACATTGCTGGATGGGATTACTGTGGGGGGCCACAAAATTAGTGATCAGAATATGGCTCTGAGCCAAGCCGATGCCTGGAAGCATTTATTCGCCCTTGTATCCGATGGGAACTTCTCCTTTTCAAAGGACGTAGCTCTTGAAATACACAAAATCGCAGGCAAGGAAGAAGCTCTTGAAGGGGGAGCATTTCGTACTGGAAACGTAACGATAAGTGGTTCCGAATATGAACCACCATCTCCTGAAGACCTTGATCAGGTTTGGGGCGAGATTGAAGTTGAAGTGAGTAGATGCAGTGATATCTATGATCGTGCGATGACCGCATTCCTGAGAATGGCAAGAGCACAGCTCTTCTGGGATGTCAATAAACGCATGGGCAGGTTCATGATGAATGGTATTCTTCTTGCGGCTGGTTTCCCTATTATCAACGTGCCTGCAAAGAAACAGAAAGATTTCAACCAACTGATGTTAGAGTTTTATAGTTCTGGTGATATGGCTCCGATGAATAAGTTCCTGCGTGATTGTGTTAATCCAAAGATCATAGAGAACTTCAAATAATGCGCATATATGCCACGAGGGCCTCTTTTGTGGTGGCCATTCTCAAGCGATCTTTGGCTCACTTTGCCGAAGCTGGCATGAATGCGAGATATTAACACGGAAGGTTGCTATGTCAGGAACCCATTTGTTTGGTAACCTGGCGCTTGCCTTGCTGGACGGCAGCAGAGGGAGTGCTTTCAGGGCGCTGAAAAAGTTGTTGATGTTCTGGCAGAAAAACGGGAAGAGAGAACATCCCGCCCGAGACAGGCGAATCGGGCGATCAGCTCTTGGGTTAACAGCAATCAGAGTCTCTTAATGTCCTCCGTATGAATAAATGCTACTCAGTAACTATTACTTCCTTATTAGCCTCGATGATTTGCATCCCAACACCACGTACTTCACTGAGTTCTTCAGCCGATTTGAACTCACCATGTTCATCGCGATAATCAACAATCCGTTTGGCCGTTTTTTCACCAACATACTTTAGCTCTTTATCAAGAGTTTCAGCATTCGCTGTGTTGATATTGACCTTGTCAGAATCATGCTTATCAGCCCATGTGGGCGAGGAAACAAGGAAAAATGAGAAGAATGTAGCGGAAACAATTTTCTTGAGCATTTGATACCTCCGTGTACAACCCAATTCATGGGGGCTCCCTTCAAGTTTTAGTTAACAACTGGCCAATCCGCAAATAGGATCAGTTCACCAAGGCTGTTTGAAAGAGGTGTTGATCACTGAGATCGATGGATTGATAGACGCGTAGCCAAAAAACTGGCAGAGGTGGGAAACGGGGCTGGCACCCTGCTGATGCCAGCCATGGAGCATGGAGAGAGTGCTGAGATTATCGCTGAAATGTCACAGTTTCTATCTCCTCCAGCGCAATATGTGTTTGAGCTGGTCGTGTTTCTGCAATCACCTTGCCGTTACGCACGGAGTAACGCACAGGTACCTGACGGCGCAGGGCATCAAAGTCATTTTCAGCGGGGAGGATCAGCAACTTGGCAGGCTTGCCCACTTCAATGCCGTACTCTGTCAGGTTCATGGTTATGGCTGAGTTGGTGCTGATCAAATCCAGAGACTGGTTCAGCTGGTCGTACCCCATAATCTGGCAGACATGCAGGCCCATATGGAGAACTTGCAGCATATTCGCTGTACCCAGCGGATACCAGGGATCGAACACATCGTCATGGCCGAAGCAGACGTTAATATCAGAAGCCAGCATTTCTTTTACGCGGGTCATGCCACGACGCTTGGGATAATCATCAAAGCGCCCCTGCAGATGAATGTTAACCAGCGGGTTAGCCACAAAGTTAATGCCAGACATACGCAGCAAACGGAAAAGGCGAGAGGCATACGCACCATTATAGGAATGCATGGCGGTGGTATGACTGGCCGTTACTTTATGACCCATCTCATATTTGTGAGCCAATGCTGCAACCGTTTCTACAAACCGTGATTGTTCGTCGTCTATCTCATCACAGTGCACGTCAATCATACGGTCGTATTGACGCGCCAGTTCAAAGGTGTAGTGCAGGGATTCGATACCGTACTCCCGGGTGAACTCAAAATGGGGAATTGCGCCAATCACATCAGCACCCATCTTCACCGCATCTTCCAACAGTTCCTTCCCGTGAGGGTAGGAGAGGATACCTTCCTGAGGGAATGCCACAATCTGCACATCTATCCACTCCTTCATTTCTTCCTTAACTTCCAGCATGGCTTTCAGTGCAGTCAGAGTATGGTCAGCCACATCTACATGTGTGCGCACAAATTGTATGCCGTTGGCAATTTGCCATTTCAGAGTTTGTCTGGCGCGCTCTTTCACATCGCCAATGGAAAGCATGGCCTTACGCTCGGCCCAACGCTCAATGCCTTCAAACAGTGTGCCGGAGATATTCCAGCTGGGTTCACCGGCGGTTTGGGTGGTGTCCAGATGAATATGGGGTTCACAAAAGGGAGGCAGTACCATGCCGCCTTCGCCATCCAGTACGGGTGCTTCTGTGTTCAGTGGAGTAGCGTCACCTTCAATGGCGGCAATACGGCCACCCTGAACAAGAATCTGGAAGCAACCAGCCCGCCCACGGATGGCAACATTTTTAATCAATAATTCAGACATGGTCTTCTTTCCTTCAGGCGGTGGCTTGCTTGTCGGTGGATGGGGCCCCATTAAGCACAGGGTTAAGAATCAAGTAGCTGGTGGCGCCGCCAGCGGCACCGAAGATAAACATCAGGCTGTTATTACCATCATCAGGGGAATCACACCTTTACGCGCAGCCGAGGGCACAGGCCCAAGGCTGTAATTTTCATTACCCAGAGCAAACTGGTAGAGGCGGTGCGGTTGTCGGCTGTACTTTGCTCTGATCGATAACGGGCCGGTTTGTTTCGCTAACAACACCCGGGAGCAAGGGGTGGAAGCGAATGAACATTTGCACCTCTTGTGTGTCAAAACGTGTCTGAGTGACTTAAATAAGGACAATGAAGTCTTATGAAGAAGGTAACCATTTCACCATTTACTATTCTTACTCCAAAAAGAAGGCCGCCACACAGAGCCCCTAAATTCAACTCTTCTGGGCACGCCAGGGCTATAACAGCAACCAAGTACTATAGCCGGTGGAGTGGAAATGCTACCCGTCTTTTATTGGAGGAATGCAAAAACATTCCACTTGATAAAAGGAGGAGTGTGGCGGCAACAGTATCGTCCTTGATCGCGAATAATGCAGTATTGAGACAGGAACGTACCCCGTCCGGTATTCGTCACAGGCTGGACCTTATAGGGCTTTCCCCCGAATTTACGGACGAAGACCTGGATCAACTCATACAATCATCTCCCTACGCTCATGTGGAAAAACTTGATAAGAAGGTTGTACCTCCTGAAATCACAACAACCCCGGAAAGCCCGGAAAGCCCAGAAAGTCCGGAAAGTCCAGAAAGTCCGGAAATCCCAACAACTCCAGCAACTCTGACACCCCCAGCAAACGTTTTCCCCTACTATAACCCCGATGAGGTATTTCATTTTCATCACACTGCGCAACCCCGGATCAAAGCTCACCTCTGCGGCTACTGGCAGCAGGTGCCTGTTGATATCGACGATCTCCATGAACGTATCGAATGCGTGTGCCGATTCACCAATTACTCACCGGATACGTTGTATAAGTTATTAACGGATAAAGCGAGAGAGTATCAGCTGAATCGGGATCGCAAGCGTTAACTCTATAGCGTGAAAGGGACAAGCCGGGTCACTCATCTTTCTGATTGTGTTGGGTGCGCTTGTGTTTGTTGAGGTTACTGGATTGGGCAAAACGCCTGTTGCATCCGTCAAAGTCACAGATAAAGGGCCTGTCTCCTGTGTGAATGCGTTTATGAGGTGAGATGACTGGATGTGGTGAAAGACTGATAGCACCCGCTCTGGTTACAGACAAAGGGTCTATCCCCTGTGTGGATAGTGGGTGGTGAGATTACCGGATTGGGCAAATCGTTTGCTGCATCCGTCAAAGTTACAGACAAAGGGTCTGTCCCCAGTGTGGATGCGGTAGTGTTTGATGAGATCGCAGGATGTGGTAAATGCTCTGTGACACCCCTCAAAGTCACAGGTAAAAGGTTTATCG
>NZ_SMME01000796.1:1317-2413 GCF_009711465.1 Parendozoicomonas verongulae | reverse complement strand
GGCCTGTCCCCTGTGTGGATGCGCTTATGTTTGGTGAGATCGCTGGAATGGGTGAAAGACTTGTTGCATCCTTTCTGGTCACAGACAAAGAGCCTGCCCTCCGTGTTGACTCTTAGCGTGTACATACCATAGAAACCCACAGGCCTATCATCGTCAGTTCGAACCTGAAGCTCTCTGTAATACTTACGTAGCCAGGCATTTAAGTGCGGAAACCGGGACGGAAACAGGCCTCCCGAAGGAAAGGGGGAGCAGTGCACGAGGTGGTGTTTGGATGTTCTGTCGATGACGCAGGATGTTGTTTCATGGGGATGGATATGTGTGCTGTTCGCAGGGTATATAGCAATACTGCCTGTCGATATTACATCTAATGACCGTAAATGAATGATGTGCAGAGGCCTGCTCTTGTCCTCTGATGCATAGGTGGCAGACGCATACAGGCTGATCACTGTGCAAAGAATGGTGACAATAAAGTTCAGTCTGCAGAACATTCCCATCCTTCCCATAATAAGGAACAAAGAAGATAGCAACGTAGCTGGTGCCCTTTGATTATACTGGTGTTCATTGCGCTGCCCGTCTGTCAAAGTCACAGATAACGGGGTGAGGTGGGATTGGGTGAAAGACTTGTTGCACCCGTCCAGGCCAGGTGAAAGACTTGCTGCACCCGTCAAAGTCGACATAGGGTCTGTCTCCTGTGTGGATGCGCTTGTGTCTGCTGAGATGACTGGATTGGGTGAAAGCCTTGCTGCATCTCACAGACAAAAGGCTTGTCCCCTGTGTGGATGCGCTTGTGCTTGATGAGATCGCTGGACCTGGTAAAGGTTTTGTAGCATCCGTCCTGATCACAGACCATCACGGGAGATTTTTTTTCATCAAATCTTAGCGTGCGCATCCTGGAGGTGTTCGTGGGCAGCTGATCACTGTCAGACTGAATCTGATTTGCTTCAGTAAGAATGCCATCTGTATCGAGTACGCACTCCCCTGCACTGGCGCAAACAAAGCTCTGAAATACATCATTCTGCTCCAGGCCCGCCAACTCTGGGAACAGGGTGTCCAGAAGGGGAGGTGAAGAAGGAGAAATACATAAAATGTCTGGAGC
>NZ_SMME01000796.1:709-1307 GCF_009711465.1 Parendozoicomonas verongulae | reverse complement strand
GTAGGGCCTGTCTCCTGTATGGATGCGCTTGTGATTGGTGAGGTGACAGGATCGGATGAAAGACTTTGAGGTGACTGGATGAAGTGAAAGACTTGTCTGTGTTTGTGCTTGGTGAGATGACTGGATGTAGTGAACGACCCGTGCACCCGTCCTGATCAGGTGAAAGACTTGCTGCACCCGTCAAAGTCGAGACAAAGGGCCTGTCCCCTGTGTGGGTGCTGTCAGGCTGACTCTGACTCACTTCAGTAAGAGTGTCATCTGTATCGAATGCACACTCCCCTGTACTGGCACAAAGAACACTCTGAAATACATCATCCTGCCTCAAACCCGACAACTCTGGGAACAGGGTGTCCAGAGAGGGAGGTGAAGAAGGAGGAGTATATAAGATGTCAGGGGCATTATTGTTACTGGAAATATGGCAAATGGTAGATGGATTCCTAATCCATGTTGTAGCACTCGTTTCAACAGCCAGATGTGGTACAGCCGTTGATCCCGTGAGTATTAATTGTTTTTTTTGTTTTTTTCCACGGCAATGCACAAGGGGGGGGCTGGCAGACCTGTTTACGGTGCAGAATGTGGTTTCACAGGGGTGGATATA
>NZ_SMME01000796.1:616-699 GCF_009711465.1 Parendozoicomonas verongulae | reverse complement strand
CTTATTGCACCCGTCCAGATCACAGGCAAAAGGTCTGTCCCCTGTGTGAGTACGCTTGTGGGAGATGAGGTGACTGGATGAGA
>NZ_SMME01000796.1:366-606 GCF_009711465.1 Parendozoicomonas verongulae | reverse complement strand
GTGTGGATGCGTTTGTGTCTGGAGAGATGATCGGATGTGGCGAAAGCCTTGGTGCACCCGGCCTGGTCACAAACAAAGGGCCTGTTTCCTGTGTGGATACGTTTGTGCCTGATGAGATTACCGGATTGGGTAAAACGCTTGTTGCACCCATCCTGGTCACAGGCAAAGGGCCTGCCCCCTGTATGGATGCGTTTGTGCCTGGAGAGATCACCGGATGTGGTGAAGGCCTTATTGCACCTG
>NZ_SMME01000796.1:0-356 GCF_009711465.1 Parendozoicomonas verongulae | reverse complement strand
TGATGCATAGGTGGCAGATGCAGACAGGCCAATCACTATACAGAGACGGGTGACAATAAAGCTCATCCTGAAGACCATTCTCTTCCTTCCCACAAAAAGAACAAAGAAGATAGCAACGCAGCTGGCGGCTTCTTGTAATGTTGGTGTTAATGGCACTGAATTTTGCCCTGCCAGTGACACTGTGAATATTGATGACCCTATTGTTACCCATGTAGTCTATGCACTCTCAGGGTATGGTGAGCTTATGTTTGGTGAGTTTGTGTTTGGTGAGACGACCGGGTCGGGTGAAAGACCGGTTACACCCGATCTGATCACAGACAAAGAGCCTTTCCCCTGTGTGGATACGCTTGTGTTTG
>NZ_SMME01000083.1 GCF_009711465.1 Parendozoicomonas verongulae | reverse complement strand
GCACACATATCCACCCCAGTGAAACCACATTTTGCACCCTCAACAGGTCTTCCGGCCACCACCTTGTGCATTGCCGTGGTAAAAAACAAAACACCCAAGTCACACTCACAGGGTCATCGGCTGCACAACATCTGACAGTTGAAACGGGTGCCACAACATGGATCAGGAATTCATCTAATGTTTGTCGTATCTCCAGTCACAATGAAACCCCCGACATCTTATGTACTCCTCCTTCCTCTCCTCCC
>NZ_SMME01000403.1 GCF_009711465.1 Parendozoicomonas verongulae | reverse complement strand
CAGGTCTGCTTTGCATTCACCCTTAGCCAACACATTTGCACAAAATCCCAAAGCCAGGAGGAAAAAACTAGCGTAGAGGAATCGCTGCTTTTCATAAACCCTTAACACACTCACCCCACAAACCGTCATTACCAAAGGGATGGAAGGTATGGCAATCAACAAGGAAGAAATCAAGTTATTTGAGCCCCAGCGTCTGACAGACGAAGGGGGCGGCGGGCAGGTGAACGAATTTGACTGATCACCGGTGGCACAGGAACAGGAGCGCAGCCTGACCGGTGCCTTAGTGGTTTCTGAGAGCCTGAAATCTTACGGCAGATCCATCGTACTGGGCCGAGCCGATGGGCCACCCACTGAGGCCCAGCAGCTTTTTCCGCTCACTACCCCCACAGATGGGGATATCTACACAGTGGTCATGCATCTTCTGACAGTCTCATAGGATCATTAAAGTTATTTCTCTGAAGTACGCCGTAAGCTGAGTTTGGACATTCCTGTACTTACACTGGTTTCAGTATCATGTGGTTCTCCAGTGCTTTTTTCTCTCCATAGTGTTTGGGAGGTCTGACGGTGTTTCCTATGTTTATTTTCTGCCTCCATGAGAGATGTAATGATTCTGCCGTACTGTAATCTTTTAGGGTCAAAAGGTGGAAGTTTATCTCTTTTGTCTTGTGCAATTTCCAGTGGGCTTTTCGTGCAAGATATCCAGAACTGCCACTTTAATGTTGGATCAGCACCAGCTCCGAGCAACAT
>NZ_SMME01000436.1:619-858 GCF_009711465.1 Parendozoicomonas verongulae | reverse complement strand
TGAGGCCACAGAGGCAGGTGGTGTTCCACTGTCCCTTGCAACAGGCGTCGCTGCTACTGCGGCGGTGAGAGTTAAGCTGGTTGACCGTATCGAAGCTGGCGCCGCATAGGCAGGTGGTGTTCTGCTTTCCCTTGCATCGAACATCGCTGCTGTTACGGCGGTGAGCGCTAAGCAGTCTGAATGAGTTGAAGGTTGCGCGGCAGGGGCAGGTGATACTCTGCTTCCACTTACACCGGGCA
>NZ_SMME01000436.1:347-609 GCF_009711465.1 Parendozoicomonas verongulae | reverse complement strand
GGGCAGGTAGTGTTCAGCTTCCCCTTGCACAGGGTATCTCGGCTGCCTTGACGGTGAGAGTTAAGCAGATTGACCGAACCAAAGGTGACACCACAATGGCAGGTGGTGTTCTGTTTCCCCTTGCACTGAGTGTCGCTACTGACCCGTCGGTGGGATTGAAGCAGTTTGACCTGAATCAAAGGTGGCGCCGCAGAGGCAGGTGGTGTTCCGTTTTCCTCGGCAAACTAGCTCTTTCTCATCCTGGTTCAATACTTCTACTGTC
>NZ_SMME01000436.1:0-142 GCF_009711465.1 Parendozoicomonas verongulae | reverse complement strand
TATTATCACGTCATCTGTCGCTGACGAAGAATGAGCTTTGCTGGGAGTTGCAGAGCAAACAGAACCCTCAACTATCAGTCCAGGGGCTTCCTTGTTTTGGCGTGGCAGCCTTATTCTGGATGGACTCCCAACCCCCTGGCAG
>NZ_SMME01000726.1 GCF_009711465.1 Parendozoicomonas verongulae | reverse complement strand
TATGAGTTTATGGGTCACACCCAGGCTGTTGGTTATATGATGCCGTTTATCGGTGGTTATATTATCGATAAATTCCTTGGCCTTCGTCGTGGTATTACCATTGGTGTGAGCCTGCTGGCGGCGGCTTACGGTCTGGTTTATCTGGGCAGCTCCTATGTTCACGTCTTTGGTAACAAGGCTTTTATTGCGGCTTACGCCCTGATTCCTGCTATCAACGCTTTGGTCGGTTCTCCTTCTTCCGCACTGGTGAGTCGCATCTATAAGGGTGACGAAACCGGCAGTAAGTCTGGTATGACCATGTACTATATGGCGATCAACGTAGGCAGCCTGATTGGTATCGGCATTGCACCCTTGCTGATGGAAAGCCATTATGGCGTGATGTCTGTACTGGCGATTGTTGTGATTGGTAAAGCCCTGGCCGCTCTGAACTTTGTTGCCAAGCAGAAGCTCTATGACAATGTTGTGGATGACATGGACGCGACTCCCATGACGTTGCAGCGCACTCTCCCTGTTGTTGCCTTTCTGATGGCTGGTTACGTCCTGGCCTTTGGTGCTTACCTGAACCCTCATGTCAGCACCTACATTATTGGTCTGGGCTGTGCGATGGGTATCTCTCTGTTCTGTGTGCGCACCATGCTTCTGAAAGGTGCCGACCGTACCAAGCAACTGGTGGCCGCATTCCTGATTCTGGTGGCGATTGTCTTCTTTGTACTGTACAACCAGATGGCCACCACCATGGTGATGTTCACCAAAAATAACACCAACCTGGCGTTGCTCGGTTTCCATTTGGAAGCGGCCCAATTCCAGATGATTAACCCTCTGGTTATCCTGCTGATTGGCTCTGCACTGCCTAAGTTCTACCGTACCTTTAAAGGCTTCACTATTCCTTACCAGTTTGCGGTGGGTGTTGTGCTGGCGGGTCTGTCTATGATTGCTCTGTGGGCTGGCACTGTAACAGCTGACCGCGCTGGCATTGTGAATGCTGACTATGTGGGGCTGGCTTACTTTATCGTAACCATTGCTGAACTGTTTGTGAGTGCTGTTGGTCTGTCCATGATTGGTATCTACTGCCACCCAAGCATGATCGCTTTCGCTATGGGTGCATGGTACCTGTCCACTTCCATGTCTAACCTGATCACCGGTCAGTTGGGTAAGCTGGTGGCTATACCTCACGGCAGTGCAGACAAGATTGCTTCCCTGCATGCCTATGGCGACTACTTCTCCAGCGTAGGCTGGGCCGGTGTTGCGATCGGTGTTGCTCTGATCGCGGTTATGTTCTATCTGCAGCGTAACCTCGCCAGGCAAGGTATTGAGGTGGCATAATCCTCAGTTGCTTATACCTTTAAAACAGGGCCTGATCAGGCCCTGTTTTTATATCCTGATAACTCCCTCCTATGAAAGGACATACACAGCATGTTGTTAATGCTGATCTCCGACATACACGGCAATCCTCTTGCTTTGGAAAAAGCTCTGAAACTGGCAGATGAAAAAGGCGCAGACCGCATTTTGGTTCTGGGGGATCTGCTCAACCACGGGCCACGAAACCCGCTGACAGAAGGGTATAACCCCGCCAAAGTAGCTGACCTGCTGAATGAGCGTGCCAGCCAGATCACCTGCGTACGCGGCAACTGTGAAAGTGAAGTGGATCAGATGCTGGTGAAGGTACCCGTACTGGGTGAATACGTGCAGGTTTTGATTGATAACCGGCAGATGTTTTTAACCCATGGCCATATCTGGCACCCGGACAAACTGCCACAGTTGTCGGAAGGGGATATTTTCTGTTTTGGTCACACCCACTTACCTATGCTGGAAACCCGTAACGGCATCACTCTGTTTAATCCCGGCTCCATCACCCTGCCCAAAGGCGGCCATAAGCCGACAGTGGGCTGGTATGAAAACGGTGGGCTCTGGCTGACTGATCTGGCGGGCCAGATGTATTCATGGCCCGCTTCTGGATAACTGTCAGTGCTCCCCGCCTAACGACAGCAGTGTGGCGTTACCACCCACCGCCGTTGTATTGATGGTCAGAGTCTTCTCCGTGGCAAAGCGGTACAGGTAGTGCGGGCCACCCGCTTTCGGGCCAGTGCCAGACAGCCCCTGGCCGCCGAATGGCTGTACCCCAACCACCGCACCAATCTGGTTACGGTTAATGTAGGCATTGCCGACGTTCACATGCTCCTGAATAAACGTGGACGTGCGCTCGTTGCGGCTGTGCACGCCAAGGGTAAGGCCGTAACCGGTGCTGTTGATCTGCTCGATAATCTGCCCCAGCTCTTCGGCCTTGTAGCGAATGACGTGGAGAATGGGGCCAAAGTGCTCTTTCTCCAACACACTGATGCTGTCGATTTCAAAGGCCACTGGCGCAATAAAGTGGCCATTGCTGGCACAGGCTGGCAGCTCACAGCTGGCCAGTAGTCTGGCTTCCTTATGCATGCGCTCGATATGGGCCTGCAGGCCGGAACGGGCACGTTCGTCGATCACCGGGCCGACATCGGTGGCGTGAAGGCTTGGATCACCGATCACCAGCTCGTCCATGGCACCTTTCAGCAGGGAGATCACCCGCTCGGCAATATCATCCTGCACATACAGCACCCGCAGGGCGGAACAGCGCTGTCCTGCACTGCCAAAAGCTGATTTCACCACATCTTTCACCACCTGCTCCGGCAGAGAGGTGGAATCTACAATCATGGCGTTCTGGCCACCGGTTTCGGCAATCAGAGGAATGATGGCCCCTTCACGGTTAGCGATAGACAGGTTGATCTTGCGGGCGGTTTCTGTGGAGCCGGTAAAGGCGACACCGGCTATGCGACTATCAGACACCAGTCGGTTACCGATACGGGCACCGTCTCCGGGCAGTAGCTGGATAGCTTCACCGGGAACACCGGCCTCCAGCATTAACTCAATGGCACGGGCTGCAATCAAGCTGGTTTGTTCTGCAGGTTTAGCAATCACGGTGTTACCTGCGGCCAGTGCAGCTGTAACCTGACCAAGGAAGATCGCCAGCGGGAAGTTCCAGGGGCTGATGCACAGGAAGACGCCACGGCCACTGAGGCGCAGTTCGTTGGATTCTCCCGTGGGGCCGGGCATAACCAGTGGTTCGCCGAACTTGTCCACAGCTTGCTTGGCGTAGTAACGGCAAAAGTCTACAGCCTCACGGATTTCGTCGATGGCATCATGGATGGTTTTGCCGGCTTCACGGTGGCACAGGGCGATGAGTTCTTCCCGGTGTTCTTCCAGTAGATCGGACAGAGTCACCAGTTTGGCTGCGCGCTGTTCGGCAGGTGTGTTGCTCCATTCTTTAAAGGCGCTGGTGGCGGAATCAATGGCGTTGTCGATCTCAGCCTCCGTCGACCAGTGCATACGGCCAACCACCGCATCGGTCTGATGGGGGCTGGTGATATCGGAGGATTCGGTGGTTTCTACCTGCTGGCCGTTGATGATCGGGCCTTTGTGCCATTGCTGTGCCATAGACTTCTGTACTTCTTGTTGGAAGGGGTGATCAATGGATTCAATGTCGATATTGATACCGCAGGAATTGCGGCGCGGGCCACCAGGCTCATCATCAAAAATATGGGCTGGAAGAGCAATCTGACGGTTAGCAAGGTGTTCATGCTTCACCAGCTGATCAGCAGGATGGTGAACCAGAGATTCCACGGGTGTTCTGGCATCTACGAGGCGGTGGACAAAGGAGGAGTTGGCGCCATTCTCCAGCAGTCGGCGCACCAGATAGGGCAACAGCTCTTTATGGCTGCCAACGGGTGCATAAATGCGGATATTTTTTGCTTCCTGTTCCAGTACCAGTTTATAGAGTGCATCTCCCATACCGTGCAGGCGCTGGAATTCGTAGTTGTTGTCACCTGCGTTGGTAGCCATGGTGAGCACACTGGCTACGGTGTGGGCATTATGGCTGGCGAACTGTGGATAGAGAGTTCCCCTTACGGCTTCGCTGAACAGGAAACGGGTACACACCAGATAGGCGACATCGGTCGCTTCCTTGCGGGTGTACACTGGGTAACCGGGATAGCCGTTCTGCTGACAAAGTTTAATCTCGCTGTCCCAGTATGCGCCTTTTACCAGACGTACGGGAATCACATCCCCCTGTTCACGAGCCAGAGCCGACAGCCAGCACAGGGTAGGCAGAGCACGTTTACTATAGGTCTGAACCACAAGGCCAAAGCTGCCCCAACCCTGGCAGTCCGGATGGCGATACAGTTTCTCGAACAGTTTCAGGAACAGCTCATGGCGATCCTGCTCCTCGGCATCCATATTCACTGCCACATTGACTCTGCGGGCGGCACGAATCAGTACCAGTATGGAGTCCACCAACTCAGACATCACCCGCTCACTCTGGGCCACTTCATAACGAGGGTGCAAGGCCGAGAGTTTGATAGAAATACCGGGGTTGGGAGAGCCATCAATATTCGACTCGGCAGCGATAGCTTCTATGGCCGCCAGATAATCGGCATGGTATTTCGCGGCATCATCAGCGGTGAGGGCCGCTTCCCCCAGCATGTCAAAGGAGTAGGTATACCCTTTTTTACGTTCACCCCGACCATTGCTGAGGGCTTCCTTAATATTGCGTCCCAGCACGAAGTGCTTGCCCATGATTTTCATGGCCTGGTTAACGGCCTGACGAATCACCGGCTCGCCCATCTTGTTCACCAGACGGCTGATAATGCCGGAGGGTTTGCCATCTTCCTGAGTGTCCATGGTGACCACTTTGCCGGTGAGCATAAGGCCCCAGGTGGAGGCGTTCACCAGCAGGGATTCACTCTGGCTCAGGTGCTTGTTCCAGTCAGCCACACTGAGTTTGTCGCGGATCAGGGCGTCAGCGGTGTCCGCATCAGGAATGCGCAGCAGGGCTTCTGCCAGACACATCAGCAGAATGCCTTCACGGGTGTCGAGGCTGTACTGAAGCAGCAGGGAATCGATCATGTGAATGGCGTTGTCACTGGCCCGCACCTGTTCAATCAACGAGGTTGTGCGGCTGGCGATGTTGGCACGCTGATCGGCATCTTCTTCCAGCTGATCCAGCAGTTCCTGCAACCAGGGCTCTTCATCCACGCAGTAATGGGGAGAAATATATCCCCAGAGCTCCTCTGGCTTCTGGCGTATAAAAGCGGGGGTAAACGCATCTATGGCTTTGAACATGCCCACTTCCTCTTATTGGTGTCTTAGTTTGTTTGTTGGTTGGTTGACTTTTTAAAGGATAGTTATGGTGAGGACGTTACAAGGGATTTGAGGGAAAGGTCTTTGCAAAAACTCCAGTGTTTTATGCAAAAACTTCTGTTTCCCTTTGTGCTTGTTTACGATAGCGCAGGGGAGTGACTTTCAGTTTTTCCCGCATGGCGCGGGTCATCAGGCTCTGGCTGGTGAAGCCTGTGTGTGCGGCAATATCCGCCAGGGAGTCGTTGGTAGTGGCCAGTAACTGACAAACACTTTTCAACCGGAGCGCCAGAATGTACTGGTGGGGCGTGCAGGTAGTGAAGGCTCGAAAGGCATCGTAGAAGCGGCTTTCTGCCATGCCTGCCAGAGAGGCCAGTTCAGCGACGGGCAGAGCGTGTTCAAGATGAGTGTGGATGTAATCACAAATCTGATCCATCGACAGAGCAACACTCGCCACTGGCTGCCAGCTTTGAGCAAAACGCAGTTGCAGGCTGCGCAACACGCCATCGCACAGGGCGTTAGCCAGTTGAGCATCATTCGGGAACAGGGCCAGTTCGTGGCCGACCTGATGAATCAGCTCCATCAGAGAACGGTCAATACGAAACCAGGCCGGACAGGCAAACATGGTTTCCATATCTGCAGTGAGATCCTGAGTGTCAACATTGATCAGCACCAGCTGGTTGCCATGTCGGCCAGAGAAGGCATGAATACTGTGGCTGGGGATCACGCAACCCACACTGTGGGCAATGCGTCCACGCTTTCCCTCAATGTTGAAGTCTGCCTGACCTGCCACAGGAATCACCAGCTGGTGGTGTTCATGGCTGTGCTGATTCTCGGTAGCAGGCAGTGTGGTGACAGCAAGGTTTTTCATTCTTCCAGAATATCGTTGTCCGGGTGGGAACTCAATTCTTGGAACGGGGGCGACTGTATACATCCATGCAGTTACCTTTGCGCCCCGGGGCCGGGTGTGCCGTGATATGAGGTGCTCTGGATGACTGATGGTATTGGCTCCGGCCAGAAGATACTTTGCGTGGAAATGTCGCTGGCCTGACAGCGGCACGGGAAGCTATTTGCCTGTGCTGAGCAAAGTGCTTCAGGAAAAGACTCTGTGCAGTATCGTCAGAGGCAGTGTTCATATTTTTGAAAATGTCTCTGATCAGATATGTCAACCAGTCTGGAAACTGAATGGGGTATTGTGTCTTTGGCATCAGCTTATGGATAAAGCTATAAAGATGGCTCGTAAATATATCCAGATTTTCTGATGCGGCGTAGTCCACCAGCTTTTGCAGTTGACTTTGATAATGATCAAGACGGTTCTCTTCAGGCACCTCTCTGGAATGTGCACCCATCATCGAAACAGGATGACGGCCCTGGCTCAACTGAATCAGCGCCATTGCAAAGCCAAACAGGTCATGGGCATAGCCATTGATATCAATATCAAACCGAGGGTCAAAAGCATCCGAAGTCTCTTTATGGCGAGTCTGGTGCCGATCAATAATGACCCGTAAGTGCTCGGGTGTCAGAAAAGCCATGGTGCCAGCATGCAGAGACATATACATCCTGTCACTTTCGACTTTGCGCAGCTGACCCATATCGGTGAGCAGGTAGTGTTTTGGATTTTTGGGATCGTGACTTTTCCGGTAGAGCACGTTATCCGGTTTGAAATCCCGGTGAACATAGTTATTCATATGAAGCGCACTTATAGCTGAGAGCATTTGCCTGGCAAAACTGCGAATCTCTGCTTCCTCCCATGGGGCAACAACCTCTACGGGACAGGCCGGGCTTTCCACCATCAGAATGTATCCTTGCTGTTCGTCTTCACGCCAGTCTCTGATATGTGCGATATTTGGATGTGCAACCTGCTGACTCAGGTATTTCAAAAGTCGTAACCGTTTGCTCTCCTCCCTTTTGTTGGCCCGGTTCCAGATCATTTGTTTGACTATCTGGAGGCGGATGGCAGGTGCCTGGGCATCAGGGCCTGACTCAGTATTTTCTGGAGCGTAGGCCGCCAGGTAAATAATGGATTCCGAGCCGCAATTTATGGCGTTAGAAATGCCAACACGGCCAAACTGCAGTGGATAAATCATCAAGTCTAGCCTTGGAATCGGAGGTGGTATCAGTTCAGTCCCTGCTTTGGTGTAGAGCGCCTTCTGACGAGCCTCCTGACGGCTAGACGGTGTACTTTTGTTGATGCGCTGCACCATGGCTATAAACTTGTTATACCTTCTTATGTCTCTCGTAGACTGCGGAGCGGGCAGGGGGAGCGGTGGGCAGTTAAACTCCGGCGCCTTCA
>NZ_SMME01000525.1:924-1206 GCF_009711465.1 Parendozoicomonas verongulae | reverse complement strand
GTATTTTTTTAATAGCGTCTCGGCCTCATCCAGTGCTTTTCCGGGATTGGATTTCAGAAGATTAAAAGCACCATCTATGTCGTGATATGCCTGGGCACGAGAGTAAGCCGGGTAGTGTTGGGTACGATATTGTGAAAGTTGGCGGCGCTCAGAATTATCAGCACTTCCTGAAACTGTAGAGCCTTGCGTTCTGTGAGCATAAAGTTTAGGCCCACTTGAATAGCTGGGCCTGAAAGGCTGATGCGCCTGTCGGCTATGGTGCTCTTTTCCATTCTGTGGCGA
>NZ_SMME01000525.1:0-676 GCF_009711465.1 Parendozoicomonas verongulae | reverse complement strand
ACCAATGTTTTGTATGGATGATGGTGAGGGGACAAAGGTTCAAAATGAGTCAGGGTCACAAGCAGGTCTGTTTGGCGATTACGCGCAGCTGGCGTTCCTTTACTCTCCAGATCTCGTCTTTCTTCAGTTCTTGTCGATGGGGTTCAAGCTCATTGGCCAGACTAAAGAGCAATTCTGCTTTATCTCTGAACTCATACTCCATTTTTTCTTCAATACCCAAAGTTTGCAGTCTAAGTTGCGGCCAGACGGATAAAAGGCGAAAGCAGTGAGCCAGTTGACTCAGACAGGATGCACTGGTTCTCTCACTTCTTTCCACAGCAAGAACAGCCCAATGCAGCGCCTTCCCCAACAGAGTCGTATGTGCGGGTAATATGTCCTTAGCTTCCGTTAATTCCCGGAAGCAACGGACGCTAAAACACAAACAGGTTTCGAACCCCGGAAACAACTGTTTTTCGAGTTGCAGCCTATCAAACTGCTCCCACTCGCCCATATCAACAAAAACAGACGCAAGACCCAATTCGATACCTTGGTCCCTGCAGGGAGTGTTTACCTGTCCTCCGGCCGCCCAGGTGCGCAGCCGGGTGAAGATGTTTCGTGCCGCTCTCAGGTTAGCCGTGTCCCCCATAACCTGGAGATGCATGCCCATAGCCAGTTCAATATCCTTGTCATTACAAGG
>NZ_SMME01000488.1 GCF_009711465.1 Parendozoicomonas verongulae | reverse complement strand
TATCAAGGTTTCTAAGTATCGAACCCGCCTCATTCCCTCTATAACCCATGAATTTTTCTGCTTTCGTCACGGCAAGGGCACAACTTGCAAATAGCAATCTCGCAGTCACAGCCTGCGAATTCAGGCCGCCTCTCTCCAGCGTGAAAGTACAGGACTCAATCCACTTGAAGTCAGGGGGTAGAACTTCTTCAAAAGAGCAATCAATTTTAAAAGAGCAATCAATAAAGGAACAGCATTTAAGAATCGGATAATTCTCTCTCAATCCATCAAATTTGCACAGGCTCAACTCCATACCGCTGAAGGTGGTATTACGTAGATCCACCTTTTGAAAATCTACAGAGGTTAACCTTGTCCCTTTCAGGGTCAAACCTTTGAGGCTACCAATAAAATTGGTGTCGATTTCTGGGTTAAGATCATAAAGCAACTTAAACTGATCTTTCCCAACCGCTTTTACAATATCTCCAATCAGGTCTCCATCAGGTCGGCTCATAAAATTATCGCACATACGGACCAAGGGGTCTTCGATAGTGGCAGATATAGCCTGACCATTAGGGAAATATTCCACTTCCCGAGCCATTCTCTCTGTTAATCTTTGATGACTGCCCTTCTCAGTATGAACTTTAAGCACTTCCTCCAGACTGATAAAAGGGAGCATTAATTCGGATGCATCAAGCCGCCTGCAGCTCTTCCAGGTTTGCTCTCCGGGAGCCATTGCATGAAGTCGCTTAATACCCCGGCACTGATTGCCATACCGATCCGTACCGTATGTCAAAATATCGGTGCGCTGTAGCAACTCTGGCTTCAGCGACAGCCACTCCCCTGACCTCTGATCAGTGGACAGTTTGAAAAAAACGCTGCTTGCCCCCCCTGCTCTCAAGTCCGAGCGTCTGGATGCATAATCATTCTTCAACTGAGTCACGCCCAGCCTGATGCGCTCAACGATTGAGTAGAGATTTCCGCCACAATGGAACAATCTGGGCAGGGGATTATCTCTGTTCCTGTAAGCCTGCAGGGAATGAATAACAAGAGAGTGAGG
>NZ_SMME01000062.1 GCF_009711465.1 Parendozoicomonas verongulae | reverse complement strand
AAGAACAAAGAGGATAGCAACGTAGCTTGCAACCTCTTGTAATGTTGATATTTACGACGCTGATCGTCTGTCGCTGGATGGGTTGTGTATATCCTGACCGGAGTGAGGCTCTGGAGCTGAAATTACTTAGCATTATGCAGCTGGGCATCGGTGATTATATTGCCAGCCGTGGTGTGGAGAAGGTTATCCGTATGAATAAAGGAGCGCAGCCCGCTACGTGACCAGAGTTGTGAC
>NZ_SMME01000324.1:462-553 GCF_009711465.1 Parendozoicomonas verongulae | reverse complement strand
CCAGTCCAGTAATCTCACCACCCACAAACGTACTCACACAGGTGACAGGCCCTTTGTCTGTGATCAGGGCGGGTGTAATAAGTCTTTCACT
>NZ_SMME01000324.1:0-128 GCF_009711465.1 Parendozoicomonas verongulae | reverse complement strand
GCACACATCGAAATATGGGAGGTGAGTGACCCAGTCTCCCCCTTTCACCAGCATTACAGAGACCTTCAGGTTGAAACTGGCGATGATATGCCTGCGTCACAAGAGGCCGCCAGTTACGTTGCTATCTT
>NZ_SMME01000847.1:741-44998 GCF_009711465.1 Parendozoicomonas verongulae | reverse complement strand
ACATCATCCAATGAACTTTCACTAGCGAAGGCATCTCCAAAACTAAAAAAACATAAAACCATTAAAAAAGATTTCGTTAAAAACTTTATCGCCATTACCATATAGACCTGATTTACTTTTGTGCACATTGAACAAATGAGCAAATGAACACCAACTCACTCTCCTTTGCGCCCTAATACAGCGAAGCAAGTAGAAAAAATGATATAAAGCCTAAAAATACTTACCACAGGCAGAGAAATACAGAGCATGCACAATCTTTTTTTCGGAAACCTGCAAGGAAAATGAGTTCGTGCGGAACAAAGCAAACATTTTTAACCGGGAAGTGAGGCTGCAAAAGGAAGGGGTATAGGGGGAAGTAGTCTATGTCTGGGCGTGATCAACCACAGGGAGCTGGCAGACAACCTTGAGGCGATTTGAGGTAAAGGCTACATCGTCAGCCAAGAGCATGGTAAGCGCATGGGGAACCCCATCTTCCCCTATCAATAGGGCATCAGGTACTTTCAAGTCCTTACCAGTGAGATTGATTGGCAGCAGGTGGGGTTTCCCGTGCGCTTACTAGAGGACTGGGGTGAAGAGTTTTCCAACTCTTGGAAATAGCGACACAGCTAGTAGCCAAAGGACTTAATGAATAAATCGTATTTGCGGGCATATCCAACCTGAGCCAGACAGCTTTTGCGCCAGGCTTTAATGTGCCGGGATCAGAAATCACATTTGCGGGACGTAGTGCCCCCAAAGCCAATGAAAGACTTGAGTATCCGGGAGTGATATCAATTGAGGTGGATGGGTTTATCTGACGCTTGCTTTTTCACGAACCCAAGCACAAATGGCTCGTTAAAAATCACCTCGCACAGAACCTATCCCCAAGATATCGAGTGCTTCGCTAACCGCAGAAAGAACTGAGGCTTTGGTTATGAATTCATAGAATATTTTCGAGCGCAAAGAAAACGCAATAAGTATTTGATAAATAAGAAAAAAATAACTCACCAACAAATTGCACGACTCTGCAGAACCTATGAGGGATCCATTTACCAAGTAAATTATGGTGAACTAATTCATACGATCGTATTAATCCCATATATTTCAATAGCTTGAGAGGATAGCCATTTACCGACTCTATTGCCTATCTCACAAAACCCAACACAATCTCAGCCAGAATAAGCCTCCTGACATATCTATCTGCCCCCATGCAGTACTCCTCTGAAAGTTACTCTGACCGTTAACGTTGAATAGACGTTGAAGGTTTAACCCACAAAAACACCCCAAAATGCTCTGGCAAGCTTTATTGGGGTATTTTCCTATATATCTTCACGTCCTCCCGCCGATACATACCCTGTAGATAATTGCAGGATTTCAAGGCTATGGAACAGCCACTGGGTGATGGTTTTATTATTCGTAACTTCCTTTACGGCGATGCCTCAGGGCTGTCCCGTAATGGTGATAACCCCAATATCGCCATAAACCAAAGGGAGTGCTTTCCCAGCCCTTATACCATTGAACTGGCTCGTAACTGGATTCAGTACGTGCGAGACAACGAAGCAGAAAACCGCTTTGTTATCGCAAATAGTAAAGAAGCTATTGGCGAAATCGGCATAGTGGTTCAACCGGACGTTCATCGTTACAGCGCAGAGATCGGCTTTTGGATCGGTGAAGCGTACTGGGGCAATGGCCTGATGACCAAGGCCGTGAATTGGATGGTGGATTACTGTTTTCAGGAGAAGGGCCTTAAGCGCATTTTTGCCGATGTGGTAGAGTACAACATCCCTTCACAGAAGGTTTTGCAAAAGTGCGGTTTTCAACTGGAAGGTGTATTCCGCAAGAATATCTTCAAAAATGATGAGTTTTACGATCAGTTTGTTTATGCCCGCCTGAACGAAGACGAACCTACCAAGCCAAACTAACCAAATAACTTTTCTTAAGTACCCGGATCATTGCTTTCGCATCATGATGGCGGGTAGATTTTTTCACTCTTCAAGGAGGAACGTCGGGAGCGTAGCCCGCTACGTGACCAGGGTTGTGACGCAGAAAGGGCGGAAAAAGACGCCGCCAGACTATGCGAAAGCAATGCTTTGGGTACTTATGTAAGAGAGATACGACCAAGGGGCTGCACGGTAATTTCTTCCGTCAGTTCCTGATGAGAAAGAACCGCCAGTTCATACACTTCCGCTTCCAGCAGCTTGCGCACATACCGGCGAATATCCATGGCTGTGATCATCACGGGCTTGTGATCCAGATGGCCGATTTTACCAACCGTTGTTTTTACCTTTTCCACAAACCGTGCCGTAACCGTTGGATCAAGGGCCAGGTAGGCACCCGCTGACGTTTGACGGATACCACTGCGAATGGTGTCTTCTAAGTCCTGATCAAGCAGGTATACCGGAAGAATGTTCTGTCCGTTGCTGTACTTGTAACTGATAAACCGCTTGAGGCTGCCACGCACGTACTCCGTAAGCTGAACCACTTCCTTTTCCTTGTGACCCCAGATCACCAGGGATTGAAGGATAGTTCTCAGGTTTCGGATGGAAATATCTTCCGATACGAGACGCTGGAAAATTTCCGCAATCTTATTCACAGGTATCAGACGCTGAACTTCTTTTATCAGCTCACCAAAGGAGTCCTCCATCTTCTCAAGAAGGAAGCGGGTCTCCTGAATTCCGATGAAATCTTCCGCATATTTCTTGAGCACAAAGGCCAGGTGGTTGGTGAGAATCTGGGAGTCACTCATAAAGCTCACACCGGCATTTTCCAGTGCGCCTTTATCGCTCTCTCTGACCCAGAGGGTGTCAAGGTTAGGGATAAACTGTTCGCCTGTTTCATAAGGGATTTTCAGCATATCCAAATGCTCGGACTGCTCCCGGGCAAATACATAGCCTTCCCGGAAATGACCGTGAGCTACCGGCACTTCATTGAGCATTACGCTGTAGTGATCATCTTCCAGCGAATCATTAAAGCGCAAGTGAATACCGGGGAATGGAACCCCTAAGTCCATATAGAGCGCCTTACGCACTTTCAGTAATTCTTCGTTCAACTCCGCTGTATCAAGCCGCTGCTGCAAAGATGTAGGCACATCAATAATCAATGGCAGTGTTTGAGTGAACTCTTCTTGCTGATCTAGCCGCTGGTTTTTATCAGGCTTTCCTGAAGCAGCGGCCTGCATAGCAGGAATACCACCGTCACTTCCTCCACCCACATCCTCATTGCCTGCTTTCTTGAGAATGTAAAAGCCACCTCCACCAATAATGCCAGCCAGACTGAGGAAAGTAAGAGTCGGGAAGCCTGGAACCATTGCAAAACCCAGTAAAAGGCCACCCCCCACTATAAGCGCTTTGGGCTTATTCAAGAGCTGTCCACCAATCTCACTACCCAGGTCTGTAGCTTCTTCATTGGACACTCGGGTTACGATAATACCGGAGGTAATAGAGATCAGCAGAGCCGGAATCTGGGAGATCAGGCCGTCGCCGATGGTCAGAATGGAGTAAAGCTGCAACGCTTCACCGGCAGGCAAACCTTTGTTGAAAACACCTATACTCACACCTGCAGCAATATTCACGAAGATGATGATCAGGCCAGCAATTGCGTCCCCCTTAACGAACTTCATGGCACCATCCATGGAACCATAAAGCTGGGATTCTTTCTCTACCAAGCCACGTCGCCTCTGCGCCTCTTCCATATCAATGGCACCGCCACGCATATCCGCGTCGATACTCATTTGCTTACCCGGCATACCATCCAGAGAGAAGCGGGCTGCTACTTCTGCCACCCGTTCCGAACCTTTTGTAATGACCAGAAACTGTACGATGGTAATAATCAAGAAGATTACGACCCCCACCGTCAAGTTGCCGCCCACAACAAAGTTTCCGAACGTATATACGATCTCACCGGCATCACCTTCCAGCAGAATCAAACGAGTCGTAGTTATCGAAAGCGCCAACCGGAAAAGTGTTGTTATCAACAATACTGATGGGAAAGAGGAAAACTCCAACGGCCCTTTGAGGTAAATAGCCGTCATAAGAAGGATTGTGGAGATACCCATATTGGTAGCAATTAACAAATCCACCAGCACCGTGGGCATTGGCAGAATAATCAGCACAATGATGAAAACCAACATCACTGCGAGCATAAGGTCATTACGCTTGCCGAGACCGGTAAGAACAGATTTGATGCTGATTGCGCTCATAGGTCAGTATGGAGCCTGCTGAGAAGATACTGACCTACTACTGCTGAGGCGTATCTCCGGGTTACTCTTTCGCCTGTTTAAGACGTGCTTTTTCTAAACGAACTTTTGCACGCCCTTGAATCCAGGAAATTTCCTGCGTGTCCGTACCAGGAGGCATGCACTGCAGGTATCTATCGGCCATAGAAAGGCACTCTTCAGGCTGATCCGCCATTAACAGTGAGTAACTGAGCATTCGATAAACTTCGGAGTCTTCTGGAGCTAAAACCCGCAAGCCCTGGAGGAGTTTGATAGCATCAGTAAACTGCCTTTGTTGCAATCGGGTAAAAGCCTGGGTAAGAACCCAGTCTTTGCCCGTAAGTGCAATGTCTGGAACGTCCTGCGGGGAGGGCGTAGATGGAATTTCTTTACTCATAGAATTTATCAGGCCGGAATCAGAATATTGCGAGCCATGGTGGCCAGAGCTTCAAGTTCACTGTCCTGCTTGAGGAGCCCCAGCATCTCATTCAATGCATTGCGGTCTTCTTCTGCCAGTTTCATATCATCCAGCCGGTCTCGCACAAGGTTAATAATGCCATTTCGCAACTCGCGGTTGTCCTGAGGCGTGTAGGACTGCAGACGATCCCCGCGAATAAACTCCATTAATTTATTTTTTGAATCATCAACAGAAAGCGCCTTACTGATATGTACGGCATCAGCAGCACTGGTATTCACTGTAGGGCGAATGGCCGACTTGGAGGGTAAGGCCTGATACTCATTACCAGTGGTATGACTAACACCCACAAGGCCACTGTTTATGTCGCCAATAGATCCGGCCATTAGAAAACTCTCTGCGAAAAGTCCTTTTCTTTATTGAAGCCTGAAAAGCAGTTTCATGCAGAATTCCAAATGGTTGTATAAACTTTGTGTATTGACAACAAATTCTCATAAAGGGCGGTTCTCGCCCGGATGCAGGCATGGACGCACGTATCTTGTTTCATATAAAAAAATCGCGCAAAAGCCCGCTATTTTCAGGGTTTAGAGAGAGGCTCCTCAAAAGAGCACTTGTTATTGGGTTCACTATGGGGGCTTGTTTCCCATCAGCTATGGCCAGTGATTCCGCTGTCACATACAGCCCGTGGTCTGGCAATAATAGTTATGAGCAAGAAGACACACGACAGAAACACGTCGTTCAACCGGGGGAAAGTCTCTCTGTTATTGCTGAGATGTATGGCATTCCGGCTCCACTGCTGGCCCATCACAACGGTATTCCTGATCCCGATGGTTTGATGGTTGGTCAAGTGCTCTACCTTCCTGAAAATAATTACCCTCGGGAACTCGCTCCACCAAGTGAGCCAGCTGCCGCCGACGAAGTGATGCACGACGCTCGTCCCTATGCCTACTTTGGCAACAGTGAACCTGTCTCGGATGTACTTCGCAACTTTGCTGCTAACTACAGTATTCCAGTGATTATCAGCCCCAATGTGGACGGTGTGGTAAATGGCCGTATCGGCCCTCTTTCGCCTGTCGAGTTTCTGGATAAAGTGGCCCAGCTTAATGGGCTGATCTGGTACTTTGATGGCAACACCCTTTACGTTTATAACGGTAATGAGATCCAGAAGCAGATTCTCAGCCTGCAATACATGGCAGCGGATAAATTCAAGAAAACCTTGATGGAAATCGGTATATGGGATAGTCGTTTTTACTGGAAGGCCCGTCCGGAAGAGGGAATTATTTACATCTCCGGTCCACCCCGTTATATGGAGCTGGTGACGGAAACCGCCCAGCTTCTGGATGCCAAATCCGGAGAGCGTCAGCGCAGCCGCCAGACCGTAAAGGTATTCCCGTTGCGCTATGCCTGGGCGGATGATCGCACCTTTACCTTTCGTAGTCAGACTGCAACAGTTCCCGGCGTTGCCACGATTTTGAGACAGATTGTCAGCGGCGGTGGATTAAGCTCCGCGCCGGCTCAGACACCCGGACGCTCGGTTCCCGGCCTTACACCTGCCACGCCTGTAGGAAAAGAAGCTCCCGGACCTCAGGCTCCCGCTCAAACTACTACGCCAGAGAGTGTGCATATCAATGCTGACCGCCGCTTGAACTCGGTGATCATTCATGATCTTGAGTCCAAGATGCCTATGTACGAGAGTTTGATCAATACTCTCGACAAGCCGCTGGCACAAGTGGAGATAAATGTGTCCATCATTGATGTGAACACAAACAATCTGGACCAGCTGGGGATTAACTGGCGGCTAGGTAAAGAGGATGGAGACTTTATCCGCTTTAACCCATTCAAGAGCGATAATGATTCCGTACCCAGTAACACCTTTAGCACTATTATCAATCTCACCAGTGGGCGCTTGTTAACGAAGGTCAACATCCTGTCCGATCAGGGCAACGCCAAAGTACTTGCCCGCCCTTCTGTGCTCACCCTGGACAACATGGAAGCCGTACTGGATAACAGCCAGACCTTCTATGTGCGTGTTGCTGGACAGGAGTCAGCCGAGCTATTCCCTGTAACCTACGGCTCGGTACTAAAAGTGACACCGCGGATTGTAGATGAAGTGACCGGACGCAAGCTTCACCTGAGTGTAAACATTCAGGACGGCGGCCAGGCCAGCTCTCAGGAGGCTACAGGGGCTGATAATATTCCTGTGGTGAAAAACAGTTCCATCAGCACCCAGGCGGTAATTGATGAGAACGAGAGTCTGTTGGTTGGTGGGTATTACTACGAAGAGACAAGAAACGATCAGTCTAAGATTCCCGTATTGGGAGATATGCCTCTGGTAGGTGCAGCTTTCAGAAACAAGACGGAATCCAAAAAGAAGAACGTACGGCTTTTTCTGATTACACCCCGCATCGTGAACCTGATGTAAGGCTTAAGTACCGAAAGCAATGATTCGGTAGTTATGTGAAATAAGTGGTGTCATGGTCGCTATCAGGGCACTGCTCTGAAGCTTCAGAGGTACTTTCAGGCTTCACCTCACTCTGCACACTGCCCTCAACCACCGCTTTCTCATCAACAGCATTAGCCCACTCTCGCTCTCCGTTCATTGCATCATCCATGCTATGAGCGGTGAGTTCTGAAAAACGCTTTCTCAGTGCTTCCAGCTGAATATCAATGCTGGCATCAATCACGCCAATCTTACTTTCCAGAATACAGCTACCTGCTTTAAGACGCGGGTCTGACACAGGGACAAGAATACCAATACCTTTGTAACCAGACAGAATTTCGGCAATCTTCTCTTTCACATAACTAAAGTGCGCAGGAGGAACACGTACCGAAACTTGCCGCTCATTGCGCACATGCTGTAAACCACTTTTAATAAGACCCACTGTGAGCGCCCGATTATCATAGTCATCAATAATCTTCTTAACAGCTGTCATCAAAATATCAGCCAGCGATGCTTCCACATCGGATAGGTAGTTGATGGAGCGGTCCACCATCTTAAGCATCTGCTCAGACTGTTCCATACGGCTCTGCAGCAAACCGTCCTGATAGCCGCGCTGTTTTTCCTGTTGATAAGCCTGCCGGGCCTCCGCCTCAATTTGGGCAGCACGCTCGCGGGCCTTGTCTATCAAAGTGGTAGACCTTTCCACCACAGAATAATCCGCCGCCCTGATCACCTTCTGACCGGGCTGCAGGCTAAAGTCCCGCTTGGTGATTGTGATGATATTCAGGCTCATTTGATAAACTCTTTCATCAGTTTACGCAGCATTCCTCCCCCCAGGCGCACAACATCCTGGGAGTAGCTGGCTGCACCGCCCGCATAGAAATAATCTTTGCTGGGCATGGGAAATTTGAAGAGCAAACGTTTCTGGAAAGCATCACTCTCCTGGGCAAACACAGCACCTAAAAGCCGAACCCCTGAGCGGAAGATGTGCTTCTTCAATTCTTCAGGAGCATTCCAGTCGATGATAAAATCTGTTTCAAAGCTTTCCGGCAGGCTTCCTGCTATGAAGGGGCCTTTTTTGATAGCGTACTGATAGCTGTCATCACCAATGCATGCCTGAACAGCTGCCCGCTCCTGCCGTTTAACAACACGTTTTAAAAGCGGACCATTCAAGGCTAAACCAGCATGAAAGACGATAGGGGTGAGATGTTTACGGCTTGCCAAAGCCAGATGCTTTTCAGGGCGATCGAAATTCAGATCGGTTTTTCCATGAAGGGCGTAAGCTTCAAGAATATGTTTAGAAGCCCAGTGAGCAGCAGAGGGTTCAGCAATCAACGCATTGATAATCTGTGCATTGGGCAGATTTGCTAACCAGGAATCATCAATATAACCGGCCGGAGAGAAGTTGAACTCAACAACCGGTGCAAGCTGATCGACATTCATCATCTGGCCTCAACTTCGTCCACCTCAATCATTCCGGTGTTATCCATCCCCATAGCCTCTGCAGCTCTCTTACGGCCGCTCCACCACAACCAGAACAAAACCCCGCAGCCAAGCACAGCCATAATAAACAAGGCAAACATAGCTCCCAGAATAAGCAACAGGCGAGAGGATGTTTCTGGTGTCACATCAATCGACAACACAGTTTCCAGTTCTTGAGGGAGAAGCACCCTGTCAGGTGTCACCTGTGCCGATGGAAACAGCGAAACTGTGATTTTATCGAGGGACAACCCTTCAATACTGTTAGCTACCAGAGTTTTCACTTTGGGTACAAAACCGGCCAGCTCCAGCTCAGGGGTGTACTTAATAAAGACGGAGGCAGAGGATGGGAAGCTCGATTCGCCAGAACCTGATTCCTGAGGTAACACAACATGCACTCTGGCCGTAAGCACACCATCAATCATAGAAATTGTGGCCGACAGCTCCTGCGACATAGAGTAGGTATAACGAGCCTTTTCCTCGGTAGGCGAGGAAATCAGGCTGTCCTTCGGGAATATTTCGCTGACAGATGAGAACTTGTCTTTTGGGTGACCATGGGTACGAAGAAGGCGAATAGCCCGGGAGACATCATCAGTAGAAACGGTGAGGGTCACATTACCATCTTTATCCATCACTTTTTCTGCCGGAATCGAGTTATCCAGCAGAATGGCAAGCATATCGTTGCCTTCTTTTTCGGTAAGCCCTGTATAGAGCTGAACCTTACAGCCCGACAGCAGTAACACAAACAGGCTGAGTATCACGATTCTGATTTTCTGCACAACGCGTTCCTTGCGTTTGAGGCTGTTACTGCTGTTTGGCCAGTGTTTCTATGGTCTGGGTTGCCTTACCAACCACCTTACCGATGAGGTCTTCCGTCATCATGAGGTTGGTCATGGCTTTCTGGGTTTTGAACATATCCCGCATAGACAGCGTCTCATCAGAACTCAGCATGTTGTCGATCTTCTGATGCCGACTGTCGATATTCTCTTTCATACCCTGAAATGCATTGAGTATGCGATCTCCAAGGTTATCCGGTGCCTGTTTGAGCTCAACCGGGCTGCCTTCGATGCTGGTTTCGTTCTCACTTTTTAAGCCGGCTTCCATCTGCGCGTTAAAATCTTCCGCGTCCCGGTCGTCGGGTTTGTCGAGGAGTTTCTCTAACTGCTGTTGATCCTGTTTTTTGAGCGCTTTTTCTGTAACAGAACCAACATTGTTTATTCCAGGGCTGGGCATGATGCCACTCCTTAATATGCCATCTACGACAGCTGAATAGGCTTACTCAAAAGTCTAGTCAATGCCTCTGCCTAAAAAGGAAGCTCGGCATTGGAACATAATGAAATTAAAACTCCGCTTTCAGACGTGATAGTTATGAAGGGAGCAAAGAGTCCTGCAATTTCATCAAATGTTGCAGTACATTTTCAATTTCTGGGCCATTTAGTTTTTCTACAGTCATAAAGGTAATAAACACCAGCTGATTACCGTCTTTTAATGCACACTGAGTGTCAAACTTGCGACTTTGATTGTAGTGACATAATTCCAGCGCTTTGGGGCCTGCCTCGTCCAAACTATGATCAGGAATTTCACGTAAAAGGTGCATTAACACACCTTTTTCATGAAGTTCGATAAAGAATGTACCTCCCTGTCCGAAGGTGTACTGCATAATCCCGGTATCAGGAAAAGGCAATTCTCCTATTCCCAGGGTTCGGTTAAAATTCTTAACAGCCGATTCCACAAGATCACGCATAACGCGATACCTTAAATATCAAAATCCATATCAAAATCATCATCGTCTTCATCCTCAAAAGCCTCTTCTTCCTCCTCCTCCTCAATGACATCATCAAGGGCTTCCTGACAGGCTTCGAGAATATTTTCCCGGTGTTCCGGTTCTTTAAAATACTGATCCGGAATCTTGCGGTAGGTTTCCAGCACTTGGTTGAGTACAAAAATCTTTGTTCCAAGATTATCCACCGGCACACCAAGCTTTCCGGGAATACTTTCAATATCATTAGCTGAAATCCACCGCTGATTCAGTAGTCGCAAGACTTCCTCAATTAAAACCCCTTTCTGGATGGGTGAGTTATCCATCAAACTACTGTTCATAAGAGATCACCCTCGGGAAAGCACCCTGTCTATGGCATTTTCATTTTGCTGGCTGAACTCGATAATAGTCCTTAAGCCAAACACCACTTCCAAACGTTTGCGCACATGCACAAGGTGGGCAGCATCGGCTGAAGAGGTCATATTCGGGCTCTTCAATGCAGCCATCTCATTAGACAAACCCTCCATTAGCATCTGGATGGCACTATCAATTTCGTCATAGCTACGGCTTTGCTCTTTTGCATGTTGGTAGGCCTCAAGGGGAGTGGTCAGATCAGGGACCCGCATCCCTCCGTCACGCATAATGTCACGGTATTCTTGAGCTGTGCCGCCGGTTTTTTCCGCAATGTCTGCAGCGGTTTTGGAAGAGTTGATACCCACCTGGATATCCATCTTGTTCTCTTCATAAAACTCGGAGTTATACGCTCGCAAATCGGCAGCAAGTGGGGAGTCTTCTCCTTCAATCTCTTCCAGCATTGAAGCGAAGGCATCCAGAGCCAGATACTGATGGGTAGAGTCTCCAGAATATTCGTCCGCAAACTGTTTGATTTGCTCTTTGGTGAGGGAGCCGTTCTTCTTGGCCTCCTGCATTTGTTGCAGGAATTTATCCATCTTCTCCATTCCTGGCATATCAGGAACAGTTTCCTTGAGACGCTCAAGTTGCTTTTTGAGGTCTTTGTCTTCCTTACTGTCTTTGGTTTTGAACTTACGAAGGGAAGAGAGCGTGATTGAAGCTTCTTCAAAAAAGCTGGCACTGGCAGGGCCAGCACTCACAGCACCGAACTGACTGTGAGCACCTTCGGCAGATTTTGCTGGGGCTGCCTCACCTCCAACACCCAGTGCAGCTCCCGCCTGTTGTGCACCAGAAACACCACCTGCCTGCATAGCCCTCTCCGTTCAGTTAGATATTACGGGCGATATTCTGCTGGGTTTGCAGGAACTGGTTCCAGGTTTGCGCGAAAGTATCTCGAGCCTTTGTGGCAAGCTCCTGAGCCACCTGCATTTGATCCTGCTCCGTCTGTTTTACAAAACGAGCCTGCTCTTCTTCTGCGCGGAGCTCAGTTGAGCGGGCCTCGTGCAAACCAGCTTTGTACTGGAGTGTGGAAGCACCAGCTTCGCCCAAGCCTTCTACCATTTTACCCATCGCGCTCCACTGCTGAGCGATCATGTTGCCCATCTGGCTATTACCACCAGCTGCCTGATCTGCCTTCATCCCCTTCATGGAGCCCGCCATGTTGAGTGCACCGGATGCTACCTTTACTGCGCCACCAACCATGCCGGCAACCATTTTTGCAGCAGCTGCGCTTCGCTGCTCTTGAGCCTGGGCTTTGATTTTCTCTACCACAGCCTTGTTCGCCATATTTCGCCCTTGTCGGCTCATTTGCCTCTGCTCAACGCCCATTTCATGGAACAGTGCCATCAGAGCAAAAAAGTCAGTGTAGGCTTTCACTTCATTTTCAGTGAGATCAAGCGGTGCACCATCAACCGTTGCTGAAATTGTTCCATTAGAGCTTGTCTTGAATGTGGCATTCTTCCCCTCTAATTCCAGTTGAAACGACTTCCCCCCAGCATCGACTCTGAAATCTTTCCCATCAAACTGGCCTGAAAAACCATCTTCAGTTGCTCCAACGGTTACTTCATTTGCTCCCTGCCACGACGGCTGTGAGTTAGCAGGCTTTCCAGCATTATGGAGTTGGTAGGCCAAAGCCGTATGATTTTGACTTCCGTCCACCAGCTTATCCATGTGTCCCATAGCAGCCTGATAACTGGCCACTGTCGGATCAGCAGCAGGAGAATTCAAAGCTGGCTTGGGAATACCCTGGGAGTGCTTACCATGAATAGTCTGGCCACCCTGTTGACGACCAACATTTAAATTGTCTCCAGCCAGATGCCCTGCTCTGGCACCTTTCGATGCCTCTTTGGCTTGATGGGCGTCTTTGTCCAGCCTGGGTTGTTGATCTAAAGGAACCGGATTCTGCCCCTGATTAATTTTCATGTGTTTCTACTCCCTGAAAAGAATTCCTTTAGATGTTCCGAGTCACGGAAAACTGACTTTGCTGAGCCTGAGACAACATATCCGATGCCGTTTGTTGACCAGATGAAATTTCTTCAATGGTTCTTTGAATGGCTTCCATCCAGTCTTCCATCATCATCTGGAGTCTTGTCAACTCAGCCAAATCCTCAGTGGCATCAGCCTGATACTGCCCAGCATCACCACTCACCTTGGCAGCGTACATAGTGGAGCTACCATCGGCCACCATCGCACCACCTTCTGTGAATCGGGCAATATGAGCCGCACGTTGGAAGTACATAGTTTTCTTGGCAACGTCGGCAGACTGTTTCGCCGTCTCTTTGGCCACAGTGTCAGCTGCGGCTTTGGTTGTTTCTTTAGCCGTTTCCTTTACAGCATCGGTTGAAGCCTTTGCTGCTTCCTTAGAGGCTTCTTTAGCACTCTTCACGGCGACTTTAACTGTCTGCTCAACCACTTCATCCGCAGCTTCCTGTGCTGCTTTTGTTGCAGCCTTAGCGGCGTTCTGTACTGCCGTAGAAGATTGTTGAACAGCCTGCTGAGCTGTCTGACTTACGGCATTCGCACTTTGCTGAGCACCTTGAGCTACCGCATTCGCACTCTGTTGGGCAGCCTGAGTACCGGCATTTGTGGCCTGTTGAACCGTGGTTGTTGCAACATCCGTTGTCGCCTTACTGGCACCACCGGCAAGACCAGCACCAAGAGACAGCGCCGCGGCCAGAACGGCCCATGCTAACCCCATCACCAGTTGTACCTTATCGTCTTTTATCAAACCACCAAGGTTGGTCATCCAGTCACCGGTGTTCTGGGAGATGGTCATGGCCACCATTATGGTAGCCGCCATAATCAGCATCACACCTGCTTTCGCGCCTACACCGGTTGCAATGGTTACAGCTGCCACAACTACAGCCAGTGCTGTGGCTATGGCACCAAAGACCTTCCCAAGTATCCCTGCCGTTTTAGCCTCTTTCATTTTGCTTAAGGCTGAGCTGAGTTTACTGATTCTATTTTCGTGAACCTGGCTGCGCTTCAAGCGGCTGGTACGGATAGCCTGTTCATCAAATTTGATACGCGTGTCCTGTAGCTTGGTCTGAATTTCCATCAGCATGCGAGCCATGTCTTCTACGTTGCCGGTCAACATGGCTTTGGTGAGTTTTTCAGTTGCAGCTTTCAATTCCGTCATAACTTCCGGAGGTGCACTTTCTATGGCCAGAACCTTATCGAAAACATGCAGGGTTTCGTCCTGCAGCTTCTCAAGAGTTTTGCCATCAGTACCTTGGACGAGGCTGGATGCTGCATTCATAAAGTCAGGCGTATTCTGCTGTGCCCCAGAATTACGGCCACCACTATCACCGCCTTGTTGCTGGCCGGTTTTCTTTTTTCGGGACGCACCATAAACCGTTGAACTGCCTTGGGTTTCACCATTTTCCAGTTCTTCGCTTTCGGCATTCAGCTGGTTGAGCAGCTCGTCGAACGTAAACAGCATCTCTGTAGTGTCCAGACTCTGGGCGATTTGCGCCTGCATTTCTGGAGTAACCACCTTTACAGGGTCAACGGTGGGGGCAGGAAGCCGGACCGCACGCTCATGTCTTCCACCCGCCTGAGCACGGGTTGCTCCCTCTTTGTGGGAGACTGTGTTGCTATTGGAAAAGCCGCGCCCTACATGATCTGCAGCCTTGGCGCTTCCGGACTTCCCAGCCTTTCCTGTTTGTGCGGCCTGCCCTGCGTCTGCGGATTTACCAATAAAACCCGAAGGCAGTTGAACCCCAGAGCCATGATTTGAGCCAACTCCACCACTGGTACTCATTAGTCATCCTCTTCCAGAACAGCCTGGGCACTGACAGCCATATTTGTAGCTCGCACCTGTTCTTCTTTGTATTCTGTCTGATCTCCGGCCCATTGAGCTGCAGTTTCATAAGCCAATTTAGCGGCAGAAGGTTTGCCCATAGCCATATGGCAATCGCCGATGTAGAGCATGGCTCGAGGGTCATCGGTATCCAGAGCGCTGGCAAAACTGAACAGCTCAACGGCTGTTTCAAAGTCCTGCTGCATCATCTGACAAGCCCCCAGACCGAGGAAGTACTTCTTGTTGTAGTGATCGTAAAAACAGAGGAACTGAAAGACCTTTCTGGCCTCATCGTAACGTCCCCCTTGGTATAGGTTGAACGCAACGCTGTATATTGCCTCCATGGATTCATCACTGAGATTTTTCAGCTCCTTAAAGGTGCCGCCCCGGCTGAAATAATCAGCCAGCAGGTCATCAACTTTTTCCTGAGACCAATCCATATCTTGTGTATCCACTGTCAGCCCTCCCTAGCTCTTACAGCGTCGTGTTTTAAATATTCTTGATAACGTTGTCGCCACTTCTGTAGTACTTAGAAACAAACTGGCTCATCATTTCGAACGTCTGGTTAAACTTGCCGGATGTTGATTGCAGCTTGGTCATATCCAGCTGCGAGGAGCTGGTCAGACTTTCCGTCCAACCCTTCATATTTTCTATGGCCAGATCCCACTGACCGGCATTCAGCTGGTGCGTCTGGCTGGGATCTATTTTTTCGCCGCCACTTCCCCAAGAAATATTATTTTCAGCAAAGAAGTCCTTCACGTCCTGAGGCATTGGTGTTTTTCTGGATTCCTTGGAGTCCTTTTTTGCAGCACGAGCCTTCGCCATGATGGAGTTCGCTTGTTTTAATTTATCGTTTTTATTGCGTACTTCCTGAACCTGTTCTCGCAGCGTTTCTTCTAAAATTTCTGCACGCTCACTCATAACAGCCAGCATCAAAGCATCCAGACTGGCATTATCAAGAAAGTTCTGATTTGTGGGTGCACCTGCCGCCGAATTAATTAACTTGACGGTTTTGTTCATCATTTGCTGTCCCGTCAACTGTCCACCGCCCTTTAGAGTGGTGTCCGGCTGTAACTGCTGAGCTGATTTTGGTCCCTGTACGGCTGCCACGATTTATGCTCCTGCTTGTAAAGCCCCTGAGTAACCCACAGATCACTCCTCACTATCACTGGTCACAGGTAGTGATATACCCGCATTACCACACCACTCATTTAACTCTTTCTGATAATCTTCGATGTACCCGCCAAGAACTCTGTGAATGAGCGAGCCCTGACTGTCTTCGGTAATAGGAAGGCCTATTGTTGTAGCGGCTCTATCCAGCAACTGTTGAGTCGACAGTCCCACTTCTTTCAATTTCGATTGCTGGGTTGGAATACGCCCATGCTTCCGACTATAGGCAAATAGCTCGTCGATAGTCGCTCTGGTCAGAGCATTCTTGATCATCACCAGCTCCTCTGCAGTAGGGGCGAGATCTGTCGCAGAACTGGCGGGGTTGGTCGCAACCGTCTGGAAACGAGACACAACATGACCGATCCGTGCACCGATGGCCTCTCGCGCGGATATTTCCTCTTCTGGAGTCAGTGGGCCACCCTCGAGAGATTGAGCTGCAATGTACCCTTCCCGATCATTATGGAAGTTAATAAGCTCCTGCCTTTCCTCACCGCTCAATCGTTTGGACTCTTCGAGACCGTTCAGAAGACGTTGCACTTCCGGGCCATGGGGAGCGCCTCTCACCTTAAAGGATGAGACTGATCCGTTTTGCTGCTTGAGTTTCTCTGACAGCGCTTTTCTTAGCTCTTCTGCTTTTCGCTCCTCATCCATTTCCTTCCGCTTTTTCGCATCAAGCTTATAACTATCAGCATCGGAGGCTCCCCCTGTTGAAGGTGGCCTCCTGGAATCATCATCAGAAGGTTTGCTCTTCTTGGAGGAGTCGCCATCATCACTATTGGTTTTCTTGGTGTTGTCCAGTGTAGGGGGAGGCCTGGTCCCCTGCCCCTCGGGGGCAGTAAGCATAGGGTTATCAATAAATCCGTTTGCAAATATAAGAATAAATGGCCCAACGCCCAACAGGAGAACCGGGCAAAAAGCACCACCGACAATACAGGCACCACAGCCTATCAAACCGACAGCCGTCTGGAATTTCTTGTTATGCATAACGAAGTCCATCACAGAGTTTGCACCTGATAAGAACTTCTCCATCTTTGACTTGGACTCCCCATCAATTTTTCCGCTCTTCTCCATATCATGTAGCTGAGAGCGCAGCCCATCCTTTGCTGTTGGCAGATCGCCCCCATTAACTCGCTCAAAAATAATTTTCCCCCCATTTTCCAGATCTAATTCTCCCCTAGGAGGAATGGGGGCGGAGGAGCTTTGGGTCAGAAGCGATGGTACATCTGAGTTTTCGGAAACCGTGCGTTCCCCAAGATTGGTTTGTGAGAAATCTGCTGATTTCGAGGCCCCAGAGTTTGTCGTCGAAGTGACAAGACTCTGGCTTGGTGAGTAGGATCGTGTCTTACGTCCACCAAAAATTGTTTCAGCTGCACTGGAGTCATTCGAAGAGCTGCTCTGAGTCACAGCCCGACTCAAAGGGCTGGGAGGAATACTGTTACTTGAGCCGGCCATAAATGCTCCCTGCATAAAGTCCGGGCTTGGATGCCCATCAACTACATCAAAAACAAGAATACCTATATCAAGAATAAGTATTAGCTTAGATGACGGGGGAAGTTGCCAGATAAGCGATATCCGGCAAAAAAGCGGCAGGAATATGACTGAATGCTGCGAACTGCGAGTATCAAGCCGTTGTTTTTATGGGTTTTTCGTAGAATTCCAGAACGGCTGTCATCAAGTCCTTCGGACTTAACATGCCAGCAATCAAGCCATCCTCATTCAGCACTGGTACTCTAAGGGCCTTCTCGGCCATACAGCGTTCATAAACATCCATAATACTTTCTGAGCAGCGAGCGGTAACAACATTTTGCTCCATGAACTCAGAAACCAGCCCGCTGCCCTGAGAGTAGTAGCTCCCGGTGAAAGTGCCCTGCAGGCAGTCTGTTTCTGATAGAATTCCCACCAGTCCATTATCCTCATTTACCACTGGTGCTGCCGTAATATTGTGCTTTAGCAGAACCCGGATGGCCTCAACAATCTCCATGCAGGGATTAAGGGAAACAACCGAGCGTGTCATGCACTCTTCAACAGTTATTGATCGCATAGCCACCTTTCCCGACTCCTTTTTGGAGCCTCTTCGAGCTTCGTTCAGCTTTCTTCCGAAAATAAACAAAACTAATGCCAATAAAATGGCACAAACACCTTTAATGCTATAGCCCTCCAAACTACAGCCTGCAAGAAAATAGGGCTGGAGCCACCAATGATGTGGTCTTATAATCCGCGAGCACCCGTACAACTCACCGACAAAAGCAGGGGTTTACACCTAATGAGCTTCGATAGCATTTCTCCTGGCAAGGATATCCCCAACGACATCTATGTTGTCATTGAGATTCCCGCCAACAGTGATCCCATCAAGTACGAAATCGATAAGGATACAAACTCCCTGTTTGTTGACCGTTTCATGTCAACACCCATGTTCTACCCAGCCAACTACGGCTATGTTCCTCAGACTCTGGCTGACGATGGCGACCCTCTGGATGTGCTGGTTGTCACGCCCTATCCAGTCGCTCCGGGCTCCGTTATCCGTTGCCGCCCTGTGGGTATGCTGAATATGTCTGACGAGAGCGGTCAGGATGAAAAAGTCATTGCTGTTCCCCACGACAAGCTCACCAAAATTTATAAAGATGTGAAGGAGTACACCGATCTTCCTCCCCTGCTGATCCAGCAGATCGAACACTTCTTTGAAAATTACAAAGACCTCGAAGAAGGTAAATGGGTGAAAATCGACGAGTGGAAAAACGCAGATGCGGCTCGCGAAGCCATTATCAAATCTGTAGAAGCTGGTAAAAAGTAACGTTCTTCGGGGCGGACACTCCTCTGCCCCATCCCCCCCTATCAAACATTCTCCTGAAATTTCCCGCTGGGAACTCATTGCCCTATTGTTGGCGTAAGACAACAATAGGCTGTAATCAACAGACTTTATGAGTCCTGAGCCAATGCACCCGGAACAACACTCTTTGAGCATTTTGAACGCTATGCCAAAAATATCGAGAGCATCACTCTTTTCCCTGTGTCTTATCCTGATGCTAGGGTTTTCATCTGTAGTTTCTGCAGTAAGCTTCAAGTCTCTTCTGGGTGGATCTTCAAGTTCTGATGAATATACTGATTCTGACTTTCTCCCCGTTGAAAAAGCCTTTCAGGTATCTGGAGAGATCGGTAACGGCGAGCTCATCATTCACTTTGCAGTAACACCTGAGCACTACCTCTATCGTCACATGTTTGGCTTCTCAGCTGTGAAGGCTGAGGCCACACAGCTGGGAGAGCCTGCTTTCCCAGCGGGGAAAATCAAATTTGATCCGTTTATGAAACAGGATGTGGAAATCTATCCGGAAGATCTGAGCGTCCACATCCCTATCACCACCTCTGAAGAGTTTCCAGAGATTCGCATCACGTTTCAGGGTTGTGCGGATGCGGGATTATGCTATCCGCCAACCACACAGAATATTATTCCGCTACAGACATCTGGAGCACCACAGGTTCAACCACAGCCGCTAACGACACAGGAAGACATTGAGGATAACTTTCTTTCCGCTCTCCTTGGCAACAGCAGCCTGATAAGTATTCTGGGCTTGTTCTTCGTTGGAGGTCTGGCACTCACATTCACCCCTTGTGTGCTGCCTATGATTCCCATCGTGTCAGCCATGGTGGCAAACAGTAACGGTTCCCGTTCACACAACATCCTGCTCACTGCCTGCTATGTGCTGGCTATGTCGGCCACCTACGCTATCGCCGGCATGCTGATGGGTTACTTCGGTGCCAGCCTGAACCTGCAGGCTCGCCTGCAATCCCCCTGGCTGCTCATCCCGTTTGCCATTCTGTTTGTGGCACTGGCCCTCTCCATGTTCGGGCTCTATGAACTGCAACTGCCTGAAAAGCTCCGGTCCCTGCTTACTCAGGCGGATCAGAAAAGTCAGGAGAAACGCAAAGGCACCTGGATAGGCGCCTCTCTGGCCGGTGTTTTCTCAACCTTGTTGGTGTCTCCCTGTGTATCAGCCCCGCTGGCAGGCGCACTGGTATATATCAGTGGAACCGGCGATATGGTGATTGGCGGCCTCTCCCTTTTCGCTCTTGGCCTCGGTATGGGTACACCGCTATTTATCGTAGGCGCTGGCGGAGCAAGCCTGCTTCCCAAAGCGGGCATGTGGATGAATGGCATCAAAGCGGTGTTTGGCGTGCTGATGCTGGGTGTGGCGATCTGGATGATTGAACGTCTGATCCCCGAGCCTGTCACCCTGCTGCTTTGGGGCACCCTTCTGGTGGGTTGTGCGGTTTATCTGGGAGCGCTGGATTTCAACAAGCGCACAGGCTGGCAGGCCTTCCGGCAGGTTGTTGGTATTCTCTCCCTGATTTACGGTGCCACTCTCTTTGTCGGTGGCATTCAGGGCAATACCAATCCTCTTCAGCCTCTGGATTCTGCTTCACAAAGTCACGCTGTGCTGAAGGAACACCCTGTCATTACAGTCAGCACCAGCGAAGACATGAATCGGGTTCTGGCGCAGGCATCTGCAGCGAACAGCCCGGTCATTGTCGACTTTTACGCAGATTGGTGCATTTCCTGCAAAATCTTCGAGCGGGATGTGCTTCCACAGCCGGAAGTTCAGGCTGCTTTGGAAGGTTATACATTCTTACGAATCGATCTTACTGAGAACTCCGCCGATCAGAGAGGCATCTTGCAGCAATATCAACTGTTTGGCCCACCAGCCTTTCTTTTCTTCAACAAAGCCGGTGAGGAGCTGGATGTTCTGCGCAAACAGGGTGAAATTGATGCAAAAACATTCACCTCACTCCTGAACAGAGCAAACATCTCGTAAAGCGCCAGTAAAATTTCGCTGAGAAAATAAGTAAACATGTTTATAACGTGCTGTAACATCCATGATATAGACTACTTATTAGGCATGGGGCACAATACTGCCCTACTTACCATTTATTTACTGGCGAGAATCAAGCGAGAGCTTACCGATGGCCTCAATCCTCGTATTGCACGGTCCAAACCTGAATTTACTGGGCACCCGGGAACCGGGTGTCTACGGATCAACGACTTTGGACGACATCAATCAGACCCTTACCGAGCAGGCAAAAGCTGCAGGTCATCACCTGCAGGTTATGCAGAGTAATGCCGAATACGAACTGATTGAACGCATCCATGATGCCGCCCAGCAAGGTATAGACTTCCTGATCATCAATCCGGCGGCATTCACCCATACGAGCGTTGCCTTGCGAGATGCCATTCTTGGGGTATCCCTGCCCTTTATCGAAGTGCACATCTCCAATGTCCACAGTCGGGAGCCATTCCGCCACCACTCATATTTCTCAGATGTTGCCGTTGGAGTCATCTGCGGGTTGGGAGCGGCAGGCTACGAATACGCCTTACAGTCTGCCATGAAACATCTCGACGCCGCCTGAGCGCAGCACTGCTCCCCCTAAACATTGAACTTATAAGCAAAAGCTAACCGGAATTGAGCATGGATATTCGTAAAGTCAAAAAACTGATCGAGCTTCTTGAGGAGTCCGGCATCGACGAGCTGGAAATTCACGAAGGTGAAGAATCCGTTCGCATCAGCCGTAACAGCAGCGTTCCCCCTGCACAGCAAACTGTTATGGCTGCAGCCGCACCTGTACAGGCTGCTGCAGCCCCTGCTCCCGTTACAGCCGAACCAGCACCTGCCGCTGAGCCTGCCGAGCCTGTTCTGTCCGGCCATCAGGTACACTCACCCATGGTAGGTACCTTCTACCGCTCTCCTTCTCCAAGCTCCGCCGCCTTCATTGAAGTGGGCAGCCACGTGAAAGAAGGCGACGTTCTGTGCATCGTTGAAGCCATGAAGATGATGAACCAGATCAAAGCCGACAAAGCCGGCATGATTGAAGCGGTTCTAGTTGAAAACGGCTCCCCGGTTGAGTTTGATCAGCCTCTGTTCACTATCGTCTGATTGGCAGGTACTGAATCCCATGCTGGAAAAAGTTCTTATTGCCAACCGGGGTGAAATCGCCCTGCGCATCCTTCGCGCCTGCAAAGAGATGGGTATTAAAACGGTTGCCGTACACTCCAAGGCTGACGAAAACCTGATGCACGTTCGTCTTGCAGACGAAACCGTGTGCATCGGCCCCAACAGCGCCGCCGACAGCTATCTGAACATCCCTGCCATCATCAGTGCAGCGGAAGTCACAGACGCTCAGGCTATTCATCCGGGCTATGGTTTCCTCGCAGAAAACGCCGACTTTGCAGAGCAGGTTGAGCGCAGCGGCTTTACCTTTATTGGCCCGTCCGCAGATGTCATTCGCCTTATGGGTGACAAGGTGTCTGCTATCAAAGCCATGAAGAAGGCAGGCGTACCAACGGTTCCTGGTTCTGACGGCCCACTGACAGATGACCACGAGCGTACACTAAAGATCGCCCGTCAGATCGGCTACCCGGTGATCATCAAAGCCGCAGGCGGTGGCGGTGGCCGTGGTATGCGCGCTGTGCACCGTGAGCAGGGTCTGCTGAATGCCATCAGCGTAACCCGTACCGAAGCCGGTGCTGCATTCAATAATGATGTCGTGTATCTGGAAAAGTTCCTGGAAACCCCTCGTCACGTAGAGGTGCAGGTTCTTTCTGATGGTCAGGGCAACGCTATTCATCTGGGCGACCGTGACTGCTCCTTGCAGCGTCGTCACCAGAAAGTTATCGAAGAGGCACCAGCTCCCGGCATCCCGGAAGAAGCCCGCCAGCGCATCTTCAAGGCCTGCACCGATGCCTGTATCGAGATTGGCTACCGTGGCGCAGGGACTTTCGAGTTCCTGTATCAAGGCGGCGAGTTCTACTTTATCGAGATGAACACCCGTGTTCAGGTAGAGCATCCGGTATCAGAAGAGATTTCCGGTTTCGATATCATCAAGGAACAGCTGCGCATCGCCAACGGCGAAACCCTGTCTGTGACTCAGGACGATATCAAATTCAATGGCCACGCTATTGAGTGCCGTATCAACGCGGAAGACCCAAAAACCTTTATGCCATCCCCCGGCAAGCTGACCCAGCTGCATATGCCTGGCGGTAACGGTGTGCGGGTAGATTCCCACCTGTATCATGGTTACACAGTACCCCCGTTCTATGACTCCATGATCGCCAAACTGATCACCTGGGGCCCGGATCGTGAAACCGCCCTCATCCGTATGCGCAACGCACTGGATGAGCTGGTGATTGAAGGCATCCGCACCAACACACCTCTCCACCAGGAGCTGGTGCGAGATACGAGCTTTATGGAAGGTGGCGTGAACATCCACTACCTGACCAAGAAGCTCGAAAGCTAATCCACTCCTCTGGAATGGTTTTATAGAACGGCTATCGTTTGACAGCCGTTCCTGCTCTCTCTACTCTCCCGCTCAAATTCCCCTTCCTGAATACCTTTAGGCACTAAGACCTTATGTCCTGGATTCAACTGAAACTTGATACCTCCCCTGAACAGTCGTCCGCTCTGGAAGATCTCCTGCTGGAGTACGGCGCCTGTGCGGTGACTTATCAGGATGGCTGTGACCAACCTCTGTACGAACCTGACCTGGGCACCACTCCCCTGTGGAACAACCTTCGTCTGTTCGGATTGTTCGCTGCCGATACCGATATGGACGATGTCATCGCCCAGCTTAACAACACTGTACCCGGTAGTTTCACCGCACACCGTGTTGAGATTGTGGAAGACAAGGACTGGGAGCGTGAGTGGATGACTCACTTTCATCCTATGCAGTTTGGCGAGCGCCTGTGGGTGTGCCCAAGCTGGAAGGATGTTCCCAACCCGGATGCGGTCAACCTGATGCTGGACCCGGGCCTTGCCTTTGGCACCGGTACTCACCCAACCACGGCTCTGTGCCTTAAGTGGCTGGACGGTCAGGATCTGGATGGTAAGCAGGTAATTGATTACGGCTGCGGCTCCGGCATTCTCGCCATTGCGGCTTTGCTGCTGGGTGCCAGGCACGCTGTAGGCGTAGATACCGACCCACAGGCTCTGGAAGCCTCCCGCGACAATGCTAATCGCAACAAGATTGAAGACGGCCTGCTGCACGTTTACTATCCCAAAGACACTCCTGATGTTCTGGCCGACGTCATGGTGGCCAATATTCTGGCCGGCCCCCTTGTCAGTCTGTCTGAGACCATTGCCAACCACACGGCACCCGGCGGCAAGCTGGCTCTTTCCGGTATTCTGGCGGAGCAGGCGGAAGATGTTCTGGAAGCCTACAGCCAGTGGTTCACTATGGATCCGGTAACAGAGCTGGAGGGATGGGTAAGATTGAGTGGTACTCGTAAAAACTGATCTGGCCGTTAGTTTTTACCCCGCAAAGCTGGCAGAATGAAACCAATAGATAAAAATCATCTGCCAGTTTCCTCTTTATAATTCAAAACATGCAAGCATCAACTCACGAGCACGGTTCCGCAGAATCCTGGATCACTAGCTGTCCTCAGTGCAGCACTGCATTTCGTATCACCCGCCAGCATTTAATGGCTGCTAAAGGAGCTGTTCGTTGCGGATCGTGTCTGCATGTCTTTAGTGCATCCAGCTTTATCGTAGGTGGCACGTTACCAGAAGAGTTAAAATTCCAGCCTGCTCCTCAAAAGCCGCAACCACAATCACAACCAGAAGCCACACATAACTCCCTGGACTTTTCAGAAGATGCCTTAGCAATAGACTCTTCTAAAAACTCCAGCAGTTACTCTAGCTCGGAAGCTGAGTCCGACACCTATGAGGAGGATGAGGCTTGGGCAAGAGCCATGCTGGAAGAGATGGAGCTGGATGAAGATGAAGATCACGAAGAAATCGAGTCAGCCTCTGAACAGGTTTTCGAACCAGCTCCTGCACCGACTAAACCTCAGCCTCAGCCTCAAAAGTCAATAAGCCCCAAACAGAAAGCCAAAACAAAAGAGAAACCCAGAGCTGAAAAGAAAACAGCAAAACCAGAACCCAAACAAGAGGCAAAGGCTAAACCAAAACCCGCATCCACACTCAGCAGCCTGAACAGTGACCCTCTCGATCTTAGCTACAGAAAGCAAAGTCTATGGCAGAAACTACTCTGGCCTGCAGCCTGCGCTCTGGCATTCATGGCTTTAATCCTCCAATACGGGTGGGCAAACTTTGCCAACATCAGCAAAGACCCAAGCCTTCGACCTCTGGCCACAAAGGTTTGCAATCTACTGCCCTGTCAGTTGCCCGAGCAAAGGGATATCACCAAAATTCAGGTCAGCCACATCGTAATTCGTCCAGACAGAAACTATCAAAATGCTTTGACAATTGACGCAATTATCACCAATGAGGCTAGCTTTAAACAGGCTTACCCGAGCCTTATGATGACATTTTTTGGTATGGAGGAGGGCATAATTGGTCAAAGAGTACTCACACCGGATCAATACCTCTCTGGAGAAGCGGCCGGCGCACTGGATATGCCAGTACGACAACCTATCCATCTTGCTATAAGCGTTATAAACCCCAGTAAAAAGCTACACTCTGTTGACTTATCATTTACACACCCATAACACACTACACGTATTTGACCTGAATCACTCCCTCTGACTCAGGTCAACAACTAATCAAATTACCAACCCAAATCCTTGCCATTTTTTTGAAATCCTCCAACATGGCATGGCCTGATACTTGTACAGCAATGCACCGGAATCTACGTCTAGTAGTGCAATTCCGCTCATCTGCTGTCTGTGTCCGCCCTGTTGATAACACGTATCAATGGAGTGGCATCCGGCTTTATCCGAGAGTACGGACGGGTTATGATACCCGACCAATACGGTTAATTTTTAACCAGTGAGTATCCCAGAACTTTTTGAGTGTAAACCACGTTGCTGAAAATCGGCCCCTATCAGATATCATCCCCGGTTGTCCTGGCCCCAATGGCAGGTGTAACCGATCGTCCTTTCCGTAAGCTGTGTCTGCAGCAAGGCGCGGGGCTGGTTGTGTCTGAAATGGTCACCAGTGATGTGCGCCTGTGGAACACCCGCAAATCACGTTTGCGCCTGGACCATACTGGAGAACCTGAACCCCGCTCGGTACAAATTGCAGGTGGCGACCCGGCTATGATGGCGGAAGCAGCCCAGCGTAATGCTGAGATGGGTGCACAAATCATTGACATCAATATGGGCTGCCCAGCAAAAAAAGTCTGCAATAAGGCCGCAGGCTCCGCCTTGATGAAAGATGAAAAGCTTGTTGAAGAGATTCTTAAAGCTGTTGTGGCAGCGGTTGATATTCCGGTTACCCTCAAAATCCGCACGGGCTGGAGCCCGGATCAACGCAATGGCGTCACCATTGCCCGCATGGCAGAAGACTACGGCATTCAGGCGCTGGCCGTTCATGGCCGGACCCGAAGCTGCATGTATAAAGGCGAAGCGGAGTATGACACTATTGCAAAAATCTGCTCCACCCTGTCTATACCTGTCATAGCCAACGGTGATATCACATCACCGGACAAAGCCCGCCAAGTGCTGGATTACACGGGTGCGCAAGGGGTTATGATTGGTCGTGCGGCCCAGGGCAAACCCTGGATTTTCAGGGAAATTGCTCACTATCTGGAACATAACGAGTATCTGTCTGCACCCTCAACCGAAGCAGTCTGTGACATCCTGCTCGCTCACTTACAGGATCTGCACACCTTCTACGGCGATGTGATGGGTACCCGAATCGCTCGCAAACACGTTGGCTGGTACCTCCAGGCCACTGAAAATGCTGCACCGTTCCGGAAGACTTTTAACCAGTTGGAGACACCCTCGGCCCAGATTGCCGGAATCAGGGAATATTTTGCGCATATGATCGAAGGAAAGGAGTTTGCGGCATGACGGTGACTGAAATTGCAATCCAGGAAACATCCTCGGTTGGCACAACCGGTCAGCATCTGACCAGCCCGGTTTCACAGGAAACCCAGACACTGCGTGACAGTGTCGAGAAGGCAATGAACAACTATTTTGCCCACTTGGAAGGGCACGACGTTACGAACGTCTATAACATGGTGCTGTCAGAAGTTGAAGCACCGCTGCTGGAATGCGTAATGGCCTATGTAAAGGGCAACCAGACACGGGCCTCTGTAATGCTGGGCCTGAACCGAGGGACCCTTCGGAAAAAGTTAAAACAGTACGGGTTATTGTAACGAATTGAAAAAAACAGGCGCCAGGCGCCTGTTTTTTTATTTGGGGTGTTGCAGCTTTTCAGCGAATGCTGTTTCATACGCCAAAAATTGCCAGGAAGGCAGAAAAATCCGGAGCACCACCCAGCTCCCGCTACGCTTAACGACCCAAAAGCGAGACTGTAATGTCTGACAACCCTAGTATCCGTCCTGTACGCAGAGCTCTGATTAGCGTTTCTGATAAACAGGGGGTAGTGGAGTTTGCCCGCCGCCTGACGGCTCTCGGTATTGAAATTCTGTCTACCGGTGGCACATTCCGTCTGCTCAGTGAAAGCAGCATTCCGGTCACAGAAGTGTCTGATTACACCGGCTTCCCCGAAATGATGGATGGCAGAGTGAAAACTCTCCACCCGAAGATTCATGGTGGTATCCTTGCCCGTCGCGGCCAGGACGACGAAGTGATTGCCGCCCATGGTATCAATCCCATCGATATGGTGGTGGTCAACCTGTACCCCTTTGAGAAAACCGTTGCCGACCCTGAATGCACTCTGGACAATGCTATTGAGAACATCGATATCGGCGGCCCGACTATGGTGCGAGCCACGGCAAAAAACCATAGATATACTGCTATCGTCGTTAATGCTGACAAATACGAACACATCGCCGAGACTCTGGAAAGCGAAGGCGGCCTGAACGACAGCCTGCGTTTCCAGCTGGCCGTCGAAGCCTTTGAGCACACAGCCGCTTACGATGCGGCCATCGCCAATCACCTTGGCCTGCGTGACTTCGAACAGCCAGAACAAAAGTCCAACTTCCCCCGCACCTTTAATACGCAATTCGTGAAGTCTGCAGAGATGCGTTACGGGGAAAACTCTCACCAGAAGGCGGCACTGTACGTTGAAAGCAATGCAACAGGAGCTAGCGTTGCCACTGCCGAAGTTCTGCAGGGCAAAGCCCTCTCTTACAACAACATTGCCGATACCGATGCAGCTCTGGAGTGTGTTAAGAGCTTTGATCAGCCCGCCTGCGTAATTGTCAAGCACGCCAACCCCTGCGGCGTAGCCATCGGCACTGATATTCACGAAGCCTACATCCGCGCGTACTCAACCGATCCTACCTCAGCCTTTGGCGGCATTATTGCTTTCAACCGTCCGCTGGATGCGACCACTGCCCATGCAATTGTGGATCGTCAGTTTGTGGAAGTGATTATCGCCCCCTCTATTAGCGATGAATGCCGTGACATTCTTGCCGCCAAGCCAAACGTACGCATATTGGCCTGCGGTCAGCTGCCAGAATCGCCAACCTCATTCCTCGACTTCAAACGTGTGAACGGCGGCCTGCTGGTTCAGGATGCTGACATCGGCCGTGTTACTTCGGAAGAGCTAAAGGTTGTGACCGAACGCATCCCCACTGATGCCGAAATGCGTGATCTGCAATTCGCCTGGAAAGTGGCAAAATACGTGAAGTCCAATGCCATTGTATACTGCAAGGATCACCAGACTATTGGTGTGGGCGCAGGTCAGATGAGCCGCGTATACAGCGCCAAAATTGCTGGCATTAAGGCTGCAGATGAAGGATTGGAAGTGCGCGGCTCTGTTATGGCATCCGATGCTTTCTTCCCCTTCCGAGATGGTATTGATGCGGCAGCAGCTGCAGGCATTTCTGCCGTTATTCAGCCCGGCGGCTCCATGCGGGATCAAGATGTGATTGATGCGGCAAACGAAGCTGGCATGGCCATGGTATTTACCGGCATGCGTCACTTCCGTCACTAAGGTATTTAAATATCTCAACGCTCGCGCAGAAACGGTTCACCCGCCGTTTCTGTTCAACTAAAGATCAAAGGATCTGAAGTTATGAAAATTCTGATTATTGGCAGCGGCGGCCGCGAACATGCGCTGGCCTGGAAAGCACAACAGTCTCCACTCAGCTCAGAGGTATTTGTCGCCCCCGGAAATGCGGGAACAGCCTTTCAGGAAGGCGTCTCCAACGTTGCTATTGAAGCCACCGATATTGAAAAGCTGATCGACTTCGCCAAAGACACTGGCATTGATCTGACCATCGTTGGCCCTGAAGCCCCTCTGGTTATGGGGATCGTGGATCGCTTTAAGCAGGAAGGCCTAACCATCTTCGGCCCAGATCAGGGCTCCGCCCAGCTGGAAGGCTCCAAGGCTTTCACCAAAGATTTCCTCGCCAGATACAACATTCCCACCGCCGCCTATGCAAACTTCACTGAAATCGAACCTGCTGTCGCTTATATCAAGCAGCAGGGTGCTCCGATTGTTGTGAAGGCTGACGGGCTGGCTGCCGGTAAAGGCGTTATCCTTGCACAAACCGAAGCAGAGGCTATTGCTGCTGTAGAGGATATGCTGGCTGGTAATGCATTTGGAGAAGCTGGCCACCGGGTTGTCATCGAAGAGTTTTTGCTTGGAGAAGAAGCCAGCTTTATTGTGATGGTAGATGGTAAAAATATCTTACCACTGGCCACCAGCCAGGATCACAAGGCCAGAGATAATGGCGACACCGGCCCCAATACCGGCGGTATGGGTGCTTACTCTCCCGCTCCCGCTGTAACGCCCGCTATGCACACTCGCATTATGGAAGATGTGATTCATCCCACGATTGAGGGTATGGCGAAAGAAGGTTATCAGTATCAGGGCTTTCTGTACGCGGGCATTATGATTGCCCACGACGGCACACCCAAGGTACTGGAATACAACTGCCGCTTTGGTGACCCGGAAACCCAGCCCATTCTGATGCGTATGAAATCTGACTTGGTTGAACTGTGTTTAGCCGGTGCTAATGGCGAGCTGGCTGAAAAAACCTGCGAGTGGGATTCCCGTGCCGCACTGGGTGTTGTAATGGCGGCTGGCGGTTATCCTGGATCATACCGTAAAGGCGATATCATCTCCGGTATGGATCAAGTGTCCGGTGCTATGGTTTTCCAAGCCGGTACAAAAGAAAAAGATGGCACTGTTATCACCCACGGTGGCCGGGTACTGTGCGTAACAGCTCTCGGTAAGACTGTTGCAATCGCCCAAACCCAAGCCTATGAAGCCGTGGAGAAAATCAGTTGGGATAACTGCTACTTCCGTACAGATATCGGCCATCGGGCTATTGCCAGAGAAATTTCTGAGTAAAAGTACATTTTATACTCACAAATAACCACTCACGTTATACTGCCGACATAACAAACCACAGCCTGACCCACCATCAGGCTGTGGACGCTTAAGCTTCTTCCAGTACGAGTTATCGCCCCGATAACTCATGCACTGCATCCACAAATGCTCCCGCATGCTCGGGGTCAACAAACTGGTGAATGCCATGACCAAGGTTAAAGACATGGCCAGAGCCTGAACCATAAGCGTCCAGAATACGTTTTACTTCCTCACGAATCCGCTTCGGAGATGCATACAGCACGCAAGGATCCATATTACCCTGCAGAGCCACCTTATCTCCAACCCGTTTGCGAGCTACATCGATATCTGTCGTCCAGTCCAGGCCGAGAGCGTCGACGCCTGTTGCAGCCATGGATTCCAGCCACTGACCGCCATTCTTAGTGAACAGGATGACTGGCACTTTGCGGCCTTCATTTTCCCGCAGCAGGCCGGCAACGATCTTCTCCATATATTTCAGGGAGAATTCCTGATACTCCCTGCTACCCAGAACACCGCCCCAAGTATCAAAAATCTGCACAGTCTGGGCACCCGCAACAATCTGGGCATTGAGATAATCAGTAACAGAGTTCGCCAACCGCTCCAACAGAGCATGTAACACATGGGGCTGGTCAAACATCATTGCTTTAATATGACGGAAGTCTTTGGTACTTCCCCCTTCTACCATATAGGTCGCCAGAGTCCACGGGCTACCGGAAAAGCCAATGAGAGGCACTCGCCCATTCAGCTCTCGGCGAATGGTGCGCACCGCATTCATCACATAGTCGAGCTCATCGTCCATACGAGGCTGAATCAGCCCTTTCACATCCTCTGCGCTTCTGACAACTTTGCGGAATTTCGGCCCTTCACCGACTTCGAAATACAACCCCTGCCCCATGGCATCGGGGATAGTCAGAATATCCGAAAACAGGATGGCAGCATCCAGAGGGTATCGCTCCAGAGGCTGCAGGGTAACCTCACAAGCCAGATCTGCATTCTTGCACAGGCTGAGAAAATCCCCCGCCCGGCTTCGGGTTTCACGGTACTCTGGCAGGTAACGCCCTGCCTGACGCATCATCCACACAGGAGTGTAATCAACAGGCTCTTTTAGCAGAGCCCTTAGAAAAGTATCATTTTTAAGTTGTGTCACGCTCTATCCCCCAGCAGGAAAGGCCAGCAAAAGTAGCGCCTTTTCCGTAGTGAAAAACTGTGATGGGACTGTAACTGATTCCAGATTGCACATACACCGAAACCTGCCAGACTGATTCGGTTGCTCGCAAACTGATGAGAGAATGGCGCAATCACGGTGTAAATCAATGCAAAAAGTTAAAAAAGATTTGATTTTTTATTCGAATTTTTAAAAATGGCTGTTTTTTTCTTGACCGGTATCAAGGCAACTCGGTAATGAGGCGTTAATATCCCGCCAGAATCACCAGCGATAAAACCCTGCCTCCAGCTGTGCTTATGGAAGGGTGGCAATAATTTCAATCAGAAGTCTGCACGCAGTGTTATAGACATACGGCGTATTTATTGAGTACTTCTGGTTTCAGACAACGCAAAACGTTAGCAAGATTGAAAATGGAAAAAGTAATCGAAACATCTGATGCACCTGCAGCTATTGGCCCTTATTCTCAGGCTATGCAGTTCAACGGCATGATCATCACTTCCGGTCAGCTGCCAATCAACCCGGAAACAGGTGAAATGCCCGAAGACACCAAAGCACAGGCTCGCCAGTGTCTGGAAAACGTGAAGGCCATTCTGGAGTCTGCCGGTTCCAGCATGAAACAAGTGCGCAAGACTATGGTATTTGTGAAAGACATGAACGACTTCACCGATATCAACGAAGTCTACAAACAGTACTTCACCCTGCCTTTCCCAGCCCGCAGCTGTGTGGAAGTGGTTCGCCTGCCTAAGGATGCCAAAGTAGAAATCGAAGTGGTCGCCAGCTGCTAATCAGCTTGTCACTTCCACAAGAAAGGAGAGCCTCTGCTCTCCTTTCTTGTATCTCAGCCATCAAACATCCAGATAGTCGAGAATACCTTCAGCAGCCTTACGCCCCTCCCAGATCGCCGTTACCACTAAATCAGAGCCGCGCACCATATCGCCACCGGCAAAAATCTTGGGATTGGACGTCTGAAACGGGAACTCCGCCTGCTCTGGCGCAACCACACGCCCCCACTCATCGGTTTTAATATCGCTGCCAGAAAACCAGTCTGCCGGGCTGGGCTGGAAGCCAAACGCTACAAGCACGGCATCCGCAGGAAGAATCTCTTCACTACCAGCAACAGGCTGCGGACGCCGACGACCATTTTCATCGGGTTCACCCAACTCTGTGGTCACAACCTTAACGCCTTCTACCTTACCGTCACCTACAATTTCCACAGGCTGACGATTGAACAGGAAGTTCACGCCCTCCTCCTTGGCATTCTGCACCTCACGACGCGAGCCGGGCATATTGGCCTCATCCCGACGATAGGCACAGGACACCGATCTGGCTCCCTGACGAATCGACGTCCGGTTACAATCCATGGCTGTATCACCACCGCCCAGTACAACAACCTTCTTGCCCTTCACAGCGATAAAGTCTTCAGGAGATTTCTCGAAGCCAAGGTTGCGGTTCACATTGGAAATCAAGAAAGGCAGCGCGTCGTATACACCGGGAAGGTCTTCACCGGGAAAGCCCCCTTTCATATAGGTGTAGGTGCCCATCCCCATAAACACGGCATCATAATCCGCCAGCAGCTCATCGATAGCGATATCGGAGCCAATCTCAGTTTCCAGTTGAAACTCGACGCCCATCTCCGTGAAGATTTCACGGCGTTGGGACATGACATTCTTTTCCAGCTTAAACTCTGGGATACCGAAGGTCAGCAAGCCGCCAATTTCTGGGTTCTTATCAAACACAACCGGCTTCACACCGTTGCGCACCAGAACATCGGCACAGGCTAAACCGGCAGGGCCAGCACCAATCACCGCTACCTTTTTTTCGGTCCAGGCTACGGCAGACATATCCGGCCGCCAGCCCATAGAGAACGCCGTATCCGTTATGTACTTTTCAGTGGCTCCTATAGTGACTGCGCCAAAACCATCATTCAGGGTACAAGCCCCTTCGCAAAGACGATCCTGAGGGCATACACGACCACAGACTTCTGGCAAAGAGTTGGTTTGATGAGACAGTTCAGCCGCTTCAAACAGCTGCCCTTCACTCACCAGCTTGAGCCAGTTGGGAATATAGTTATGAACCGGGCACTTCCATTCACAGTAAGGGTTACCGCACTCCAGACAACGGTGTGCCTGCTGCTTCACTTCCCGTTCTTTGTAAGGCTCGTAGATTTCGATAAATTCTTTTTTACGAGCACGGATATTCTTTTTTGCAGGGTCTTTTCTATCCACCTGCACGAACTGGAAATTGTTACTCAGCCTTTCAGCCATACACACCTCATCAATTCTGCGACCTGAATCGGCAGCCTGTTCATGGCAGGCTGCCGGGACTCGTCCGACCTCTTATTCGGGTCGCCCTCTGGTGCTTGCCAGAAGGTTGTCGAGGCTTGCAGCCTTTGGCTTCACCAGCCAGAACAGGCCTGCATAATCCTCAAAGTCCTCCAGGATTTTTTCTCCCCTCTCACTGCCGGTTTCCTGAACGAACTCGTCAATCACACTCTGCAAGTGGGTTCGATGATCTTCCATGGACTCGGAATCAATTCGGTGAATATCAACCAGCTCATGGTTGTAGCAATCCACAAAATTGCGTTTAAGATCGAGCACATAGGCAAATCCACCGGTCATACCCGCACCGAAGTTACCGCCGGTTCGCCCAAGTACAGTCACCAGACCACCAGTCATGTACTCACAGCAGTGATCGCCAGCACCTTCCACCACTACATGGGCACCAGAGTTACGCACTCCCAGGCGCTCCCCGGCACTTCCAGAGGCAAACAGCTTGCCTCCCGTTGCACCGTATAGACAGGTGTTGCCGATAATGGAAGTGTCCTCACTGGCAAACACGCTGCCTTGAGGAGGACGAATCACCACCTTGCCACCGGTCATGCCTTTGCCTACATAGTCGTTAGCATCACCTTCCAGATACATGTTCAGGCCTCCGGCGTTCCACACACCAAAGCTCTGCCCGGCACTGCCTTTCAGGTTGATGGTAACCGGTTTGTCCGCCATACCCTGGTTGCCATAACGCCTGGCAATCTCACCGGAGAGGCGGGCACCAATAGAACGATCACAGTTACCGATAGTGTATTCAAACTCACCACCCACTTTAGCTTCGATAGCAGGCAGTATTTCAGCTACCATTCGCTCGGCCATTTCCCCCTTATCGAAAGGCGGATTACGGTCAACCTGACAGGCATTAGGTTTATCCGCTGGAATGGCGCTATTGCTCAGCACTGGAGACAGGTCAAGATTGGCCTGACGAGGTGTAAGGTTCTCTTTCACCTTCAACAGTTCTGTACGACCAATCAGCTCATCCAGGCTGCGATAACCCAGTTTGGCCAGCCACTCCCTCACCTCTTGCGCAAGGAAGGTGAAGAAATTGGTTACCATATCTACCGTACCGATAAAGTGCTCGTCACGCAGGTGCTTGTCCTGTGTGGCGACACCTGTTGCACAGTTGTTCAGATGGCAGATACGCAGATACTTACAGCCCATGGCTACCATCGGCGTGGTGCCGAAGCCGAAGCTTTCCGCCCCTAATAAGGCGGCCTTAATCACATCCAGACCGGTCTTCAAGCCACCATCAGTCTGCAACCTGACAGTTCCGCGAAGGTCATTGGAGCGCAGTGCCTGCTGAGTTTCCGCCAAGCCCAACTCCCAAGGGGAACCCGCGTAGCGAATAGACGTCAGCGGGCTTGCGGCTGTGCCGCCGTCATAGCCGGATACAGTAATCAAATCCGCATAAGCCTTGGCGACACCCGCAGCAATTGTTCCCACGCCGGGTTCGGATACCAGCTTTACAGACACCAGCGCATCAGGGTTCACCTGTTTTAAGTCAAAGATCAGCTGAGCCAAGTCTTCAATGGAATAGATATCGTGATGGGGCGGCGGTGAAATCAACGTCACACCCGGTACGGAGAAACGCAGGCGAGCAATCAGATCATTCACCTTGCCACCGGGTAGCTGACCACCTTCACCGGGCTTGGCCCCCTGAGCCACCTTGATCTGGAGCACATCGGCATTCACCAGATAGTGAGGCGTCACACCAAAGCGGCCAGAGGCAATCTGTTTGATCCTGGAGACCTTATCGGTACCAAAGCGGGCAGGATCTTCACCGCCTTCACCGGAGTTGGAGCGGCCGCCCAGGCGGTTCATGGCTTGCGCCAGAGCTTCGTGTGCTTCAGGAGAGAGAGCTCCCAGACTCATAGCTGCAGAGTCAAATCGGCGCACAATGGCAGAGACCGGCTCCACCTGATCCAAAGGAATAGGCTCACGGTCACTTTCCAGATCAAACAGATCACGAATTACCGCTACCGGGCGCTCGTTGACCAGCGTCGCGTAATCTTTCCACGCAGCGTAATCGCCATTCTTTACCGCCTGCTGCAGGGTTTGCACAACATCCGGGTTAAAGGCGTGATATTCACTATCGTGAACAAACTTCAGATAACCGCCCTGCTGAATAGGCTTACGCTTGCGGGATGCTTCCCTGGCCAATAACCGCTGATCTTCATGGAAGTCACTGAAGCGCGCCCCTTCAATTCGGCTGGCGACGCCATTAAAGCACACGTCCACAACTGGCTGACTGATACCCACAGCTTCAAACAGCTGGGCACCACGGTAGGAGGCGATGGTGGATATTCCCATCTTCGACATGATCTTCAACAGCCCTTTGCTGATCCCTTTGCGATAAGACTTAAAGGCCATCAGCGTGTCGGCGACCATAGTACCGGACTGGATCATATCCCGAATCACTTCATAGGAAAGCCATGGGTAAACTGCCGTCGCACCAAAGCCCAGAAGCACGGCAAAGTGATGGGAGTCACGGGCTGTACCGGTTTCTACCAGAATGTTGGCATCAGAACGCAAGCCTTTGTCGATCAGGCGATGATGTACTGCACCAGTCGCCAAAGCCGCATGGATAAGTAATAAACCAGGCTTCTGATCTCTATCCGTAAGCAGTAGTAGAACCCTGCCATCCCGCACCGCCTGCTCAGCCTTATCGCACAGCTCAACAATCGCAGCCTCAAGGCCAGTAACTTCTTCATAGCCAAGATCAAGATGTGCCACTTTCAGATCATCATGCTTATGCTCGCCATTCACCAGATTCAGAAATTTAGTGGTGGACAGCACCGGGGATTTAAGAATCACTCGCTTAGCATGCTCCGGAGTTTCCAGGAACATATTCCGTTCCCGCCCCATGCAGGTTTCCAGCGACATCACCACTGCTTCACGGAGGGGGTCAATGGGCGGATTGGTCACCTGCGCAAACTGCTGGCGGAAGTATTCATACACCGGCCGTACTCGCTGAGACAGTACCGCCATGGGGGTATCGTCTCCCATGGAGCCAACTGCTTCCTGACCGTTTTCTGCCAGTGGCCGTATAACCTGATCCCGCTCTTCAAAAGACACCTGAAAGCGCTTCTGTTCACTGAGCAGAGCATCACACGGCAGTGGATCAATCTTGTGATCCACTTCCACAAAACGGGAACGAATGCGGCAGGCGTGACTTTTCAGCCACTTTTTATAGGGCTGGCGGCCCTTGAGCTGCTGGTCGATATCGTTAGCCTGGAAGAACTCACCGGTTTCCGTATCAATGGCCAGAACCTGCCCTGGCCCTACACGGCCTTTGGCAACCACATCTTCCGGCTTGTAGTCGTACACCCCCACTTCCGAGGCTACGGTGAGATAACCATCTTTAGTTTTCACCCAGCGGGAAGGGCGCAGACCGTTTCTGTCCAGTGCGCACACCGCATAGCGACCATCAGAAATCACCAGACCAGCCGGGCCATCCCAGGGCTCCATATGCATAGAGTTGTATTCATAGAAAGCACGGAGGTTCGGGTCCATGGTATCCACGTTCTGCCATGCGGGCGGAACAAGCATACGGATAGCACGATAGAGATCCACGCCACCGCTTACCAGAATTTCCAGCATATTATCCAGCGAGGACGAGTCGGAACCGGTGCGATTCACCAGCGGGCGAATCTCATCGAGATTTGGTAACAGCTCAGACTGAAATTTCTGCGCCCGGGCTTCCGCCCAGTTGCGGTTACCGGTAATGGTATTGATTTCACCATTGTGGGCCAGCATGCGGAATGGCTGAGCCAGGGGCCAGCGTGGCATGGTGTTGGTGGAGAAACGTTGGTGGAAGACACAGATAGCCGTTTCAAAACGGGTGTCTCCCAAATCAGGATAAAAGCTCGCCAGATCCGCAGGCATCATCAGGCCTTTGTAAGTGATGACTTTGCTGGACAGTGAGCAGATATAGAAATCTTCGTCCCCGGCAAGCTTTTGGCTCGCCTTTCTGTGGGACATAAACAGAGCCGCTTCCAGCTGGTGAGCGTTTTGCTCTTTTGCTGGTGCTACAAACACCTGTTCAATTTGAGGAAGCTGGTCAAGGGCAATAGGCCCGAGGCAGTCTTCATTGGTAGGGACCATACGCCAGCCAATAACATCCAGCCCCTGGCTCTTGAGCTCCCGCTCAAAGGCGGTGCGGCTTTCACTGGCTTTGTGCTCGTCCTGGCTCAGGAACACCATGCCAACAGCGTAGAGGGTCGGAAGTTTGAGCTGAAAGGTTTCATTCGCAATGGAACGGAAGAAAGAGTCGGGCAGCTGAATCAGCAACCCACAACCATCGCCGGTACGCCCATCTGCGGCAATACCCCCTCGATGGGTCATACAGGTCAGGGCTTCAATTGCTTTCTGCAGCAGGTCATGACTTTTCCTGCCTTCAGTGTGGGCAATGAGTCCAAAACCACAATTGTCCCTGAACTCACCGGGATGATACAAACCTGAACTCATAGGCGATCTCTCAACAGCCATTCTGGTAATCGTTATTTTGGCGTCTATCGGCCTCCTGGCCTCATATTTTGCAAGCATCCATGCCCGTTTGCCCTAACACCTTATTTTTCTAGCCGTATGGGCGCCATAAACTGCGTAAAGCAGGCACAGCAGCTCACTCGTGCGGCGAATCATTGTACATGCGCCCCAACGCATTAACAAATCGCAACAATTACAACAGTCGGAAAAATACGTACAAGGCAGTCGCATTTTGTACAAATACGACCACTATCGTTAGATTTTCAGAAGAGAAAAATAAGAGGGTTAGCGGGAAATCATTCAGTGGCAGACAGAGGCTAGATAGTCCAGCAGCTGTTGGGCTGTCGTCTCTGACGTCACAACAGCATCACCAATACCCTTGAGAAGAATCAGGCGAAGCTGGCCATCAATCACTTTCTTATCCACACTCATCAGTGATAGAAAATCATCTGGAGCCATATCCATTGGTGGCTGCACAGGGAGATTGGCTTTTTCCAGCAGCCCAATGGTACGCACCACAATAGAGCCATCAATCCAACCCATACGGGCAGACAGCTGCGCCGCCATCACCATGCCCACTGCAACGGCTTCACCGTGGAGCCAGTTTCCGTAACCCTGATGGGTTTCGATAGCGTGGCCAAAGGTGTGTCCAAGATTGAGCAGTGCACGGCGGCCAGACTCTTTTTCATCCTCAGCCACCACTTTAGATTTGTTATCACAAGAGCGCAGCACGGCTTCAATCATCGCAGACTCATTACGCTCGACGAGATGCGTGATGTTGCTTTCGAGCCATTCAAAGAAAGGTGCATCACAAATCAGGCCGTACTTGATGACTTCCGCGATACCTGCAGACAGCTCCCTATCGGGCAGTGTTTTGAACACACTAATATCAGCAAGAACACACTGGGGCTGATGGAAAGCGCCAATCATGTTTTTACCCAGAGCGTGATTCACTCCGGTCTTCCCACCAACGGAAGAATCAACCTGGGAAAGAAGGGTTGTAGGCACTTGAATAAAGTTCACACCACGCTGATAGCTGGCCGCGGCAAAACCGCACATATCGCCAACTACACCACCTCCCAGGGCGATAAGTGTCGTTGTGCGATTGTGGCGCGCCTTGAGTAAACCGTCAAAGATCTGGTTTAGAACATCCAGATTTTTGTACTGTTCACCATCTGGAAGAATAATATCCGTGACCTGAAAACCGGTCAGTGTCTTATGCAATTTTTCCAGATACAGAGGCGCGATGGTTTCGTTGGTAACGATAGCTACCTGTTTGCCACGGATATGGGGGATCAGAAGTTCCGGCTGCTCCAGCAAGCCAGAGCCGATATGAATTGGGTAGGAACGCTCCCCGAGATCAACGCTAAGGGTTTTCACAGTGTTTTCCTGGAAAATCAAAAATGGATATAAAGCTAGCTTCCCTGCACTGCGTCCACAATCTCCCGAATCACCTGCCGGGGGCTGCCTCTGTCTGTACATACCACCAGATCGGCAGTCTGACGATAAAGAGGCTCCCGGATGGCATAAAGGTCGGTGAGTACCTGTTTACGGTCCGGACGCTGGAGCAAAGGGCGGCGCTTGTCTTTCGCGGTGCGCATTATCTGGGTTGATACAGATGCCTGAAGGAAAACCACGAAACCGTTGGTTATCATTATCCGACGATTTACATCCTTCATAACGATACCTCCTCCGGTAGCAACCACCTGAGGAGGGTCATCTTTCAGACATTCGAGCACAGCGGTTTCACGCTGCCGGAATCCGGCCTCGCCCTCCATATCGAATATCCAGGGAATATCGGCACCACAGCGCTCTTCCACCTCCTGATCGGTATCGAGGAAGGGAAGATTGAGCTCCCGGGAAAGCATACGGCCAATGGTGCTTTTACCAGCTCCCATTGGCCCGATAAGATAAATAGTGCGTGACTGCATACATCCACTGTCAGCGCAAGGCCATTGACTCCGTGAGGATCTTAGGTGTAATAAAAATCAGTGTTTCTGTCCTGGTATCGCGCTTTGTATCCCTGCGGAACAAGCGACCTACACCCGGAAGATCTCCTAACAGGGGCACTTTATCAACCCCCCTGCTGGTTGTATTTTTGAAGATACCACCAAGAACTATGGTCTGACCATCATCAATCAACACTTTTGTATCAACTTCCGTTGTATCAATGATGGGTATACCGGTTGAGGTGGAGGTCGTACTGTCATCATTGTTTACTTTGATCGCCATAATAATACGACCATCAGGTGTGATTTGAGGTGTTACTTCAAGGGACAATACAGCTTCTTTGAAGGACACGGTAGCCGCACCACTGGAGCTGGCTTCCTGATAGGGGATTTCCTTACCGCTCTTGATAACCGCTTTCTGCTTATCGGATGTAATAACCTTGGGTTGAGAAACAATTTCACCGCCTCCGTCACTCTCAAGGGCAGATAACTCAAGGTTCAAAACAGCGGAATTTGACATAAAGCCAAGGGCAATTGCAGAACTGGCACCGGGAGCAGAAAGATCTGTAAACAGTTGATCATACGTATAACTCCGCTCAACCCCATTATCACCAACCTCTGTTGTGATCTGCCCTCCTTGACCACCAATAAATCCACCTCTTCTCTTCTGATTAGGGTCACTGGTACCACCCGGATTTAGATAGCCACCCCACTTAACGCCTAACGACTTACTGAAGTTGGTATCTGCAGCAACAATACGGGCTTCAATCTGCACCTGACGTACCGGAATATCCACCTTGGTAATCAGATCACGAATCTCGTCCAGCTTTCCTTGAGTTTCCTGTATCAGCAGACTGTTGGTTCGTTCAATCACCTGAACACTGCCACGCTCGGATAGGATACGGTTACCTTCACCACCAGAGAGCACAGCGGAAATTTCAGCGGCATCAGCATAGTTAATCTGAACCAGCTCGGTGTACAGAGGAGCCAGCTCACGAATCTGCTGTTGAGATTCCAGAAGTTCACGTTCCTGAGCAGCCAATTCTGCAGCCGGTGCAACCACCAGAACATTGTTTTCCCGTCGTTGCCCCAGACCTTTGGATTTCAGCACGATATCCAAAGCCTGATCCCAGGGCACACTCTTCAAGCGCAGAGTTACACGACCGGATACGGTATCACTGGCCACGAGGTTCAGGTCTTTGAAATCCGCCAGAATCTGCAGCACGTGGCGCACTTCAATATCCTGAAAATTCAGAGAGAGCTTATCACCACTGTAAACCAGCTGTTTACGTGTTTTCTGCTCGGCTTGCTGGGCTGTCAGTGCTTTCACGCTGATGGTGAGTTTTTCATCGGTCTGCCAGGCCAGATAGTCGTATTCGCCTTTCGGGTCAATCACAACCAGTGCATTGCCATCTTCTATGCGGGCATCAATAAACTGCACGGGTGTGGCGAAGTCATTCACATCCAGACGGTTGCGCAGCTTTACAGGCAGTTCAGAGCCAGGGAAAGTCAGACGCAGGCGGCCACCCTGCTCTTCCAGAGTCATGGTCACGGCTTTGGAGGAAAGACCGATGATGATATTACCTTCACCATCTTCGCCTCGCTCAAAGTCGATACCGGTCAAACCATGAGTACGGGAAGCCGCTACCGAGCCGGAAGTCACTCTCTCAGCAGGAGCCGCCTCGGGGGTCACAGCTGCCTGAACACTGGAAGTATCCCCCACCAGAACATAAAGGCTGTTCCCTTCAACACGGGTGCTGTAACCAGAGGGCTTATCCAGGTTCACGATCATTCGCGTGCGCCCTTTGGCCTCAATCACTGTCACACTTCGGGTATTGGCAAAACCGACGTTGTTATATTTCTCGACTGCACTCTTGGTATCGGGCAAATCGAGGGCAATACGGGCGGGCTGCTCGATGGCATAACCTCGAATGTGCTCTGGAGGGGGAGAGTCAAAGTTCAGTTTCATCTCAACCCGATCACCTGGGAGAGAAGTCACATCCAGACTCTCCAGGATTCCGGCAAGAGCAGGAAGAGTCAGCAGACACGCTAACCCAGCTCCCCCCAGAGAACCCGCCAGTTTTTTCAAACGGCCTGCTTTTATCATGCAAATACACCCATATTGTCTTTATTCTTCCTTGCAGTAGCGCCAACAGCTTCGCTACCTGCATAAAACTGTGTGAGTGTGTGAGCTTACGTTTTATGACTCGTTCAGCGCCAGTGTTCTAGGCCGCTCGACCCAGCTCTCCGGGCCATTTTTCACAATTTCCAGAACCTGAATTTCTGAATCTGTGATACCAATCACACGACCATGATTTCGGCCAAGGTAATCACCCACTTCCACCTTATATACATTGCCATCGGCAGAAATCAGCGCATAAAAACCCCTGTCGTCACTTAAAGTGCCAACCATCGCAAAGTTATCGAAGGAAAATCCCTCCAAAAACTGCTTCACACGGTCCAGATCGGGGCGAATATCACTTTCCACCTTCTGCTTGCGCACCACTTCAACTTTGATGGGTTTATCAAAAGGGCTGCGCTCTCCTGAGGCTGAGTAGGTAAAGGCTTCATAGGGGCTGAATTTGGGCAGAGGTTCAATACTCCCCTTGGGCTTAGCCCGAACGTCATCCATATAGAGAGAGAGATCACGATAGTCACCTCCACTGTCGCAACCTGCAACCAATACGGAAGCAACCAGAGTGCAGAAAAGGAAAATACGGTTCATTACGCACCTCCCTTATCGTTATACCGATAGGTTCTGGCAAAAATTTCCATCGTCAGATTACCGCCAGATTGACTGCTTTTGATCGTGAAATTGTGAAGCGTCACAATACGCGGCAAGCCTGCCACACCGCTCACAAAGTTCCCCAGATCGTGGTAGTTGCCCCGCACATTCACATTGATGGGCAGCTCAACGTAGAATTCATGGGTCACTTCCGGCTGGAGGCTTATAGTGTCGATGGTCAGACCAGCACCCAACCCTTTCTCCGTGATGTCTTCCAGTAGACCGGGAACCTCGGTATCGCTGGGCAGCTGACGAACCAGCGCACCGAAGGAAGCTTCCATCTCAGTCATCTGGGCACGATAGGCTTCCAGGTTGGCTGCCTGAAAAGCCTTGGTCTGAAACTCCTGCTTCAGCTCAGTTTCCTTTTGAGCCTCTCTATCCAGCTTCTTTCCCAGATCATTCAAGTGGAAGTGAAAACCGAGAAACAAAACAAGAGCCAAAGCCGCTAAACAGATAATGCCCTTAATGGGAGTAGGCCAGGAACCAATATTTTCGAAGTCAAGATCGTTGAAGTCGATATTATTGAGCTTCTCCATCTTCTCCTGCAGAGAACTCATGCGTCACCCCCTTCTGCACTGTTCAACGCTGGCGTCACCTGCCTGAAGGTTAATTCAAAGCTGCTGCCTTCCCCCTCCCTTAACGCTTTAACCGCTGTCAGGTTCGGATTATCAAACCAGTCTGACTCATCCAGCTGACGCATCAGTTTGGAAATACGGTTATTGGATTCGGAAATCCCCTGAACACTGATTACATTGGCGTCCATGCTGAGACTGGTGAAGTAGACACCATCGGGGAGCACCCGTACCAGCTCATCAAACACTCTCACAATCACCGGGCGGTTACCCTGCAGGTTCTGGATAACCTCCATACGGGCCAACAGTTCTTCCTTCTTTTCCTTGAGCTGGTTAATCTCCTTGATTTTGTTGTCGAGGGTAGAGATTTCAGTCTGGATGAACTTATTCCGGGACTGCTGATCGTCAATGGAGGCGTTGAGCGTCATATCCCATAAAAAAATCAGCACCGCAGCCACGGCGACCGCTGCCCCAAGGGCGATCAGAAACTTTTTCTGTTTTTCCTGTCGCAGCTCTTCACGCCAGGGGAGGAGGTTAATTCTTGCCATTAGTCAAAACTCCTCATCGCCAGACCACAGGCAATCATCATCGCCGGAGCATCGTTGGCCAGAGCACTGGCATTCACCTTGCTGGCGACCGACATGCGGGCAAAGGGATTAGCAAGCACACAAGGCGTACCAATCTTTTCGGCAATCATGTCCACCAAACCGGGTGTTGAAGCGGTACCACCGGCCAGTACAATACAATCCACATCGTTGAAGTGACTGGAGGAGTAAAAGAACTGCAGGCTTCGGGATATCTGCTGCACAGCGGCTGTGCGGAATGGATCGAGAACCTCTGGCTCGTAGTCGTCAGGTAATTCACCCGTCTTCTTGGCCAGACCAGCCTCTTCGGGAGACATACCGTAGCGCCGCTGGATTTCATCGGTCAGCTGGCGCCCACCGAACAGCTGCTCACGGGTATAAACGGTTTTACCGTCTTCCAGAACACTGAGGGTGGTCATGGTGGCACCGATATCGACAATAGCCACCAGGGGGTCATCTTCGGAGAGTTCCAGCTGAGGTTCAATGAA
>NZ_SMME01000847.1:0-608 GCF_009711465.1 Parendozoicomonas verongulae | reverse complement strand
CATCCACAACCCTGGCAGTCAAACCTGCGAGGTTAAGCGCAGCTTCGCGGCTTTCTACATTTTCCCGCCGACAGGCAGCAATAAGAACGTCTGCCCGCTCCGGGTTGTTCTCACTGAGCCCCTGAACCTCGAAGTCCAGAGCTACCTCATCAAGGGGGTAGGGAATATACTGGTCGGCCTCCACAGTAATCTGGTTTTCCATCTCATCATCACTGAGAGAGGCATCCATTTCCATGGTTTTGGTAATAACGGCTGATCCGGCAACAGCAACCACAGCATTTTTGAGTGAGGTGCGAGATTTGGTAACAAGTTGACGAACGCTCTCCCCGACAACTTCTAATTCGTTAATATTTTTTTCAACAACGGCATTAGGCGGCAGAGGTTCAACAGCATAAGACTCTACCCGGTACTGGTTACCGCTAACACTTAGCTCCAGTAACTTGGCCGAAGTAGAACTGATATCAATCCCCAGCAGCGAACTGGATTTTTTTTTGAACAGCCCTAGCACTTAGATTTGCCCCGTAAAGGTTCTACTTTTTATTGTATTTTGAAGTATTCTCGATTTATTAAATAACAGTCTGCGATATATGGCAATTGTGCCAGAGCCA
>NZ_SMME01000199.1 GCF_009711465.1 Parendozoicomonas verongulae | reverse complement strand
TTGAGGCGTATGTTGTTCGGGATTAGCTGGAATAACACTGAGGGGCATAACCATCAGCAGAATATAAATTCCTGCCGCAGCAAGGAACTTGACTGTACGAGACATTAAGAGGGAGCCTTGAGTGGCTGTGTGCCACTATCAAAATGAAAACGATACTATAGGTACCACTCCCCTTATTATTTGCTTTATGTCAATATATGCAAAAACAAACAACTAAAATCGCCTTCTTTTCTATACCCAGCCAGTACCTCTTGTTAGGATAAAAAGTTAACTTCCCAAAAACACAAGAAAGAAAACTATAAAACGGAAACACCTGACTCTTTTAAAACTGAACAACCACCGACTGAAGTCGGTGG
>NZ_SMME01000578.1 GCF_009711465.1 Parendozoicomonas verongulae | reverse complement strand
CACCCATCCTGATCACAGACAAAGGGCCTGAAGCCTGTATGGATACGCGTGTGTTTGGTGAGGTTGCCGGATGTGGTAAACGTTTTGTTGCACCCGTCCCAATCACAGACAAAGGGTCTGACCCCTGTGTGAATGCGCTTGTGGTCGGTAAGATTGCAGGATGTGGTGAACGCTTTGTGGCACTGGTCACAGACGTGGGGCCTGTCCCCTGTGTGAATGCGCTTGTGTCTGGTGAGATCGCTGGATCTGGTAAACGCTTTGTGGCATCCGTCCTGGCTACAGATAAAGGGCTTTTCCCCTGTGTGGGTGCGCTTGCAGGCGGTGAGACGACTGGGTTGGGAGAAAGACTGGTTGCCTCCGCTCTTTTCACAGACTCCCACAGGATATTTTTTAACACCAGATCTTACCATATGCCCCCCGGAGATGTCCGTGGGCCGCTGATCGCTGTCAGGCTGAGTCGGACTCACTTCAGAAAGAGTGCCATCTGTATCGAATGCACACTCCCCTGTACTGGCACAAAGAACACTCTGAAATACATCATCCTGCAACAAACCCGACAACTCTGAAAGTAGAGTGTCATTCTGCTTCAAGCCGGACAACTCTGGGAATAGAGTATCTAAAGAAGAAAGTGAAGAAGGAGTACATAAGATGCCAGGAGCTGCCTTGTTATTAGAAATGCGGCAAATGGTAGTGGATGTCCTAACCCATGTTGTAGTACCCGTTTCAACGGCCAGGTGTTGTACATCCGTTGATCCCGTGAGTGTGACTTGGGTGTTTTGTTTTTTCCCACGGCAATGCACAAGATGGTGCCCGGCAGACCTGTTGACGGTGCAAGATGTGGTTGCACCGGGGTAGATATGTGTGCTGCCTGCAGGATGTATGGCAATGCTGCCGGTCGATAGCACATCTAATGGCCGTAACGGAGCAAGGTGAAGAGGTTTGCTCTTGCCTCCTGATGCATAGATGGCAGATGCAGACAGGCCGATGACTATACAGAGGCTGGTGACAACAAATTTCAGTCTGAAGCCCATTCCTACCCTTCCCATAAAAAGAACAAAGAAGATAGGCGGAATATTCAGGACGAGAGCATTTTTACTGCGGTGCTCATCACCGCGAAAAAATAGCAGTATCTGAAGCCTGGAGTCACGCTAAGCGATCTAGTGCATACCCAGCCCACCCCGCGACAGACGACCAGCGCCGTAAATACCAACATAACAAGAGACCGCCAGCTACGTTGCTATCTTCTTTACTCTTTTTATGGGAAGGATAGGAATGGTCTTCAGGCTGAACTTTGTTGTTACCAGTCTCTGCATAGTGATTGGGCTGTCTTCATCTGCCACTTATGTATCAGGAGGCAAGAGCAGACCTCTTCACCTTACTCCGTTACGCCCATTAGATGTGATATCAAAAGGCAGCATTGCCATATGCCCTGCGGACAGCACACATATCCACCCCGGTGAAACTACATCCTGTAATGTAAACAGATCTGCCAAAAACCACTTTATGCACTGCCATGGGAAAAAACAAAGAATCCAATTAACACTCACAGAATCAACGGTTGTACAACATCTGGCCGTTGAAGCGGATGC
>NZ_SMME01000845.1 GCF_009711465.1 Parendozoicomonas verongulae | reverse complement strand
TCCCGAGTTCGACTCTTGGTGCCGGCACCAAATTTCCTTATACAGATCAAGGCCTTAGCACTGCTAAGGCCTTTTTCGTTTCTGGCTCCCGGTCATCACGCGGCACGTCTGCGACATGAATAACCTCTATAAAATCCCCTGCCTCTATAAAGCCCTTCTATTTCCGTAGATGTCATATCAACTCCCATTTTGCTCGCCGGGGCATTTGCTGAATATTCGGATAGGTTGAGATTAAGGGTTCAGGCGTCGTCTGTGCTGTCCAGAGAATCAAGAAGGTCTGAGTAGGCATCGGAGAGAATATCGCCACAGGATTCCACCTCATCGGGCGTTAACTCCCCTGTAGCTTTCTTCAGAATTTTGGCGACAACGGCCAGGCGTCCCAACGCTTCTCGGAGCGTTTTGTTCATAGATGCAACCTCTTCACATGATGTAGCCGTAGTTAACTGATTGAAAAGTTGTGAACCGGAAGGGGTTAAGAAGTCAAAAACCTCCTTATTGTTGAGGTAATGAGTGAGACCAGAAAAGAAAAACCACAATCCTCTTTTGGCCGAAGGTTGGCTGTAGCGATCCGTCGCTCGTGTCGCTCAAAAAAGGATGTTGCCTCCCATCTGGGAGTGAGCCCCAGCATGGTCAGCCAGTGGTGCGATGACCAGAAAAAGCCGGGGTTCGATAATCTGTGTAAGCTGATTCTGTTTCTTGATGTGAAGGCTGACTGGCTGCTATTTGGTCATGACAGGAAAACTATCGACAGTCGTCTTCTGTCATCTTCCCAAACCATAAGCCCGGTTTCCCGCCGGGCCTTGGCTACTCCTCTTCGGACATGTACTCTTCAAGAACAACATCAGCCCCGATAAGTGGGATGATCTTCAAAATCACTTCTTCAAAAACACCTTTCCGCGCTTTGGTGATGTACTCCGCCCCCCGATCCTTCCAACTTAGTGTCTGGATCAAGCTGGCAGCAACGACAGACTTTACTTTGAGGTTATCTACCGGAACCTCTGTAGCCGCTCCTCGGATACTTGTGCTTATGGGGCAACAAATCAGTAACCCGGTCTTTTGGTTGTAGTCTTTGCTCGATAACACCAAGGCAGGGCGTAGTTTGCCGATCTCTTTCCCCTTGGTAGGCTCAAAATCCAACCAAATGATGTCATTCTTTTCTGGGATGTACTGCTTCTTCATTAGGCACCAAACTCAGAGGGATTCAGGGGGGCCAGCTCATCAGCATGAGCCTTTTCAGGAGTCATGTCTTCCAGCAATGACTTTTCAGAATACGGCAGTTTAAGTTTGCGGCGAGGTTTGGCTACTTTCTTCACCAGTAACCCATCAGGAGTAATATCAACAGACACCTTCGAGCCTGCTTCAAACTGAGGCAATTCAGCCATAGCACCAGAGATTCTCAGGGCCAGACTATTCCCCCATTTTTTGATTTCGCTTTGAACCTTCATGCTGCCACCTCATTTCTGCCATTATTAGTATATACATTGTGTATCCATTATGACATTAGCAGAGAAAAAAGGTTCCTGCTTTAGAGATTTGGGCTGTATCCGAGCGATCGGGCCGGATAAGAATCAAAACGCAGCTCCCGCAGAGCACCCTCTTGAGCCGTGAGAGCATGCTCGCTGCTATTGACCATTACTCGTCTACAACAGCGGTTGGTTGAGGAGGGCCTTGATGTCGCAGTCAACGGCAAGCGAAGTCACCATGGGCCAGCTCGCAAGCTGGATGGTGAGGCTGAAGCCCATCTCATTGCTCTTACCTGATCACCGCCACCGAAAGATCACTGCCGCTGGACTCTCAATTTGCTAAGAGATCGTATGATTGAGCTTGAGTATGTCGAGTCCATCTCGAGAAGTACGATTCATGAAGGGTTAAAAAAACGAACTCAAGCCCTGGCAGAAAAAGGAGTGGTGCCTTCCAAAGAAGGAAAACGCCAGTTTCGTAAGCGCTATGGAAGATATTCTTGAGGTGTACAAGCGCCCGTATGATCCCTTGCATCCGCTTGTTTGCCTGGATGAAAGCAGCCATCAACACATCATTGAGGTCGCCAACCCAATCCCTATGGAACCCGGTCAGGCAGAGCGCTACGACACAGAATATGAACGCAATGGTGTCAGCAGCCTATTCATGATGTTTGAACCCCTGTCAGGCTGGCGACATGTTAAAGACAATTTGAACACACACTCACCGACCTCCCTCTACAAGGCCTTTTCACCAGAGGAAGCCCGCAGAATCGCTGACAAGCTGGAGTTTCATTCAACACTTTGGGCCGGAGAAAAAACCAAAAGGCGCAGTGCTGGCCAGTGATTCCAGCTTTTGACCGGGGGGCAGGTGCCGGGTATGCTGGACATGGGACTCTACCCGGCTCTGTTTGGCTATGTCATGGGGGGGCACACGCAGTAAAAGCCTCCTGCATGGGCCGTCTCTATCAAATAACCATCAAATAAATTTTTTTTCATATAAACCCTTGATACACAAGGGGTTGACAGCAAAGACCCACTCTAAAATCCATTGTGAATGAGCCTAGCCATCAAATAACCATCAAATAAAACCTTTCCCTTCCAACCCCTTGATATAAAAGGGATTAAGAACAAAACCAACCCAAATATCCGCGACAAGCAGGGCTGCCTATCAAATAACCATCAAATAAACCCTGCGGTGGAATTAAGCCCAGGATGGAATGTACTTAGCGTTACGCCGCCCCTGGCTTGCATCAAAAGGACGAATCAGCCCTGCACTCAGCGCATCCCTGATTACACGCGAAATAGCTGCACTGTTTTTGGCTTCAATACCGAACCGTTCCCGGAGAGAGGCATTCGTCATCTGGCTTCGTTCAACCCACTTCAGGCAAGCGTGCTGGTAGCAGGCTCGTGCCCGGTCTGCCTGATCCATATCTGACCAATCTTTGTGTCCGAACAACACCGCAATGGTCGACTCATCCTTGGTTTCAAACAATGGCGCTGGAAGCTGGTATACCTCCGTCTGAGCAACGGCCTTATCTATTCCACTGCCGCGCTCTTCACATATGCCCACTCGTCGCAGGAGGGAAGCCATCGCCTCGTTGCGTGAACGGGGTGGGCTGTCGAGAAATCGGCTGGGGTCAACGAGAGGCACGCCCGGATTGGTTATCTCCATCCTATCTTCAAATATCTCCACCATTGGGCTGGTGCCTGTCATAAACAGGTCCTGGTGGATCAGGGCATTCGCAACCAGCTCTCGTACGGCCAGATCGGGAAACATCGGCACGTCCTTGCGTAAGGCCTTACCCATGACTTCATTGCGAGGCACAAAGGTATTGATGAAAGCGATTAGCCCTTCAAAACCATTGGCATACCCTTTACCGCCAATCTGCTCCCGAATCGTTTCCAGACGGTTTACGCCTTTATAAATGACGACCCGGATCGCTTTGCGCCGCAACTTCTTGAACTGTTCCAGATCCTTGGCAAAGAGCAGCGCACCCAGATTAGTAATATCCCAGTTTCCGGCCTTGTCGGGCTGAATCAGCATATCCTGCTTCAGCTTCTCCAGTATGCCTGCCCTATTGTCTGGCAGCGGCTGTTCCATCAACTCAAAATACGCCGGGTAATCCAGCACAGCCAATACCTTCTGACCATCGACATTCTCAAGTGCCAACTGCTCTTCAAACGGGGTATTGTCGAATGCACGCCACAGCGCCCGTTCCTTTTCGGGAAAGTCTTTGAGCTTTTTCTTGTAGCTACCCACACGGATGAACTCGGTACTGCTGAATTGTACTGGGGTGTGAACAGCCTTGGCGATTTCCAGTATCACCACGGGCTTGTCATCGCACTCAATGGTCTTAAAGTAGAAATGGATACGCGGGGTCAGCTTTTGTAGCAACCAGCTCTCCAGCTCCTGACCACCGCGTTTATCAGTGGCTGGCTTAAAGTCTGTGCCGATGATGTCATGGGTTTCATCATCGACGCCCCAGACCAGATAGGCATTTTGCTTGCCACACAGGGCCGCCCCATTACTCAAAGCAGAAATGTATTCGCCAAGGTCGTCAGGCTTAATACGGTTGGTTTTAAACTCCACCCACTCGGTTTCGGCAGGCAGCGCCAGAAGCTCCCGCAATACCCCTTGCCAATAACTATCCGGCTTCAAAATCATCCCCATGTCTCCTTACAACACGCTGCCAGTGTAACCGATAACGGCTCCGGCATTCCCCTACCGCTTCAACAACTCAAAAGCCAACCGCTTCAAACTGTCCGCCAGCTCGGGGTTAGACAGGTACTGCATCATCATTTCCTGGTGGGCTTCGTTGCTGTCCATAACAGCGTCATCAAACGCCTGTGGGAAGTCTCCCAGCAGTGCCTGACTGGCCGTGTTGTTTTTCACCTGCTTCATCACCGTGGCGTTCTCAGCCACCTTGCTGGTTGTGGTGTGCAGGAAGTTGATCATGTCGCCGTCGGTGAGGTTGTCGGTGATAAACATCTCGTTCAGGCGGGCGACGATCTGGGACAGGAACTCTTCTTTCTTGTCCTTGGCTTTGGCGGTGCCGACATCGCTGGCAGGTTCCAGCCTGTACTCTTCCGCATCTTCTTTCAGCTTGATGTGCTGTTCCCGAATCCTGGACAGGCGGTAATGGCTCATCACCACGTTATCCAGGTCGATGTCGTCTTCCTGAATCACCTTCTCCCGTAGCAGCGGACGCAGGTAACGGGCGAACAGGCTGAGTTTTTCCAGCTCCTTGTCGTCGTAGTCCACGATCTGGGACATAAACTCATAGAAGCGGGTGAAGCTACCCAGGTCCTTCTTGAAGATTTCCAGCCGGTCTTTTTCCTGCTTGCACTCCTTGAAGCTGTTCTCGGCGTTAGCCATCAACACGGCATCACCGGTTTTCTTAGTGCGCTCAAACATGTCTCTGGCCTGAATGTACGCTTCAACCGCCGAGCTGTACCGCTTCTGCCAGCGCTCAACCGCAGGCTTCACGATATTGCTGATGGCCGCATTGCTTTTGTTCTTGGTCAGAAAGGCTTCGCAGAAACGCTCCACCTCATTCCAGGTGAAGATGCCACTGGCACGGAGCTTTTCGTACAACTCAAACACCTTGTCCGGGTCGCTCACATCCGCTAACTCTGCAGTCTGGTAGTAAGGCTGGAAGGCCGCCAGAATCTCTTCAGGCTTGTTGAAGAAGTCCAGTACAAAGGTGCCGCACTCGGCTTTGCCGGGATAGGTGCGGTTGAGTCGAGAGAGGGTCTGCACGCACTCCACACCGCCCAGAGGTTTGTCCACGTACATGGCGCAGAATTTGGGCTGATCAAAGCCAGTCTGGAACTTGTTGGCGACCAGCATGATCTGGTAATCGTCGGTATCGAAAGCCTTGCGCATATCCCGCCCTTTCAGGCCGGGGTTCATGCTTCTCTCGGTAAACTTCTGATCCAGCAGAGCGGTGCTGTCCGGGTCGTTCTGGTTGAACTCCACTTCTCCGGAGAAGGCCACCATCACCGCCACACGGCTCTGCCCCTTATGAGCTGTCTCGGCAAGGTACTTATCAAATGCCAGCTTGTACCGTACTGCCTCTTTACGGGAGCTGGTCACCACCATCGCTTTGGCCTGACCATCCAACAGGTGCATCACATGGGTTTTGTAGTGCTCAACAATCACCTTCACCTTCTGGGCGATGTTGTACTCATGGAGCCGCACCCACTGGTTCAACTTAACCTTGGCTTTCTTGCTGTCCACCTCTTCATCGGCGGCTTCCATCTTCTGGGCCAGTTGGTAGGCCACCTGATAGTTGGTGTAGTTTTTCAGGACATCGAGAATAAAGCCTTCCTCAATAGCCTGACGCATGGTGTAAACGTGAAAGGCTTCGGGAACTTGCTTTTGTGAAGAGCTTTCGGAAGCAGATTCATCCGGCTTGGGCAGACGACCAAACAGCTCCAGCGTCTTGGCCTTGGGCGTTGCCGTGAAAGCGTAGTAATTCAGGTTGCTACTGCCCCTTCTTGCGGAAAGAGTGGCCGCAATGGTGTTGTCCAGAATATCTTCAGACGACAGGGGCTGATCATCACCACCTTCGTCGCTCTCCACCATCAACACTTCTTTCAACTGCCGTGCCGTGGAGCCGGTCTGGGACGAGTGGGCTTCGTCAGCAATCACTGCATAACGGCGTTCCTTCAGGCTGGTGCTGTTTTCAATAGCCGCCAGTACATGGGGGAAGGTCTGGATGGTGACGATGATGATAGGCTGGGCGTTTTCCAGCGCCTGCGCCAGCTTCTCGGACTTGGAGCCGTCACCTTCCCTGCGGTTGATGCGCCCCACCACGCCGTCGGCATGTTCAAACTGATAGATGGTGTCCTGCAACTGGTCGTCCAGTACCGTACGGTCTGTGACCACAATCACCGAATGAAACTGCTTGTTGCCTTCGTCATCGTACAGGGTTGATAGCTGATGGGCTGTCCAGGCGATGGAGTTGGACTTACCCGAACCGGCGCTGTGCTGCACCAGATATTTATTGCCCGTTCCTTCCGCTTTGGCCGCCCCGATCAGCTTATTCACCACATCCCACTGATGGTAACGGGGGAAGATCAGCACTTCTTTTTTGTACTTGCGGCCATCGGCGTGTTCCTTCTCTTCTATCTGGAGATGAACAAACCGGGCAATAATATTCAGCAGGTTGTCGGGTAGCAGTACCTCATTCCACAAGTACTCTGTCGCATACCGGTTATCATCTTCCGGCACATCATTGCCTGCGCCGCCGTCCTTCGTACCTTTGTTAAACGGCAGAAAGTAGGTATCGCTGCCCGCCAGTTTGGTGGCCATATGCACTTCGTACTGACTCACGGCAAAATGCACCAGCGCACCTCGCTTGAAGGTGAGTAGCGGTTCCGGCTTGCCGGTTTCCGGATCTTTGGGCAGGCGGGTTTTCTTGTACTGGCGAATGGCGTTATCGACGGACTGCTTGAACTCCGACTTCAGCTCCAATGTCGCCACCGGCAAACCGTTGATAAACAGCACCAGATCAATACGCCATGCCTTCGCCTTCTTGCCGGTTGCGGCCAAATGCTCTGCCGTTGCATAGGGGGAATACACCAGCTCCGGCACAATACGACAATGGTTTTCCTTATAGCGAGCCAGCGTATCCGGGTTGAGGTTATGTTCCGGCATAAACTGGCACAGTGAGAACCGGGCATTACGAATCTTCAGCCCGTGACGCAACACACCCAGAGTGCCATAGCTGCGCATTTCCTTGTCGATGGCGTTGGGATTGGCCTTTTTCAGTTGCGCCGTGAGATGAGCGATAAAGTGCGCGTCTGAATCATTGGGGAACAGCTTGCAGAACTTGTCCCATTCCTTTGGCTGAGTGTCTTTCACAAAGGCCAGCACGTCGGCAGTGTAGAGGGCGGTTTTACGGTCGTACTGGTCGGGTGTGCCCAGCAGCCAGCCGTTGGCCTGCATTTGGGCGATCATTTCGTTCTGGAAGGTAATTTCGTTGGTACTGTCCATATTCCAAGGTCTCAGAATGGTACCTGAAGGTTCTTTTTTGTAACTCTTCAGGATTTTGCAGACAGTGTCTGCCCAATGTTCAAATCGAATTGTCTCCACACTGTGGAGACAATTGGCTGCTTACTCTTCGCCCTTGTTCTCAATACGCTTGCGGGCATTGTGGATTGCCTGCTGGAAGCGAGCTTCCAGGGATTCATGGGATGGCAACTTAGTCAGGTACTCCGCCACATGAATCTCCCCTTTATCCAGCCCGAGTAACTCTATTTGTTCCTGCTTTTTGCTGGCACAAAGAATAATACCGATAGGGGGGTTCTCATGGAGCTGGCGATCGTGCTTGTCGAGCCAACGAAGATAAAGTTCCATCTGGCTTTTATGACTATGCCGAAACTTTTCAGTTTTCAGTTCAATCGCAACCAGCCGGTTCAAAATGCGATTGTAAAAGAGCAGGTCAAGGTAAAAGTCATCATTATCAATCTGGATACGCTTCTGTCGGGCAACAAAAGTAAAACCCGCTCCCAACTCCAGTAAGAAGTGCTCCATTTCCCTCAGAATGGCATCTTCGAGGTCTCTTTCAACATAGCGATCGGTGAGTTGCAAAAAGTCGAGAAAATAAGGGTCTTTGAGAACAAGATCCTGATCCATTTGCCCATTGTTTCGAAGCGCCTGTATTTTCTCCTCCAGCAATTTCTCCGGCTTTTTGGATACGGCTGTACGCTCAAACAGCATGGAATTCACCTGTTTTCGAAGCGTACGCACACTCCAGCGTTCAAGAGCGCACATTTGCACATAAAAGTCCCTTGCTAGCGGTTCTTTGTGGTAAATCAGCTCAAGGAAGTGGCTCCAGTGCAATTGTCTAGACAGTGTCGAGACAATTTCTTGGTCGGCGTAAACCTCTGCAAACCGGCAACAATGGAGTAACTGTTTTTGTCCCCAGCCTCTGCCGAATGCCCCCGTTAGCTGTTTAGACAGGTTGGCAATCACCTGCTTGCCATAATCTGCCCGCTCCCCCTTGAGCACCTCGGTATTAATGCGCTGCCCCACCTGCCAGTAAAGCAGGGTGAGTTCGGCATTCACAGCCACGGCAGCCCGCTGTTTTGCGGACTGGATCAGGTCTTTGATTTCGCCGAACAAGGCATCCGGCGTATCGGCAGACTGGGGTGTTTTGCTCATACAGCGGCCTCTGGGATTTGTTGTTTGTGTTGTGAGGTAGAATCAGGGGCTGACCATTCTCTTACGTCGATTTTGCCGGTTACGGCGGCGGAGATTAGGGCGGTGCGGCGTTCCTTCAATAAGACAATCTGAGCTTCTGCTTCTGTCATCAAATCAGCATATTTATCTTTGATTTGTCGCAGATAGTCATTGATCAATAGTTGCTCATCTAACGGTGGCTGAGGTGTACGAACAAATTTAACCTCACCACAATTCAGGTGTGGGTGCATACCACCAGTTCGGATTGAATAAAGAACTGCATACCCATAACTGGAAGATAAAACGTGAGATAAAAACTCACCCGATATTTTATCGTTTTTTGGCTGAACGATGATTAGTGCATGGCAGTTATAGCCAGCTTCATTTTCAGACACCAAGCCGACATCACCTGTACCCGCTCCGGTTTGAACAATCAACACATCATCCTTTTTCAGGATTGACTTTGAATGTTTATTACTCCATTTGTCAGTGACAAAGTAGGCATTATCGAAGTTTACTTTGCCATTTTTTATGTGGGTTGCCTGAATATAAGGAACACCACTTTCAACCAATATGTCTCTTGTCGGGCCTACGTAGCCGTTAGTAATTTTTTGCGACACTTGAGAAATGGTATTCACTTCCCAATGCTCCGGCACTTCCCCAAGCCACTCCACACCGGAATCCTTCATCGGCGCATCCGGGTTCAGCCCCTTGGTGACGGCATGACTGATCACCGCCTGTCGTTTTTCCTGCAACAGCCGGATCAGGGATTGCTGCTCTTCGATCAGAGTGTCGATTTTGGCGGTTTCGTGGTCGAGGAAATTTTCAATACTCTCTCTTTCCTTTCGGGAGGGCGGAACAGCAAAAGTAAAATTGCCAAGGTGTTCCTGAGTCATGCTTGGCAAAGCAGTGTTTGTCGAGTAACGGTCAAACTGTATGGTTAAGGCCAAATAATGAAGGTACTTTGCCGGGACATCATTCTTGATTTCGGTGTAGTACATTGTATCTACAGTCCAGAACGGCTCATTGATATATAGGGGCTTATCAATGGTTCCTTTTCTGCCAAGCAGCACGGACTCTTTGTCGTATAAAAAGTCAGTAGCATATGTAAATTGCCCCCCGGAACCTAAAACTGGAAATCCTTCGCTAGCTTCAACTATTTTATAGTCTTGACCATTCTTAATCTGAGCTAGGTGCTTCAATCTGGTAATCTGCCAGTGCGCGGGAACACAGCCCAACCACTCAACCCCAGAGTCCTTATACTCCGGATAAGCCTTGTACTTACCACTCACACCAGCCATCACAATTCACCTCCCAAGCCCTGCTCAATTTCTTCAATACTGGGCAGTTGGGATTGCAACTCCTCCGGCAGCGATTGTGTTAACTGGTATTCCGAAACACCAATCGGTTTCTGGATATCGCTCAGAGCATATTCAGCGACCATCTTGTCTTTGTTCTTACACAGCAACATGCCAACGGTGGGCGCATCACCCTCCCGTCGTAACTGTTTATCCACAGTCGTGATATAGAAATTCAGCTTGCCTGCGTGTTCCGGCTTGAAATCACCAGTTTTCAGCTCAATGACCACATAACAATGCAGATGCGTATGGTAAAACAACAGGTCGACATAAAAATCCTGTTGCCCCACCTGCAAATGCACCTGCTTGCCCATGTAGGCAAAACCAGCTCCCAGCTCCAGTAAAAACTGAGTGATATGTTCAATCAGTCCCTGCTCCAGCTCCTTTTCGTTATAACTTTGGGTCAGGGTAAGAAAATCGAATACATAAGGGTCTTTCAGGGTTTGCTGTGCCAGATCAGACTGAGCAGCCGGTAGAGTTGAGTTGAAATTACTGACGGTTTTGCCTTTCCGCTGCCACAGGTCGCTTTCAATCTGGTGAGTGAGAACGCTCCGGCTCCAGCCGTACTCGATGGTGTTGCGTACGTAATACAAAGCTTCCTGTATGCTCTGGCATTTGCTGATGATCTGCAAATTGTGCCCCCAGGGCACCTGCACCAATTGGGCAACAGGCTGTTGCCCAATTGTCTGCTCATGGGTGTAGAACAGATGCCACTGGCGAATATATTTGAGGTTACGCTCTGAAAAACCTTTGATATCAGGGAATTCCGCCATCAAATCTTTGCTGAGCTGCTTCAGAAATCCATCGCCCCAGTTAGCTTCTGCCTGTCTGCGAACAATGTCTTCTCCCAGTTCCCAGTAGAAAGCCAACAGGGTGGAGTTAACCTGAACCGCTGCCTTAAGCTGGGTTTGAAGAACTTTCTGCTTAAGGGTTTTCAGCCAGCTTTTGTATTCGCTGTTCAGGCTGAGGTTTGTGCTTTTTGTTAGTTTTCTCATGAATGAACCTCTTGCAACAGGTTCATAATTCTAGCGCTTACGGCATCCAGATCCGCATCAATGTCTTCCAGCGCACGGGGCGGCTGGTACACATAGAAATGGCGGTTAAAGGGAATCTCGTAACCTACCACGCCTATCTGTTCATCCTGCGGGTCGCACTTGTCAGCATTGATCCAGGCATCGGGCACATGGGGTGCCACTTCCCGGTTGAAGTAGGTTTCAATCAGCTCGGCGTTGCTGAAGGACGGATCGAGAGGAATGTTCTCGTTATCCCGCAGGTCGCCATCAGGTTGGAACTCAACGACCTTCCCTTTGTACTCAAATGCTCCATACAGAGGCTGTGGCTCTTCCTTGAGTGCTTTTTTCACCACGGGTTCAGCTTCGGGGTTCTTCCAGGTGATGGCATCGAGGAACTGTTTCTTTTCCTTAGCATCCAGCTTGATGGCCAGCGTCTTCAGTGCCGCTTTCAGGGTGATGTCGAAGGTGTTGAAGTCATCCGTTTGTGCAGTGCCGACCTCGCTCTGAATCTGTTGAGCCTTACTCATCAGGCCAAGCTGGAACAGCCAGAGTTTGTCGCTTAATACATCCTTGATCTGCTTTTCTTTCAGCTCTTTGAAGTCTTGCTTGATCTTGGCGCGGATGGCTTCGGCATTGTCTGACAGGAGCTTGTGGCACTCGTCGCCAAACTCAGCGTGAATCCAGCGCATTACAGTGTTGTAGGGCTTGGGCGCAAAGCGTAAGCCTGCCACGGCTTCATCGGTGATTTGCGCAGACAGACGCAGTGGGCGTTCAACAGTTATACGACGGTAACCGAATTCGTGGGTGTCGAAGATTTTGGAAGCAAACTTCTCATCACTGGCAACCTCGAAGGCACCAAAGCTGCGGGTAATCGTCTTCCGGTCTGCCATGCTCATGATGTTGCGCTTGGAGCCGAGGGACTTGCGCATCTTGCCGTACAGGTTCGCGCCGTTAATCAACTGCACCTTACCTTTGCGCTCGGCTGACTTTTTGTTGGTCAGTACCCAGATATAGGTGGCGATGCCGGTGTTGTAGAACATATCGGTGGGCAGGGCGACGATAGCTTCCAGCAGGTCAGCCTCAAGGATGTAGCGACGGATTTCACTTTCACCACTGCCTGCACCGCCGGTAAACAGGGGCGAGCCGTTGAGGATAATGCCAATGCGGCTGGGGTTGTTGTTTTCTGGGCTGCTTTTTTCAAGAGACGTATCCCTGAACTTGCTGATGAGGTGCATAAGGAACAGCAGGGAGCCGTCGGACACTCGGGGCAGGCCGGGGCCGAAGCGGCCGTCGAAGCCTTTTACAGTGTGTTCGGTTTTGATTTCAGACTCGATCTTCTTCCAGTCTACCCCGAACGGCGGATTGGAGAGCATGTAGTCAAACTGGTCGCTGGCAAGCTGATCCTGTGACAGGGTGTTGCCCAGTTTGATGCGGCTGACATCCTGCCCTTTGATCATCATGTCCGCCTTACAGATGGCGTAGGACTCCGGGTTCAGCTCCTGCCCAAAAGCCCGCATAACCGAGTTAGGGTTGTGCTTGTAAACGTAATCCATACCCGACGACAGGAAGCCACCTGTGCCCGCTGTGGGGTCGTAGATGGTGCGGATCACACCTTCTTTGGTGAGAGCGTCGTCATCTTCCATAAACACCAGCGAGGTGGTGAGCTGGACGATATCCCGTGGAGTAAAGTGTTCACCGGCAGTTTCGTTGGAACCTTCTGCAAAACGGCGGATCAGCTCTTCAAACACCAGCCCCATATCGTGGTTGCTGATGGCGGTTGGGCTGAGGTCGATATTGGCGAACTTTTTCACCACTTTGTACAGCAGGTTGGCGCTGGCCAGGGTGCCGACAAATTCATCGAACTTGAAGTGCTCGAAGATTTCACGGGCGTCTTTGGAAAACGACTGGATGTAGGTGTCCAGGTTGTCTTCTATATCGCTCTGGCCGAGCTTCTGAAGGTTCATGGGAGACGTATTGAAGAACACCAGCCCTTCTGGCTTGTCGGCAGTTCTGGTAGCCCGCAACAACATCATCTCCTTGCCGTCTTCCGGCAGGTTCATGGCCTTGGTTTTCTCGAACTGGGCCAGTACCGCGTCTTTGGTGGGTTCCAGTACGCACTCAAGGCGACGCAGCAGGGTGAACGGCAGGATGATGCGCCCGTATTGGGATTGTTTAAAGTCACCACGGAGCAGATCGGCTACAGACCAGATGAAGGCGGCCAGATTGTTGTGGGTGTTGGGCATGTGGGTATGTATGAATTCTTTGTGGGTATTGATGGCGCAGAGTAGAGTTAATCTGTCGTCTGCACCCCATGAAAGCTGTGAGTTAGAAATAAGTTTACTCCTAAACATCTGCGCACTGAACTTGTAATCCTTACTCCTGCATACGATCGTGGTCGCGCATGAGGCAGCTGCAACATTCATTAAACTTGATGGACTTACTGATCGGGTGGTAGTGATGAGCAGAACAGCTTATGCAGGGCTTAAACCCAAACACCAAAAATTTGTCGGTGATTACATTGAAAACGGCTCAGTTGCTGGTACTTATCGTCGAGCTGGTTTTAAAACAGATGGGCATCATGCCGCAGAATCCAATGGCTCCCGGTTGATTACCCGTGATGACGTAAAGGCAGCGGTTGAGGAGAGGCAGGCAGATCGGAGCCAAACCGAAGTTGACGCCAGAGCAGGAGGCGGCGCTTGTTGAGGCAGCAAAACAGCCTGGAGCCTACAAAAAAGAACTGGCTAAGGAGTATGGAATCAGTCGCCAGGGCGTTTACAATATTCTGAAAAAGGCGGGATAATCTTCATTGGCAATCGGGCCGGAAACGGCCTGCATGCTTTTCTCACGCATCCATTTTTCCTATTAGCATCTTGCAGACTCATCATCAGGAGATGACCAGAATGGCGCACAGGGATGACTTCACACCATATTCTGACGATCGTGCACGCCTTCTCAGAACAAGCTATCCAAGTGATAACACTCAACCCTTACCTTTGGACGACACTGATACATCGGTTTCGCCTGACTTTCTGGGGATTGCGAGTAATGGCTATAGTTCGGGCTTGAAGACATACGGCGTACGGGGTAAACAGAGCCACTCGCCATTGTCCAGTTCTATCGCCGCTCCGTGTCCCTTCTGGTACAGTGAATGCAGGTGGTCTGGTGTCAAGTATCTCCCGTCTCGTGTCCGGACTCCACCGTTGTCCGTGTTTTTCGATGTACTCTTCATGGCTATTAAATAATTCAATGGTTATATGGGCTTTTGTGGTGCGTCCAGCCTGATCAGGCAACAGGCGAACTTTGCGTAAGGCTGTCCGCCTATCTAATGGAGAGTGGCTGGATTTTCCTCGATTTCCACCTTAGGGGCAGGTCTGCCCGGATTGTTACTTGGAGAAAACAACTCCCTATAAAACCCTATTTGACCAGATCAATAACCGTCCTGGTGAGCCTTGCCGGAAAGGGAGAAGAGCAGTGTGAATCCATTCTCCTGAATTTTGTCTACAGACAGATATGAGATAACTCTTTTACCGTGCCTTGTATAGCACGTTTAACACATTGATGAATCAGTGTGTCATTCCGGAAGCCTTGGTATGACTGCGATATCACACATCTAACACACATAACACATTCTTTCTCTTGTCTGATTTTGTGTGCTCACTCTTCTCAACCTCTCGAGATCATGTGTGATATATGTGATATTGACTCTAAGCCTGTTGTAGCAAGGGGAGTCAGTTCACACACTGTTAAGTAATAAGTACCCGGACCATTGCTTTCGCATAATGGTGGCGAGTGAATTTTTTCGCTCTTCAAGGAACAACGTCGGGAGCGTAGCCCGCAACGTGACCAGAGCTGTGACGCAGCAAGGGCGAAAAAAGACGCCGCCAGACTATGCGAAATCAATGGTCCGGGTACTTACACTGGGCAGCCGATTGTACTTATTGCTTGAATCCAGCATCACGCCAAAAATAGGCGGTCCAACAAATCAGTGAAACTATAAAAAACAAAGGAGCTGCAAACGCAGCCCCTATGACTTAACGCCGGCCCCAAGGTTTTATAATGGCTCCCCAGTTCCAGGAGGGTGGCCATGTCCAAGTCCAGCTTCTTTGGGAAGATTGAGCTGCATCTGTCTTAGGTTGAGGTGCAGTGCTGGTAACGCTTTCACCTTTTTCATCCTCATCATCCCACTCAGCTATATAGCTCTCCTGCCCCCTGTTAGTATGACTTGTGCCGACCGTGCCAAATGAGTCACCAACGCTACGTGTTGCCTTTACTGGTGCCCGTGTCTTTTGGGTTTGATCAGCAACCTGAATTGGTTGAGCGGCCTTCTCTGTTACAGGTTCCCAATACACTTCATGCAATACCAGTATTGAGCCATCATCCCCTTTGCTCAGCAAACGAAAGAGGGGTTTAGTCTCTGTTGGAACCATAAAACCTTTTGGTTCAAGCAAAGTTGTACTTTCGAGAGCTTTACGCCCACCGTCTTTTTCTAGAGCAAGAATCTTTTCAACCCTCTGTTTTACTGCATCGATATCAACTACTGTGTATATCCCAACAGGCGCTTCAGGATCAAACATGTCCCTCTGAATATATAAGGGTGGTGATGAAGTTAACTGGTTATAAGGCTGTCCAGTCAAGGGGGTCATCACCTCATCAAAGGTTAACCTGGCCCGCTCCCTATCCTCGCCTAAACCTAATTCTCTGTAACTTCCTGCTAACTGATCAAGAATGAGGTTAGAGGGAGCTGCAAGATACTCTGCACCACTTCCAGCCAAAGCGCTCCATAATTGGTCATGGAACTCCCCGGTTTTCATGTAGTTAACAAAAGCCACTACACCAATTTTTTGTATCACCTTTTCGAATTGTTGCTGATAGAAGTCAGCCGTTGGTTGCTCCACAGCACTGTCCCGAGCCCTACTCAAAAGGTTAGAATCCTCTCCTGTAGCAACGTTCAGCAGCTCCTGAAAATCATCAAAATCAAATTCAAGAAACAGCTTTTTAAGAGGTATACTGAGAGAGCTTTTTTCAATTCTTCTCCTTAAATTGGCATCCATTCCATCAAGTTGACTGCTCAATTGACTCGATTCTGAGCTGTGTTTAGTATCCTTTTGTTCATAACGCAGGCTGATATTAAAAACCTGTTGATTGGCATAAATGGTGTGATCGTCTGCAGACGCAGGAATAACATAGACCTTCAAATCAACATCGGTATAACGCTCCCCCAGAGAATTCGTGTCTTCATCGGAGGTCAGCACCGCATGCATAATATGATTACCCATACCTTCAGGTTGTAACAGTATGGGGCCAGAGAAGAACACACCTTCATCAGAGTACCAAGTGGAACTGAAAGAGGCTTTACCAGGCAGCTCATATCGAATCCTGACCTGCTGCATCTCTTCTTCCATTCCTGGTTCATAAACGACATGTTTTTCGTTTTCCTGCCCAGTTGCCTCATCTTGCTTTGTAGCTAATTCAGAAGTCATGACAGTCTCGAATGCAACCTCGGTATCCTCCTTATCAAGGGCTCGGTCTTCTTTGTGGGGTACTGTATCCTCACCACAAGAACCATCCTCTTCCTTGTGAGACGCAACTTCTTCACCAACAACGCTGCCCTCTTCAGTGGCCACTTCACTTGCGTCTTTTCCCGGTTCAAACTCAACGCCTACTGCAGGTTCATTGGCAAGGCTATCCTCAGAGGGGAGAGGTTCTTTCGCCCCAGCCTCAGGGGGATTAGCACCACCAGATAAAACATGTTTACCAGCATCTGTCAGGCTGGCGCTTTCGCTAGGTAACAACTGATTATCTGCAGGGGTTTCAGCCTGAGGAGCTTTTATGGTGGCTTCTATGTCATGAACAGCAGCTATTACAGTTTTGTCTGTAGTGGCGGCCTGGTTGTCAAGTTCAGAGGCGCGAGCATCAGATAAAGCTTTTTCACCCTTTGAGGTTGGTGTTTCAGCGCTCATCAACAGTGGGGGTGGCTGTGCAATATCATCTTTACGTTCTTTTGTGTGTTTCTTTTTCTGTTTTTTTCCCTGAGGAGCAGCTACAGCAGAGCTATCCAAAGCTTGCAGATTTTCAAAATCTACAGCCTTTTCTCCGGCTAGCCTGCGACTTGTCCGCGAAGGTTGGCTCTCCTCCATCTTTGTAGCAACAGTCGTCAAACTTTGATTGTCCGGTGTCTTTTTTGTCTTATCTAATAGGGGAGGGAGCGGAGACAGAGTAGCACTCTTTCCTTCTGTCGCTGCCTGAGCAATGTCGTTTGCTCCAACAAACAATAAAAGACAAAACAACCTGAGCTGAAACACACCCGCCAACACCTGCCACATACAACAACTCCATCCAGCGTACGTTCCTACAACGTACAAGCTGTTGATGTATAGAACAGCTTGCGCATTTTTAAAGTTTTTATGAGCAAATGGAGAGGGTAAGGAAGGTTCACAATTAATCCTGACCAGCATCATTGCAGCACCGCTTCATATAAGTACCCAACGAAGTTGCCCATGCCAATCTGTTGAGCTTTTTGAGTAGCCAGTGCGCCAGCCCCATAACAAGCCGGGATAATAGTGACTGGGTTATTGACGGCATTTAGTCTCTTCAAGTTGTCGGGAGCATAGCTTGTTATCCTGCGTCGGTTGCTCTGGAGAGCAACTGGCCCTACATAAAGCCCTGTTGATTTGCCTATATTTAAAAGACTTCAGGCAAACCTCGGAATTGAGACACCAATGCGAGACGACGGGACATTTCTTTCACTGCTATATCTTTCCATCCTGCTCATCGGGATGAGATGTTCCCTTGTTCTGGCCGAAGTCAACTTGCCCCCTCCCTCAAAAATCACTGTAAAAGAAGCATTAAGTGAAGATTTTCATGGGAAGACCGTTGATATTACTGGTGTAGTCATCCGTCAGATTGGTCCGGAAACCATACTCTTGCATGATGGTACGGCTGCTATTGAAGTGGATGTTCCCCCCAACCAGATTCCACAGGGTGGTCTCAAACCCAACACCCGAATAAGAATTAAAGGTGAGGTAACTCTCGAGGGGCGTGGGAGCCATGAAGTGGAAGCTAATCAGGTATTCTGGGTTTTTTGATCTGCCCCAAAATAAAATATTCAGCAGCTTTCGCTGCTCACTTCTAATATTCATGGCGTTATTTTGGACGGACATCCCTTCGGTACCGTTATGAAGCCCTTAAAACATCCCTGCTCGCTTGCAGCTCTTGTATTCTTTATCCTTATTTTTTTACAGGCTACAGCGCAAGCGGACGAAACACTATTCACAATTCTTTTCAAATGCCCGCTGCCTCAAGGAGCTGTAGCCTACCAAACCGTCCCGGGATTACATGGCGGAAGGGCTGATTACGCCTATATTATCGGCCCCCTGAAAATGCAGGATGGTTCAAAATACACCCTTGAACTCAGAGCCAATGCAGAAACAAACGGTGTAGCGGCTTTCCTGCGTCAAGCCCCAAAGGAAGGTGGTACCAAGCTGGCTACCATACAAGCAGAAAGTATCGTTGGTGGCGTTAATTTGTTACTTCGCGACCAACACTATTTTTACCAGACTCTGGGGAAGGATAAGGATCCGGATGCTGAAGCGGTAGAAATCCCAATTCCAGATGGGCAGCCAGTCGTACCCCTCCTCCATGTGCGAGAAAATCAATCTGACGTAGCCATGCCTGACCCTATCGCAGTGATGAAACTGATCATTAAGCGCCGGCAGGAGAAAAAGATGGGGGATGAGGGCGATTCGTTGGTTACCGCACTGTCAAAGCTCTCCCTCGATGCGCCCCCAAAAGAGAGTCTTATCACCTTTATATCGGCTAACGATGACAGAACAGGGTTTATCCAACCAGACCAATGGGCTCATGTACAGGTTCACACCCTGAACAGCCCTCTGCAATCTCAGATTGAGCTTGAAGTAAAATCTGCCACACCTTCCAGATTTTATCTCAAGCCTCCAGTTGTATCTATTCACTCCCCACAAATCACCAACCCCGATGCGATCATCACCATGCCATTTTTTGTGGAGGGGCTTGGTGACACTCTCGTTATTAAAGGAAAAAAAGCAGTCCGTGGCAGTCACTACTTTTTCCAGGTTTACAAAGACGGTGACGGCCTGAGCATCAGCATGCGCAGGCTGCAGCATACCACGGTCGAAGAATCAGCAGCAGATCCAAAGAATGCCCATGATGCCCTGGTTCTTCATATAGAGCCAAACAACTCCACAGTCGTTCTTCGGGATGGGGATGGACAAGAACTCACCAGAAGAAGTGTGGATCATCTATTTGGGAAGCAGGCTCAAATAGACACCATTGAGGGTAAAATTGGCACATTCAATCACGTGAAGCTGGTCAACCTGATGTCGCGCTGGGCTCAAAGCCTCCATCCCCCCCAGCACCCCTCTCTTCCCGATCCAAACTATGCGGCGTTTACAGATGAAGAGCTCAAGGCATGCTTTAACGGTGAGGAATCCCCAACCAGCCAGCTGAATTCTCATATTACCTTCGACCATTTTCCCGGGGTTATGGACCTGAACATTGGGTTTCAGGATTCCCATATTCACACTTCGATGATGCTCCATCATGCGACCCCTGCCAGCGGGCTTGAGACAGGAGGCATCGTACTCACTAATCAGACAACTGGCCAACAAAACACCTTCTCTTTTATTGTGCGGTCACACACACCTCACAGCTTTAGTGTATCCATGCACCCCCTCGACCCCTCCGTGAAAAAGACCTCACATTTTCACACCATGGAACAGGCTGCTGTGCTGTTGCATGGTCGAAGCAATGCCATTGTCACACTGGACGTGAACTTTCCTTATGAAAACCAGATGAACGTCGTAATGACTAATCATCAAGGCAAAACTCTTTACACCAAAACATTGCACAGCGTGGACTGGAACACTTCCACCGATGTGATCAGTGTCTTGCCGCTTCCCGCGAAGGGGCTGGAAGGAAAACGCGTAAACCTGCCAGGATTGGGCACTTGTATAAACTTGCTCTCTCATGCCATAACCGGGGAGCTGGATGCAAGTTTTGATGACACACAGCTACCCGCTATCTATCACAGACAAACTTCAATGAATGTTACCCATCCCAAGGGAGCCTATTTCAGTAATGTGAAGAGAGACTTCACTACCGTGCCTCCTTACCGAACAGGTCGCCTGTGGCGTCATGCAGTCTATGGAGCCAAGCTAATTGGGTACCCCGCTCTCTGGGCTTGGAAACATCCCAAAAGCACGGTTACTGGTGCAGCGGTTTTTGCAGGATTAGCAGGTACTGCTTACGCTTTCCCGGATGAAAGTCAGCAACTTCTGCAAACGGTTGCAACCGCGTACGAGCCTGTGCTTATGCACACACTCCCTTACCACCGACACTGCCCAGCACCCGACCCAATACAGACAGTGGAATGCACTTCCGGGGGGTCCAAACCAATAGTTCCCCCCCCTTCCAGCGAGAACATTACGCCTAAAGTATTTCCTTGAAATAAAGAAGCCCACTGTCGTCTATCCCTTACGCAGTGGGCTTTCTGGCAAAAAAACTTCGGCAGGGTTTACGACGAGGTTCTAATATTCATGCTTTTTAGTGCAGCGATACTTCATCATCCTTCGGTTCGCTCCTTCACTACCGCGTCCGTTTAAAACGGTATGGCTATGAATACCCTTCGACTCCATAACACGATCCTTTTTATATTATGTTTCCTTACGCCCTTTGTAGGGAGCCAGACTGCATACGGCAATGAAAAAGGCACTACCCTTCTCCGCCTAGTGAAAGGATCTCCCAGCGCAATGGAACAGCGGGTTATTCCAATAAACTATCTCAATAAACTTGAAGAGGGCTACCTCATAGGTCCAATGGAAACAGAGGAAGTGCAGGCACCAATCACCCTGGAGATGAAGTTTTATAAGGAGGGCATCGCCGTATTGCTGCGTGTCGCTCCCGGAGAGAAACCATCCTATACAGATATGGTGGAAAAAACGGTTTTAACCGGTCTCTATCTATCAAAAAAAGGAAGCCGTTATACCCTGCAGCACCTTAACTCCGATGTAATCCCTGTTGGTGATATCGTCGAGATACCGACCACTCATAAACAGACAGAGGCAAAACTTGCACTTATGCCATCTGATGAGAAAGCATTGCTTCCAGATCCCATTGCAATCGCGAATTATCTTATCAACTGGCATAAAGCGCGTACGGATGAGGGTACGCACGATTCGATCAAAACCCTTCTGGGTGATGGTAGTGAAGAGGGGCAGGCGATAGCAGCACTGGACAGACTGTATTCAGAACAGACTGACCCTTCAACCCTACTTATCTACACGCCAGCGAGAAGGTTTGATTTTATTCAGAAAGATGATTACATGATACTCCCCGTGCACAGTTTTGCATCAGCACTGTCTCCTTTTCCCGCAGAGCTTCATGCTGTAAAACCACCACCCACCAGGATCAATAAAACCCCCAAAGCCATCACAAAAATCTACTTCCGGCATGATATGCCTGATCTGGGTGTTCTCACCCCACCAATGTTCATTGAAGGGGCAGGGGAGATGTTTATTTCCCGAGAAGACAATACTGTTGCAAGAGGGGGGCAGTACTTCTTTCAAATCAAGGAGGATAACACCACCGGTGGAATGGTCGTTGCCCTGCACCGGTTGCATCGCTCCACTGTGGAAGAATCTGCCGAATTTTTGCCTGACGAACGAGGCCCACTCTTCCTTTATCTTGATAACAATGGCGCCACTTTGACAGACCAGAGCGGTCAAAACCATGGCCATACTGAATTTTTCAGACCTGTCTCAAAGTTCGAGGCCACTATCTCGTTTAAACGTAAGCTGAAGTACATCAACTATGTACTCCTTGCCAATCTGATGTCTGAATGGGTAGATTTCCTGCAGGATCCCGACAACACCGCTCCTCCAGTTCTGGACGAAAAGGCTGTTCGAGAGTGTTTTAACGGCCGTTTTACGCCGACAGAAAGCTTAAAGCCCACGATCTTCTTCGGCGCTCCTCCCGTTATGAAAGACCTGAACATGGGTTTTAAAGGTTCCCACCTGCATACATCTATACTCGCTCACCCTCAGATTCCAGCCAGCGGCTTTGAAACTATGGCTCTGTCGTTAAAAGATGAGCTAGGTTATCGGGCAAATTACTTCCTGCGCCTGCATCAGGTATCGTCTCAATCCTATGTTGCATCATTACATGAACAAGATAAGAAGAGAACGCTGAAAGATATTGACGATGATCAGGCGTGGTTGGCATTAAGCGGCCAGAGTAGTGCCCTCGCAACGCTGTATGTGGAATATATCGGCAAGGACAAAATGTATGTTCGATTAACAGACAGAAACGACTCCGCAATTATTGCCAGGCCTATGGCAACAAACTGGAACCCCGATGTCGATAAAATAAGCCTGTTACCTCTGAACTTACCTGCAGATGAACAAAGCAACACGCGTATTCACCTGCCCGGCATTGCCCTTTGCACAAACCTGCTGGCTCATGTCACAACGGGGCGTATTAAAGGGACTATTGACACGGACCTTCTTCCACACCTGACCCATCCCCAGGCATCTGCAGATATGTCTGACCCGAATGGAGCATACAAAAGTGCAATTCTTCGGGAAAAGTCCGTCGTTCCTCACTATCGTAACTTCCTTTCACGCCAGGCTCTGGGGCTCTTTAAAGAGCCCATACGTATTGTCAGAAAACACCCGGGAAAAAGTGCATTGATTGGTAGCGGTATCGCTTTAGGTGCGAGCGGGTTAGCCTGGATGTATCCGGAACAGGCCTATGCGGCTTATACGACAACAATGACAGCAACAACGAATGCTGCCGCATTCCTCTTGAGTTTAGGAACATCCGCAGTGGACTATAGCAAGAGTAAGCTTGGGTACAATGCAAATACAGATGGTGAAGGAGCAAATGGCGAGATTGAGGTTAACGACTCTGAGACTGTAACCCCAGACGTTCAGACCCCTCCCCTGATTGATGATCCTGACAGCCTGTCATATGGGGTGAATGGCTCCGATATGTTATCATTCGGATCTTCTGAGCAACCTGCGCCCAAAGCTTCGCCTGCAAATACAGATGGTGAAGGAGCGAATGGCGAGAGTGGGGTTAACGACTCTGAGACTGTAACCCCGGACGTTCAGGCCCCGCCCCTGGTTGATGATCCCGACAGCCTGCCATATGACCCATATGAACAATATGAGCCCTATGACTCCGGTATATTACCATCCGGACCTTCTGAGCAACCTGTGCCCAAACCTGCACCTGCACCGACTGAGCCTCAACAGGACCCTGTAACCCCAGACGTTCAGGCCCCTCCCACAGTCGATGAGTCTGACAACCTGCCATATGGGGTGGATTACTCCGATATATTACCATTCGGATCTTCTGAGCAACCTGTGCCCAAACCTTTACCTGCATCGAGTGAGCCTCAACAGGATCCTATAACCCACACCGCTCCTTCAACATCAAAAGGGGATAATGGCATACCTGCAGTTCCAGGACATACCGACACAATGAAAGGCGAATAAAGCGGGAAAACCGGCCGGATCAGTTTGATCCGGCCAGCAGTGCTTCCCACTCTGCAGCTGGGTCACCCAACACATAAAAGTCTGGGTTAATGAGGGACTCTTTGTTGTTATAGCGAAGGGGTTGCAAGTCTCCATTGAGAAGCATACCACCCGCTCCTTCTACAATGGCCTGGCCTGCAGCAGTGTCCCACTCACTGGTTGGCCCACGGCGGGGGTAGATATCCAACGAACCTTCCGCCACTAAACATATTTTCAGGGAGCTGCCTGCCACCGTAAGATGTACTTCCGAGAAGCGCTGTTCAAAACGGTCTATCAAATCCGTTAAACGATCCCGCCCATGATGACGACTCACTGCCACATTCAACAAACCGGCAGGCGCACAGGAGCGGGTTTGAATAGCAACCACCTCGCCACCTTCTTTTTGCCGCCAGGCACCATGGAGCGCGGAACCACCCCAGTAAAAAACACGGGCCACAGGTGCATAGATGATGCCCAGAACTGGTCGGCCATTGTCTATCAGGGCGATATTCACAGTGAACTCATCAGTACGGGCGATGAACTCTTTGGTGCCATCAAGAGGATCCACTAACCAATAGCAGCTCCATAGGCTGCGCTCTTCCAGAGGGGGTATAGTTCCCTCTTCTGATATAACCGGAATGCCCGCACCCAGCCGCTCCAGCCCATCAGTAATCACCCTATGCGCCTGCCTGTCTGCCTGTGTGACAGGTGAGTCATCAGCTTTCTGAATTACTTCAAAATCAGCCTGTGAGTAAACCGTAAGAATGGCCTCGCCAGCCTTCAGGCAGAGCTCTTTCAGACTGCCGACAAGAGCAGCATGGTCAATGTTCATGCAAGTACCCCAAGGTTAACTGTGGTTTCTGCCTGAAAGAGTATCCCGTGCCAGATAGAGCGCTGCCAAGGCACGAGCCTCTGAAAAATCCGGACGGGTGATCAGTTCAGGCAAGTCATCAAAGGAAAACACATGCACACCGAGAGGTTCAGGTTCGTCACCTTCCAACCTCTCTTCATAAAGATCCTGAGCCAGTACTATTTGCATGCGGTGGGTCATATAGTTGGGAGATAGGGTGAATTCAGTAAGGTGTTCCAGTTTTCTGGCACCGTAGCCAGCCTCTTCTTTCAGCTCCCGATTGGCACCATCCAGAAGGTCCTCTCCAGCTTCTACCAGCCCCTTGGGAAGGGAGAGCTGATAATCTTCAGTGCCTGCGGCATACTCTTCTATCATAACGAAACGGTTGTCATCCAGCATGGGGATAACCATCACCGCCTGATGCCCCTGACCAAAACCAGCCAGACGTTCATAGGTGCGTTCCGCTCCATTGGAAAAACGCAGCTTGAGTTGTTCCACTCGAAACAGGGCGCTGCGGGTGACTTCCCGGATATCGTGGATGTCTGGCAGTTTTTTCATAGGTTATTGATTCCGGGCACTGTCTGTAGAACGTGAAGCAAGTATACGCGCCCCTGCTTCATCTCTAAACCTAAGGGAGGCAAGCTTACCCGCCGACACACACTACATACTTTTCTGCGAGGTCATTTCAATAATGGTCAAACAGCTCAATTCTCTTGTTATGGTTTTGTTGACGGCTACCTCTCTCTGCGTCACAGCTGGATTCGCGGACGATAACACTTTAGATCAGCAGATTATCCCCGACCTGAGAAACTCGGAGACCTTCTTCGCCAACAAGCGGGTTGAGGAAACAATTCTCAAAGCCTGGCAAGACCAGTACCAGCAGATTATGGACACCGGCAATATTCCCCGGGCTGTGAGGCTGCTGAATGCACCGATTTCCGGAGAAACGGCTCACCGTGGCCGTCACCTGCTCTCCTTTTCCGCCTTTGCCGGTTTTAAGAAACTTGCAGCCTGGGGGTTGAGAAAGGGAGCCGACATTAACCGAGGCGATAAAGACAACGCCACCATGCTGCGTATGTCGGTAGCTAACCAGCTTCCTTACATGGTGAAGTTTGCTCTCGACAATGGTGCCAACCCCAACTGGCTGCAGGGGCAGGGCAAGCGTAACACCTTTGGGGATATGATGAATTTCAGCTGGCCGCTCTCCGGTTTTGAGTTGGCCTGGGAGAATGGCGCACGTTTGCAGAACGAAGAGCAGCGAGACCAACTCATCGCCTATCTCAAAGAAGAACACACAGACCCATCATGGAAAGAGCAGGCACGGCTGAAGTACTTTATTGACCGATTAGAATCTCCCGAAGCCATGCTGCCTCCCAATAAACCTGTGCTACTCACCTCTCCGGGCCAGCCCATTGATATTTATATGATTGGCGTAATGAGTGATGCCCTGACAGTGGCCATGAAAAGCGGCGATATTGGCACGACAGATATCATCAATTTCAATGTTCATGGCATGCCGCTGGCTCACTTCACCACCTTCAATGGCATGACCGGTGCACTGCAGTATATTCTGGAAAACATTCCCAAAGCCTCGGCCACCTATCAGGTGAAACGCCGGGACAGAACCGGTAACGACCTCATAACTGCTGCCATAAAGAGTCTGAATGTGGAGGCTCTGCGTATGGTGCTGTCCACATCCAGTGAAACCATTAACACCAAAACCCCCTCGCTGCCTGTGTATTACAGCCAGGGGCATACGCCCCTTCACATTGCAGTGATGTGGGAAGCCCCCGATGAAATGTTCTCTCTGCTTTTTGAATACGGAGCTGCGGAAAGCCTCAATATCACCAACAACAGTGGCCTGACGCCCATGGACGTTTTGGAACAATGGTATAGCGACTCTCCCCACTACGAGCGAATAAAAAAAGCCCTGACACGATGATGTAAAAACCTGGTCTGTTGTATGATCGGGTTATAACCACTACAGGCTGACGGCCATGCTGAACTGGAATGATATCGACACTGTCCTGTTTGATATGGATGGCACTCTTCTTGACCTCCATTTCGACACCTATTTTTGGAAAACCCTTGTGCCCGAGCGGTACGCAGAAAAAGAGGGCGTCGCTATGGAAGAGGGGTGGAAAAAATTTGCTCCCAAACTGAAAGAGGTCGCAGGAACACTGGAGTGGTACTGCTTTAACTACTGGACTCAAGAGCTGGGTATGGACATCCTTGCAATGAAGCGGGATATCACCCATAAAATTCAGTTCCGCCCACACACCGAAGAACTCCTCCAGGCCCTCCATGCTTCCGACAAAGCTGTAGTGCTTGCGACAAACTCCAATCGGGATGGCATGAACCTGAAAATGGAGTTTCTCCCTTTTGCCCAGTATTTTGATGAGCTGCACACTGCCCATGATTTCGGCCACCCTAAAGAGGAGCAGGCTTTCTGGGAAAGACTCTCCCAAGAGCACCCCTTTAATCCGGAACGTACCCTGTTTATCGATGATAACCTTGAAGTTCTTCGTTCCGCCCGCACTTATGGCATTAAACACCTTTTAGCCATCTCCCAACCGGACTTGTCGTTACCCAAAATCGATACCGGGGAATTTCAGGCTATAGATAACTTCCAGGATCTTCTTCCCATAGAGTAAGTTGCGGTACATGAGTAAGCGAAAGCAAAAAGCGGAACCAGAAAGTACAATTCAGAGTCAAAGCAAAGTGCGTCTCGATAAATGGTTGTGGGCAGCGCGATTCTACAAAACCCGCGCTATTTCCAGAGATGCCATTGAAGGCGGCAAAGTTCACGTCAACGGCCAGCGTGCCAAGCCCAGCAAAGATGCCCGAGTGGGGGATATGCTGGTGCTCCGACAGGGCTTTGATGAAAAAACCATTGTGATCAAGGAGCTGTCCGACTCCCGCCGTGGCGCGCCGGAGGCTCAAAAGCTCTACACAGAAACTCAGGCCAGCATCAACAAACGGGAAGAGGCGGCCGCCAATCGCAGAGCTCTGCGTGGTTCTCACCCATTTTCGGAGCATCGCCCAGACAAAAAGCAGCGCCGGGATATTGATAAGCTACGTCAGCAGGACTTTGAAGCTTAGGCCACATAAGTCCCCAAACCCATGATGACTGCTGCCAGTTTTCCGCACTCTTAGGAACTGTCTGAAAATAACGTCCCTATTTCGATACTCTCGAAACCGTCATTCCCACGAAGGTGGGAATCCACCACGGACAGTGGATCCCCGCCTGCACGGGAGCGCCCCCCGAACAGCGTTTTCTGATGGGACTTCTGAAAGACACTCAGTGGTAAATACTATCTGAATATGCGGAGCGGGTTGAAGACTTTTCACCCGCTCTCCTTTAACCTGTTACAACCACTTTGGTTACTTTTTACACCTCAGGATTTTTGTGACAGCCTCCACTTTTCGTTCGGCGTTCCGCTCGGGAGCGCTGACCATGCTTCCCATTATTCCGGGACTGATTCCTTTCGCCATGATTGCAGGGATGTCAGCCATTGATGCTGGCATGAACCCACTTATGGCGCAGCTTTATTCAGTGTTTGTTTTTGCTGGCGCCTCACAGATTGCAGCCGCACAGTTGATTGGCCAACATGCTGAACCACTGGTGATTATTCTCACCATCTGGATTATTAACCTGCGCTTTGTCATGTACAGCGCGTCCCTCTCTACAAAACTGCCAGCGTCCACTATCCCCAAGCCTTTGCAGGCTTATGTAATGACAGATCAGTCGTTTGCTATCTGCGTGGGTATGTTTGATCAAAATCAGGTTACCCGTGAGAATCGCGCCGCGTTTTATCTGGGCAGCTCCGTTGTACCTTGGCTGGTATGGCAAATCGCTACTGGCCTTGGCATTGTGTTTGGTTCGGTGATCCCTGCGTCCTGGTCTTTGGATTTTGGGGTTTGGCTCTGTTTTATCGCCATTATGATTCCGGGACTTCGGGATTTCCCTGCGGTGATTGCTGCGGTTGTGGGCGGCTCTCTGGGTTTAGCTTTGCACAATTTGCCTTTTAATCTGGGATTGGTTTTTGGTTCTATCGTCGGCATCACCTGTGGTTATCTTGCAGAGAGAAGCTTCGGTAAGAAAAAAGGAGCACTGACATGAGTACGGCGACTATGTGGCTCGTTATTTTTGCAGGCGGGCTAGGCACATTTCTGGCTCGTTATTCTTTCTTCTGGCTATCCGATCGTAAAGCACTGCCAAAGGAGTGGGTTCGGGTTCTGCGCTTTGTGCCTCCTGGGGTTTTGGGGGCGTTGATTATTCCCGGTGTGGTTGTGCCAAGCCTTCATTCTGGAAACGTTCTGTTGAATCCTCGCGTACTGGCGGCACTGATCTCCATTCTGGTGGCCTGGAGAACCAAAAACGTAATGATCACCTTTGCTGCGGGTATGGGATCGCTCTGGTTGTTGCAGTCTATCGAACCCCTACTCTGACTCTTTCACCAGTTTCTCTACATACTCCGCAAGCTGTTGCGGTGCTTCTATCGTCAGAGCATGGCCGGCATCGGATAAACGGTAAACCTTAATGTCCGATCGCATGTTCTCCGCAACATCTGCCCCACGAATATGCGTGATCTGATCTTTCTCTCCCCAAATAACCTGCATGGGAGCATCAATATCAGACGCCAGTTGTTCCAAATTTTTCTTTCCACTCTGAATATCTTCACGGGTTGTCAGCAACCCTTCAGTCACTTTCTCCAGCTGCTCAGCATTACGCATGTGTTCCCAGGCCAGAAAACGGTAACCTCCCCAAGGAGCCCAGGGTGGATTATAAAAATTGGGTTTAACAACCTGCTCATAAAAGTCACCCGCACGATTGATACGAAAACGGTTACGTCCCGTTTGCACCAGTTCGAGCATAAAAGGCGTCATACTGCTGTAATCTGCTGGCACGTCTTCGATTCCTGCCGGGGCTATCAAAGTCAAACTGCCCACGTGTCCGGTTTGCTCAGCAGTAAACCAGGCTGCAACTGACCCACCAGCGGAGTGTCCGGCTATATGTACCCGCCCGACACTTAATCTGTCCAGAAAGGCCTTCAGCCAGCGGCTGTAACCCTGCATGGAAAAGTCCCGTTCCATATCTCGGCAGCTTTGTCCATGGCCAGGCAGATCCGGAATGATCAGGTGATAGTGCTTGGCGAGATAAGGAATTACCGGCAACCAGACTTCCTTGCTGGCAGCAGCACCATGAATCAATAACAGTGTTGACCCATGGCCTTTTTCAAGATAACGAGTGGTGCAATGGTCGGCTGTCACTTCACGGCTATGAAAACCGTAATACCAGGCAGCTGCAGTTTGAGCGGCAGAATATGCGGAATGAGCAACTTCAACGGGCACTTGCTGAAGCTGGCTCCAAAGATAAAATGCCAGCGCTGGTAACATGGGCTATTCCTTTCATGCACAAAAGCAGAAAAAGTAGGCAGCCCAGTGTAGTTCATGGAATAAGCAGAAACGTACCTGTTACAAATTGGCTACAAAATTACGAAACGCAACACTCACCTGTTCCGGCGCTTCAACCATAGGTACATGGCCGATACCGGGAAGAATGACAGATTTGGCATTCGGCATGTAAGTTTCCATGACCTTCACGCAGGACACATCCAGCACGCGATCTTCTTCGCCCCAGATAATCAGCGAAGGGGTCTTGATGGTGGTTAGCATAGAATTCACAAAGTCGGCCTCTCCCATCTCTGCCTGAGACTTCATTAAATCAGCAAACACTTTGTCATTCAGATCCACACGGGCAATGGCCTTACGTTCCATAACCGCAGAGACAGGCCACGGAATAAAGGGCTTCTCGCTCATAACAAAGTCCAGCAACTCGAAGTAATCACCGGGTTTGCGGGCAATCAGCGGGTTTTCTCCTTTATCTAATAGCTTAAAGAACTCACTCTCCCGGGGTGATTCAATACCGGCATTATCCAGCAACACCAGCGACTGCAAACGCTGTGGATACAGCGCCGCGAAAGCCAGGCCTATTGCTCCCCCCATGGAGTTGCCCATAAGGTGTACCTTTTTAATCTTCAATTTATCAAGAAGTGCATTCAGGCGAGCGGCCTGGGATGTGATCAGAAAACCCAGCTCCTCGCCTTTGTTATTTTTATACAGGCTACTCTCGCCATGGCCTGCCAAGTCAACTGCAATAAGGTGGTAGGTATCTTTCAACTCTATGGCCAGACGCACCCAGCTATCTTTATCCGCGCCAAAGCCGTGCACCATCAGAATGGTTTCACCGTTCGGGTTGCCACCAGTCAGCAGGGCGAAGTCGATATCTCCGGCTGAGACATGAGTCAGCTCCAGATTGGCACGGGCACGCTCAAAGGCCATAGCTGAGGTATAAATGTCGTCCTGCACTCTCTGGCAGCCCGCTAAAAAGGTTGTTAGGAATCCCATAACAATGAGCAGATGTGCCCTCATCATTCCTGACCGCAATACCTTCAGCATGGCCTATACCCTTCGTTTCTTGTGCTGTTATCGTTAAAAATACCGCCAAACCTGCCATAAAACGATGGCCGAAATTGTGGGATCAGACGGTATAATAGGCCGTTTACACATTTTGCTAACAGGTATCGCCCCTTTTATGATGCTGACCGATTCCACCCAACGCTTTATTTTCGATAGTACTGATATGCGCGGTGAGCGCGTGCAACTGGATGCAAGCCTGCAGGAAGCTTTTGCTCCACATGCTTACCCCGAAATCATTCGCGTTCTTTTGGGTGAGCTGGCAACCACAGCCGTTCTGTTGAGCACCACTCTCAAGTTTGAAGGCAAAATGACTCTGCAGGCCCGTTCTACCGGCCCTATCTCCCTGCTGATGGTGGAGTGCACCGACGAGCGCACCTTCCGTGGCGTGGCACGCTGGAGTGATGAAAAACTGTTGCCTTCCGACAAAAACCTGTACTCCCTGCTGGAAAATGGCCAGCTTGTGATCACCATTGACCCAACCCAAGGCAAGCGTTATCAGGGTATTGTGCCTCTGGACGGTGCTGATCTGGCCACTTGCTTCAGCCGTTACTTCGAGCAGTCTGAACAACTACCTACCAAATTGTGGCTCACCTGCGATGGCAACAAAGCTGCTGGTTTCCTGCTGCAGGCACTGCCAAGCCAGAAAGAAACCGACCCAGCGGCCCGTGCTGAGCGCTGGGAACATCTGACTGTTCTGGCAGAGACGCTGAAAAGCGAAGAGATGCTGGAGCTACCCACAGAAGAACTGCTGCACCGTCTGTACCACGAAGAAGACGTGCGCCTGTTTGACAGCGAATCCGTAAAGTACCACTGTAACTGCTCCCGGGAACGTACTGGCAGTGCACTGATTACTGTTGATCCGGTAGATATTCAGGAAATTCTGGAAGAGCAGGGCCAGGTGGATATGGATTGCCAGTTCTGCAATACACGCTACACCTTTACGGAAGCGGATATCAGTAAGCTGATGGGCGCAGACGAAACCCGCCACTGATTCAATTGCAAGTCTCTTGTTCTTCGGGTTGTTATTCGGAGAACAGGAGAGAAAGTACTTCCAATACTGTGAACTGCGCAGATCATCAGTATAATCCTGCCTTTGCATTTTTAAGACGCACAGAGACTACCGGATGGAGAGCATCTTTCAGCGTATAGCTTCGGAGCTGAACGTTAAGGAACAACAGGTTGCCGCGGCAGTTCAACTGCTCGACGAAGGCGCCACCGTTCCCTTTATTGCCCGTTACCGTAAAGAGGTAACCAACGGTCTGGATGATACCCAGCTCCGAAACCTGGAAGAGCGCCTGCGTTACATCCGGGAAATGGAAGAGCGCCGCGGCGCCATTCTCAAGAGCATTGAAGAACAAGACAAGCTGACTCCCGAGCTGGAGAAAGCTATTAAAGAGGCCGATACCAAAACCCGCCTCGAAGACCTTTATCTCCCATACAAGCCCAAGCGCCGCACCAAAGGCCAGATTGCCATTGAGGCTGGTCTGGAACCACTGGCAGACGCGCTGTTCAATGATCCAACTCTGACACCGGAAACCGAAGCGGCCAGGTTCATCGATGCAGACAAGGGCGTGGCGGACACCAAGGCCGCTCTGGATGGTGCCAAGTACATTCTGATGGAACGCTTTAGCGAAGACGCTGACCTGCTGGGCCGTCTCCGTAACTTCCTGTGGGAAGAAGGCCAGATGTCCAGCCGCGTGATAGCAGGCAAAGAGAGCGAAGCGGCCAAGTTCCGTGACTACTTTGAGCACGATGAGCCTCTGAAGACAGTGCCTTCTCACCGTGCACTGGCTATTTTCCGTGGTCGCAACTCAGGCCTGCTGCAGGCCTCAGTGGTTATCACGGGTGCAGAAGACCGTACAGTCACTCACCCTTGTGAGCTGATGATTGCCGAACACTGGAATCTGGAAGACCAGAGTCGTGCAGCAGACAAGTGGCTGAAAGACACCGTTCGCTGGACATGGCGCGTGAAGCTGCTGCCCCATCTGGAAACCGAACTGATGGGTCGCATTCGTGATGCCGCAGAAGAGGAAGCCATCAAGGTCTTCTCCAAAAACCTGAGCGACCTGCTGCTGGCTGCACCTGCCGGCCCACGCGCCACTCTGGGCCTCGACCCCGGCCTGCGTACCGGCGTAAAGGTTGCTGTGACCGACGCGACCGGCAAACTGGTGGATCACACCACTGTTTTCCCCCATGTTCCTCACAATAAGTGGACGGAATCTCTGGGCACTATCGCCAAGCTGGTTCTCAAGCATGGTGTGGAGTTGATCGCTATCGGCAACGGTACTGCGTCCCGTGAAACTGATCGTTTTGCAGCAGAAGTTATCAAGCAGTTCCCTAAGCTGAACCTGTCCAAGGTTGTGGTGAGTGAGGCTGGTGCTTCCGTGTACTCCGCGTCTGAGCTGGCTGCGAAAGAATTCCCTGATCTGGATGTATCCTTCCGTGGTGCGGCCTCTATCGCCCGTCGCCTGCAAGACCCACTGGCGGAACTGGTGAAGATTGATCCCAAGGCTATCGGGGTTGGTCAGTACCAGCACGACGTAAGTCAGACTCACCTGGCACGCAGCCTGGAGAGCGTGGTGGAAGACTGTGTAAACGCCGTCGGTGTCGATGTGAACACAGCCTCCAGTGCTCTGCTGACCCGTGTATCCGGCCTTAACGCTACCATCGCCCAGAACATTGTGAACTACCGTGATGAGAACGGTGCGTTCGATAACCGTAACACTCTGAAAAAAGTCTCCCGCCTTGGAGAGAAGACCTTTGAACAGTGTGCGGGCTTCCTTCGTATTATGAATGGCGACAACCCGCTGGATCGTTCTGCAGTTCACCCAGAGGCCTACCCGGTTGTGCAAAACATTGCGGCTCGTTTTGAGCGTGATGTGCGTGGTTTGATTGGCGACACAATGTTCCTCCGTGGCGTAAAAGCCGCTGAGTTCACTGATGAAAAATTTGGCCTGCCGACCGTAACCGACATCATCAAAGAACTGGACAAGCCCGGCCGTGACCCTCGCCCTGAGTTCAAAACGGCCAAGTTCCAGGAAGGTGTTGAAGACATCAAAGACCTGAAGCTCAACATGGAGCTGGAAGGTGTGATCAGCAACGTGACTAACTTCGGTGCCTTTGTAGATATCGGCGTACATCAGGACGGTCTGGTTCACATCTCCGCACTGTCCGACAAGTTCGTGAAAGACCCTCGCGAAGTTGTGAAGGCCGGTGATGTTGTACGTGTGAAGGTTCTGGAAGTGGACGTTGAACGTCGTCGAATTGCACTGACTATGCGTATGTCTGACGATGCCCACGCTCAGGCTGGTGATGCAAAATCTGCAGGTGGCCAGAACCAACGTGGCGAACGTCGTCCTAACCGCAACAATGGAGGTAACGACAACCGTCGTCAGGCTCCACGTGGGGGCCAGAAGCCTCGCGGTGGTCAAGGCAGCAATAAACCTGCCCAGGGTGCCACCTTCGCGGACTTGTTTGCTAACGCAAAGAAGCTGCGTAAGTAATCGTATAAGTAACTGCAAATACATTCCGGGCATCGCTTTGATGCCCGGAATTCGTTTGTGGGGGTTGAAGGATTTTTTTTCGCCTTTATATAGAAAGGAATCGTCTTTTAAACGATTGCCCGTCTTTTATCAGGGAGCGCTTAGCCCGTCACCAACTTTGCTCTTGGGTAATGTCAAGGTTATAGTGCTCCAGGTGCCTGCGCTTACACATAGAATTGTTCGGAGAGTTCGCCCTGATGGCCGCTGTCCGAGTACCACACCAAAAGGTTCCATCTTGTCAGCCAGATTTTCAAAGCGTCTCCAGATCCTTTCCAAAGGAGACAACCTTGCCTGCCTTACCCAGATTCAACATGGCATTGAAAAAGAAGGCCTGCGGATTACGCCTCATCTGAAGTTATCCCAGGCGGCACATCCTGAGTCTTTGGGTTCAACCCTGACTCATCCGTACATCACAACGGATTACTCCGAAGCTCTGTTGGAGTTCATTACGCCGGTTTACCGTGATGCCAGCGACGCTCTGGGTTTTCTGAGCGAGCTGCACACAGAAGCCCTGAACAACATGGCTGATGGTGAAGTTGTGTGGGCCAGCAGCATGCCAGCCATTCTGGAGGGTGATGAAAATATCCCCGTAGCTTACTACGGCGCCTCCAACACCGGGAAAATGAAACACGTTTACCGTCTTGGCCTGGCACATCGTTATGGCAAAGCCATGCAGACGATTGCAGGGATTCACTACAACTTCTCCCTGAGCGAAGATTTCTGGCCACTGATGCAGCAGGCCGATGGTGGCAACTCTCTGTCTGCCATGGATTATCAATCGGCTGGCTACTTCGCCACGATCCGCAATTTCCGCCGTTATGCATGGCTGCTGTCGTATCTCTTTGGTGCATCCCCTGCACTGGACAAAAGTTTCCTGCAAGAGGGTCATGAGCACGGTCTGAGTGAACTGGATGAAAACACGCTGTTTCTGCCGTGGGCCACCTCCCTGCGTATGAGTGATCTGGGTTACACCAGCGATGCTCAATCCAGTCTGCCAATCTGCTACAACTCACTGGATAACTACGTAAGCAGCCTCTGGAAGGCGATTCGCACACCTTACGCCGATTACGAAAAAATCGGTAAGGGCCCTCATGGCGAATACCGCCAGCTGAACAGCAATTTGCTACAGATTGAAAACGAGTACTACAGCACGATTCGCCCCAAACGTGTGGCGCAATCCGGCGAAAAACCGGTTGTCGCCCTGAAAGAGCGTGGCGTTGAGTACATTGAAGTACGCAGCCTTGATATCAACCCATTGTTGCCTATGGGAATTGATGAACAGCAATCCTACTTCCTGGATACGTTCCTGCTGTTCTGTGCCTTGCAGGACAGTGCCAACATGTCCGATCAGGAATGCAGCGACATCACCGAAAACTTCACTCTGAGCGTGCAGGAAGGCCGCAAACCTGGCCTGCAGCTGAAAGATGGTGATCGTTCCCGCGAGCTGACCGAGTGGGCAGCCGAAGTTATTGAGATAATGGCTCCTATTGCTCACCTATTGGACAAAGCCAACAGTACCACTGCTTATTCAGAGAGCCTGATGCTGGAGCGTGACAAGGTGCACAATCCGTCCCTGACTCCGTCGGCTATCATTCTGGCCGAACTGCAAAAAGGTATGTCGTTCCGTGAGTTCTCCATGAAACAATCAGCCAATCATGCTGAATACTTCCGTAGCCGTGCCCTGCACCCTGAGCGTGAGGCTTACTTCCGTGAACTGGCTGAGCAATCTGTTAAGGAGCAAGCCTGCAAGGAAGATGCGGATACTTTGGACTTCGAGACATTTCTTCAGGAGTATTTTGCTTCAGATGACATCACCGTCTGATAAATTAAAATAAATACTCGGGAGGGGTGGTTCTCTCCCGAAACACTGTCTCAGAATGAAGGATGGGCTTGGAGACATTTCCAGAAAAATTCTAAGAGTTTCAAACGAAACATGGGAATTCCTGAATCTCGTCCACTCCACGGCCTTGCTCTCCTTGTTTCAGCCGGGCTAATTACCGCGGCCATGATTTTCGAGCATGTCATGGGAATGGAACCCTGCCCTCTGTGCATGTCGCAACGTGTGGTTGTGGCTGCTATCGCTTTGACCTCTCTTATTGCTGCTGTACATAATCCCGATAGCCTTGGTCGCAGACGTTATGGTTGCACGGTTCTGCTTTTGGCCATTATCGGTGCAGCTTTGGCGATTCGTCAGCTTTATCTGCAGGGTTTGCCCCCAGAGCAGGCACCAGCGTGCATGCCTGGAGTGAGCTATCTGGTCGATATCCTTCCCTTGGTGGACCTGCTAACCATCATGCTCAGCGGTACGGGTGACTGTGCGCAAGTGCAGTGGGTTTTCCTCGGATTATCGATCCCCGGCTGGACACTTATTTGCTTTATCGCTTACGCCTGTTTTGGCTTTTTTGAATTACTGCGAAAGCACCATCTCTACCACTGATAGCGCTACCCTAACGTTCCGGAGGCTTTTACAATAGGCTCCCTTCAATTTTAAGTTCACGATTTCATTATGCGCGGTCTGTTCGTCCTGCTGCTATTCCAGTGCCTTGGAGAAGCTCTTCATCGTTTTGGGCATATTGCCTTACCGGGGCCGGTGCTGGGAATGCTAATTCTGTTTGTAGCTCTTTGTATTTATAAGGCAGTTCCCGACAGTCTGGCTGAATCCAGTAACAACCTCATTGGTGTGATGAGTATTATGCTGATTCCTGCCGTGACCGGTTTTTGTTTTTATCTTCTGGACATTGGCGACCAGCTTGTCCCTATTCTTGCTGCCACAGTTTTCGGCACAATCATCGCTATTGTCTTCACGGCTCTGCTTATGGCCCGTCTAATCAAGGAAGAACACAAATCTCTGGATGATACACATGAATGATACACTTACCGTCTTCAAGGGCATGATCACAACACCACTGTTCATGCTGACTCTGACTATCGGTAGCTTTCTTCTCGGGCAAGCCATTTACAAGCGTTGTGGACGTTTCGCAATACTACCTCCCCTTGTCATTGCTGCCATTATAATCACTGTTACCCTGAAATGGCTCGATGTAGATTACAGCCAGTACAAAGAGAGTGTTCAAATACTTGGCCTTTTACTGGGAACGGCAACGGTTTCCCTTGCCATTCCGCTATACCAACAACTACATCTTATTCGAAGCTACGCCCGCCCGTTACTGGTAACCGTTATTGCTGGCGGCTTTTTTGCCCCAGTCAGTGCTGTCGCCATTGCCTGGCTTTTTGGAGCAACAGATTTGACTCTGCGTTCACTGTTGACAAAATCCATCACAATGCCCATTGCACTCGCAACAACTGAAAACCTGGGAGGGCTCCCAGCCATTACAGCGGGTGCCGTTGTACTGTCTGGAATAGTTGGAGCAACATTCGCTCTGCCAATTATGAATCGACTGAAAATACACAGCCCTGTTGTGCGAGGCTTTACCATGGGACTGACCGCGCATGTGATCGGTACAGTCCGCGCGTTTGAGTCTGACAAGATGACTGGCTCATTCTCCAGTCTCGGATTAGCGATAACAGGGGCCTTTGCAGGCCTTGCCATCCCTCTCATTTATCACTTGGTCATAGCATTTTAGATTTCGCTATATGCCGCCCTGGCTCAGGGCGTAATCTGAAAGTGCCAGCAGGTGGCTTATAAAGGTGTTTTCGACCTGCGGCGAAGCGAAGCGAAGTTCTCTGGAAGTTATATACTCATCAACTGTATCCCCCACTAGCAAGGAGAGGCAAAACGCCTTCAGGGCTTCATCGGCAACATTATCGTGAGATACGATTCGGGCTGAGATGACTGGTATGGCTTCCATCATGGGCCCCGTAAACCTGTTGGCTGAATGTTGGGAAATGTGCAGTATAGGACGTAACGGTAAGAAACTGCTGACAATACCCACATCAACTATGGTTTTTACTAACTTCGAGACAATAATCATCTCCGCGAATAAAACTTTGTCTTAGAGAAATATCAGAAGGTACATGTTCTGATATTTACTACTGCCCCCGAAAACTCCTAATATGAGCGGGTCTTATTTTTTTCCGTGGGATGTTAAATATGTCTATAGAATCTCTGACTCAGCTAGAATCAAAAATCCAAAGCGCTATCGAAACCATGGGCATCTACCGCCTGGAGATCGACGAGCTGCGTGAAGCCAAAACCAAGCTGGAGGCAGAGAACGCAGAACTGCGTAAAGAGCTGCAATCCTGGTCAGACACTGTAGGTTCCCTGCTAGGTCGTCTGGAGACTGTAAGCGAAGAAACTGCTTAAGCCTGCCTTCTCTATTCGCGACAAAGGCCATCTAAACAGATGACCTTTGTCGCTTTAGTCTTCTTCTGCCCTTTTGCCTGTCATCGATAACATCAGCCCCACCATTCCCGGCACAAGCCAGCCTAAACTTTCATCATGAAGGGGAAGTACAGCTAACGATGTATCAGCAATGCCCTTAGCCCATTCAACGCCACTCACTGCCAGACCATCAATTAACCCCACAACAAATACCGGGAACAGCGTCATCAAATAAGTGCGAGGGGGATTTTTCAGATAACCGCGCACCAGTGCCAGGAAAATCAAACAGATAGCCACCGGATAAACGATCAGCAAAGCAGGTATCGTCAGATCCAGCAGTTCATTCAGCCCCACATTGGCAATCAGAGCACTCACCAGCGTACATAAAATCACAAATCCGCGGTAACCCAGTATCGGAACTGCCTCACTAAAATACTCTCCACAGGCCGTCATCAAACCCACTGTTGTGGTCAGGCAAGCCAGCGTAATCGAGATTCCCAGCAGTACCGTTCCCCACTCACCATAGAGCTGGAAGATGTAACTGGTCAGGATGTCTGCACCGTTCTCAGCATCGGGCACAATAGTGTGACTGGTCGCTCCAAGGTAGGACAACGTTATATAAACGGCACACAACCCTACAGCTGCCATAACTCCGGCTGTGATGGTGTGGCGCGTGAGTTCATCCTTATCAGTAACACCCCGCTCTCTTAAAGCAGTGATAATTACAATGCCAAAAGCAAGGGAGGCCAGTGTATCCATAGTCTGGTAACCTTGCTGAAAGCCCCAGGCGAATGCGCTATCAGCAAAGGTTGGAACAACATTGCCAGCAGGCCCGAGAGGAAAAAAGATAACGCCTACGGCTATGGCCAACAGAACCAGCAACAGCAACGGTGTAATCACCTTCCCGATACTGTCGATCAAGCGCCCCGGAAACAGCGAAAGCCAGAGGGTGAAGGAAAAGAATACCGCACTGTATACCATTTGCCCGTGAGGCTGTGATTCAAAGTGATCCGCAAAGCTCATCTCCCACGCAACAATGGCCGCACGAGGTGCAGCGAACAGGGGGCCGATTGCTAAATACAGCACAAGCCCAATCACAACCGCCACCCAGCTGGGCAGATCTCGGGTAAAATTGCTCAAGCCACCACCAAGGCGGGCGGCAGCGACAACCCCAAGAAGTGGCATGCCCACACCCGTAATAAGAAATCCAAGTGTTGCGACAACAAGATCTGCCCCCGCTACCTGCCCAAGATAGGGGGGGAAGATCATATTGCCGGCGCCGAGAAACAGCGCAAACGTCATCAGCCCGATTGCCAGAATATCTGTAGACTTGATGGTGGAAGACAAAAAATAAGCCCCTTTAAAGTGCCTCTATAAAATTGCTTTAAATTGTCATCGGAAGCATCAAAGGAGTTCCGCAGCTTACGGAACCCATGATCTTATTATGGCTGGATAAACCACTTTTCGTGTCTACCTTTGTGAGATAGCACATTTGACTTGGATTAAAGCCACGTACTTATATGGCACATGGACGGCAAACCGGCAATTTTTCAGAGCCTCTGCACTCCCTCAGAACGTACTCAGTGCTTTGATTTCTTCTTCCACTTCCTCCAGTTCTTCAGAGGCCTGCAGCCATTTTTCTTCAGTCTCCGCTGAAGATTTTCGCAGTGCAGTTTGTTCTGCCAGAAGTTTTTTCAGATCGGCCTTGGCAGAGTCTTCGTAGAGTGCAGGCTCCATCAGTTTTTCCTCAACAAGCTGAAGGGATTCTTGTTGTTTCTCCATTTTCTGCTCAAGCTTGTCCACGATTTTGCGGTAAGGGCGCAACTTTTCCCGCAGCTCTGCTTCCAGGCGTTTACGAGCTTTCCGATCCTGAGCTGTCACACGTTCTTTCTGAGGAGTCTCAGAATCGGCCTCTACAGCGTTCGCAACTTCTTCTTTCTTCTGCCTGGCCAACCATGTGGCATATTCGTCCAGATCGCCCTCATACAGCTCTACAGCGCCATCGTGAACTAAATAGAGATCATTCACTGTGTAACGTAACAGGTGACGATCGTGGGATACCAGCACCATTGCACCGTCAAACTCCTGCAGTGCCATAGTGAGGGCATGACGCATCTCCAGATCTAAATGGTTGGTAGGTTCGTCCAGCAGCAGCAGGTTAGGCTTCTTCCAGGCGATAATCGCCAGCGCCAGACGCGCCTGCTCGCCCCCTGAGAAGGAGCCTACGTTTTCATCCACCTTTTCCCCATGAAAGCCGAAAGAGCCGAGGAAATCCTTGATGGACTGTTCACGGGCCTCGGGAGAGAGGCGCTGAATATGAACAGCCGGAGTCGCATGCTGATCCAGCGATTCCAGCTGATGTTGAGCAAAGTAGCCGATACGCAAGTGTTCACCACGCTGCTCTTCACCTGCCAGCTTTTCCAGCTCTGCGGCAAGGGTCTTCACCAGTGTCGACTTACCCGCCCCATTTGGCCCCAGCAGGCCGATGCTGTCGCCCGGTTGAAGGTTGAGAGTGACGTTCTTCAATAGAGCCGTGTCGTAGCCCAGAGAGGCTTTGCGCAGGGAGATGAGAGGTGTGGACAGTTTGTCCGATAGAGGAAAACGAAACTTAAATGGAGAATCCGCATGAACCGGAGACACCATATCCATACGTGCCAGTGCCTTGATACGGCTTTGGGCTTGTTTCGCTTTAGTCGCTTTGGCACGGAAGCGTTCAATAAAGCGCGTGAGGCGCTCCTGCTCCCTCAATTGACGCTCGTGAATAACCTGTTGCTGTGCCAGGCGCTCGGAGCGGATGCGTTCAAAAGCTGTATAGTTGCCTCGATAAAGCGTGACGGTTTTCTTTTCGATATGGGCAACATGCTCAACCACATTGTCGAGGAAGTCTCTGTCGTGGGAAATCAACACCAGTGTGCCCGGATAACGCTTCAGCCACTCTTCCAGCCAGAGGATTGCGTCCATATCCAGGTGGTTTGTTGGCTCGTCGAGAAGGAGTAGGTCGGAAGGACACATCAGAGTACGGGCAAGGTTCAGCCGCATTCTCCAGCCACCGGAGAAATCACGAACGCTGTTTTCAATCTGGTTCTGGTGAAAACCAAGGCCGTGCATTAACTGCTCGGCACGGGATCGGGCGGTGTAACCGTGGTGGGCATCGAAATCGGCATGCAAGCGTGCCAGTGCATTATCATTGCCGCATTGCTCTGCGGCCTCCAGCTCGTTCTCTATACGTCGCAGCTCATGGTCGCCATCCAGAACGTACTCGACAGCTGCCTGCTCAAGTGCTCTCACTTCCTGTGCCATGTGGGACACGCGCCAACCAGAGGGGATTGAGATGTCTCCGGTATCGGCATGTACTCGCCCCTGAATTAACGCAAATAAAGACGACTTACCGGAACCATTTACACCGGTAAGACCAACCTTCTGCCCTGGGTGGATAACAAGATCACTGTCTGACAGCAGTACCTTGCCACCTCGTAATAAACTGACTTTATTTAACCTGATCATGGACGGATTTTAGGCTGATCGGGCGTGTATTCCTATAACTGAAGGGGCATTGCAGAAAATAAATAACGGGGCTTTATAGCCCCGTTATGTCCTGTTAACAATACAACAGGAATTACTTACGCTTTGCGCTCTTTCGAACGGCTTTGCGCGCTGCTGGCTTGCGCTTCACAGCGGATTTACGAGCTGCACTCTTGCGTACTGCTGGCTTACGCTTGGCAGTAGTTTTCTTGGCTGCTGCCTTCTTAGCAGTCGACTTGCGAGCTGTCGTCTTACGTTTCGCGGTAGTCTTCTTGGCTGCTGTCTTCTTGGCAGTC
>NZ_SMME01000763.1 GCF_009711465.1 Parendozoicomonas verongulae | reverse complement strand
ATTGCCTGTAATGGAACACCATGCTTCCTGGATGCTGTACAGACCGACGCCAACTAATGGTGATGTCATGTGTACCTCCTTGCTTCCGTGATCAACTGAGCGGGTAAGTTAACCTCAGCATGGCGATAATGACAAGTCAATCGTCTTGCTGGTTATTTAGGGCACTTAAATTTTGCACATACAGGGGGGGAAGCACTCAGAAAGACATGAGTCCCGTGTCCAGCCCCCTTATACCTTCCCCCCTCGGTCAAGTGTCTGTGCCCCTGACAAGTACAGCTTTCTTAGGGGCGTCATCACTCGTCCCAAAGTGCTGAATGAAGGTGACTTCTGGCAGGTCACTGGCTGATGTTTTGTAGGCGCCACTCATCTTATTTAATTCTGCAATAGCGCTGATAGCTGCTCTGGCATCATGCATCCGAGACTGGCCACCGTCACCCACAACTAGGGAACTTGTGTTTTCCTTTTGGTTTCAGACAATTGCGTACCTTTCCTGTTTATCTGTTCCGAAGACAGAGATTGCTCTCTCCAGGTAACAACTTGAGTCTCTGTTCTCTGCGTATTACTGTATATAAAAACAGTTGACGGATAAGGTTATGGCACAGCAGTTATACCCGTTTTATGAAGCGCCGGCGGCCTGCGGCTTTCCCAGCCCGGCCGCGGACTATATGGAACAGCGTCTGTCTCTGGATGATTTGCTGGTGGAGCATCCAGCCGCCACCTTCTTTGCCAGAGCTCAGGGAGCTTCTATGGAAGGAGTGGGTATTTTTGATGGTGATATTCTGATTGTGGACCGCTCTCTGACGCCATCAACGGGGGATGTTGTGATGTGTCTGTTGGATGGCGAGCTGTGTATCAAAACTCTGAAGAAAACGTCTCACGCCACTGAGCTCCATAGCGCTAACGCGGCCTACACCCCCATTATTCTGAGTGACGGCCAGACCCTGGATGTCTGGGGGGTAGTGGTGCACGTGATTCACTCGCTGCGATGAAACAGCCTGCTACGGTGATTGCTCACTGTGATGCCAACAGCTTTTATTGCAGTTGTCATCGCGTTTTTGAGCCAGCCCTGCTTCGTATGCCCGTAGGGGTACTCTCTAATAATGACGGATGCGTGATTGCACGTACGCCAGAACTGAAAGCCATAGGTGTGGCGATGGGGACGCCATTCTTTCAGGTTCGGCGGCTGATGGAGCAGGGGCAGATTGCCATTCGCAGCAGCAATTATCCCCTCTATGGTGATATGTCGGAACGGTTCATGTCGGTGCTGGAAGGTTTTACGCCTGAGGTTGAGGTGTACAGCATTGATGAGGCGTTTTTGCGTTTTACTGGTTTCCCTGTAGAAAACTGGGAGGCACAGGGGCGCGCCATTCAACAGAAGGTAGGCCGATGGACAGGTCTGCCCATTGGTGTCGGTATTTCTACGACCAAGGTTCTGGCCAAGCTTGCGAACTATGCGGCAAAGCATTACCCGGCCACCGGTGGTGTAGTGGATCTGACAGACCCGGAGCGACAAAAACGGCTGATGGCGATTACACCGGTGGATGAGCTCTGGGGGATTGGGCGCAGGTTGGCCCCGCGGTTAAAAGAACAGGGGATTCTTACAGTACGTGATTTTGCCAACCTGGAGCCTTCTCAAGCCAAAAGGCAATACTCCGTGACCGAAGAGCGGCTTGTGCGTGAATTGCGGGGAGAGAATTGCCTGCCCTGGGATGAAGAGCAGGATGGTAATAAACACACCATTATGTGCAGTCGCTCCTTTGGGTTGCCCGTGTCGTCGGAAAAGGAAGTCTGGGAGGCGCTGGCAACCTATGTTTCCCGAGCCTGCGAAAAAATGCGTCGGCAGGGGAAGGCGGCTGCCAAAGCGCAACTGTTTTTACGGACGGATCCCTTTCGCAAAGATGATGGGCAATACCACGGCAGTCTTGTGTTGCAGATTCCACAGGCCAGTGCCAGTACCTCGATTTGGTTGCGGGAGACCCATAAAGGGTTGAAGCGGATATTCCGGGAGGGTTATCAGTACCGAAAGGCAGGATTTGTATTGCTGGATATTGGCTCTCAGACCACTGAGCAGGGTGACCTGTTTACTGTTCGCCCCCCATCACAGGAATCTTCAAAGCCGGAACTGACAGATGTACTGGACAGTATTAACAACCGTTTCGGAAACAATACGCTCAAAGTGGCTGCCAGTGGTAACAAGCCAGCCCGCTGGCATATGAAACAGAACTATTTGAGCCCGCGGTATACAACGCAGTGGAGCGATCTGGCAACAGTGCGATGTAAACTCTGACGAGGCTAACCCCACTCAGGCATCTGCTGCTCATGTTTCAAACACATCCCCCAGCGTTCATAGCCTGGGGACTGGTAGCCCTGTTCCCACCATTCCAAAATTCGGCCCTTGGATGCCAGCAATAACTCCCCCGGCAGGCAGCTTATTGCTTTTCTTGCTGTTGGCGGTTTTGGTTGCAGGCATCAAGTTCCACAAGTCATTGTTAGACCAGTTGGCATAGGGGAAGCAGTGATCCACTTCATATTTCTTGTGGGCCAGCGTGCTGCCCGTCTTCCCGCATCCTCTTGGCTGGTTCTGCTGTGACAATATCGAATCCAAGGCTGGAGTAGCTGGCTATGATCTTGCGATGTTGGCTGGTGGTTGATGCTGGCGCTGTCATCCGTGCAGGCTCGTTTGAGAACCTGGGTATCATCGCTAAAAATGCGATCGGAGTGAACGACAATTTGCTTTTAATTTCAGCATATTGGGTAAGAGGTAGGGTGAGGGCTTTTTTCGAAGGGAAGGGGGGGCTGATGCGAGGCAGTAGTTATCGCCTGAAGCTGCAAGTGATGTGCGTTGTTTAATGTGATTAGTTACCTATTTTGGCAGGTTGTCTGGGTATAGAGGATTAGCGGGTTCTACCGTAATATTATTGACAAAACCTAGTGTGAAAACTGTTGAAGTGCTATGCGCAAGACAGAAAATTTCCAGACAGAGATAATGACTCACTCCATGATGAATACAATCGAAAATCGACTTGATTTGGCGCGCAGAGAGCTGCTGGATATGGGGCTAAGAGCTAACCCCCTTCTAAACTTTCGGCCTGGCACCAAATCGCTCTCGATTATTGATGAGTTGAGTGATGCTGTATTTGATATATTAATCAGTCAGAAGAAACTCATGCGCTTTCTTCCTGTTCCAGAAGTGTATGAGGAGGAGCAAGCGAAAGCCTCTCTCCCTATAGACGACACTGATACCGTACAGGATAAGCTTCCCCCCCTTGCTGAATACTTAGAGGAGCAAGGGGGAGAGGGCCGGCATAACGATACCTGCCTGCAAACCAGCCTGTCTTCAGAAAAGCTCGATACCACTTTGCTACGTTTGGAAAATGAAGCCCACACCCTGCTTCAAGAGCAAGGTATTGAAGTTCTCTATCTGGCACTGGGCTTTCTCAAATGGTACGAGGATCCAAATTCATCAACACCACGACTAGCTCCACTTATTCTGGTTCCTGTCGAGCTGCGTCGCGGGTCTGCAAAAGATACGTTCTCTATTGCCTGGACAGAAGCAGATGCGGGGTCGAACTTGGCTCTTGCAGCAAAACTTAAAGGGGAATTCCGTGTAGAGCTGCCAGACATAGACGATGATGCAGACATCCCTGCCTACTTGGAAAACGTTCGTGAGGCTGTTTCAAAGCAGTCTCGCTGGGAAGTCAAAGAGAATGATATGGCTCTGGGGTTATTCTCATTTGGTAAGTTCCAAATGTATACAGACCTTGCCCCTGAGCATTGGCCAGAGGACAAGTCACCCGCTAATCACCAGATTGTTAAGAGCCTTTTTAGTGGTGGGTTTTCCAGCGATGCGGAGAGAGTCAGCAACGTTGAAAATCATCAGTATGTGAAAGAGCCAGAATCTCTTCAGCTGGTTAAAGATGCTGACTCCAGCCAAACAGCTGCCATTTTATCGGCTATAGAGGGAGCCAATCTGGTGATCCAGGGGCCTCCAGGAACTGGTAAATCCCAGACGATTACCAATATTATTTCCGAAGGTCTTGCCCGTGGGAAAAAAATCCTCTTTGTTGCTCAGAAAATGGCAGCACTGTCTGTCGTAAAGCAACGGCTGGATGAGTCCTGTCTGGGTGATGCTGTTTTGGAATTACACAGCCATAAGAGCACGAAAAAAGCTGTCCTTGATTCCTTGCAAACCACATTGGATCAAGGCAAACCTCAAACACCTTGCCGAGAGGATGAGTACGATCGCCTTCGAAACGTGCGCACTCAATTAAACAACTATGTAGAAGCTACAAAGAAGCCAATCCTGAATTCAGAGGAAAACTATATACAGGCTCTGGGGAAACAGCTTCGTGTGAGAGCTCACCAACAAAGCGCCGTTCTACCAGAGTTACCATTCCAGATTATGAATTCTTGGGATAGAGAAACTCTGGCAACAGCTAATCGCATAGTTGCCTCAATGGTTGCTCACATCGAAGAAAAAGGGCTGGCTGTGGATAACCCCTTTTCCGACTCTAAACGTACATCTCTTTCCCCTGTGGAACAGCATCAAATCGCGACATTGGCGAGTGCCTGTATAACCGCATTAAATACCATTACAGAATACAGCCGTAAACTTGCAGCCGATATGGCACTCCCCGTGGCAACAACACTTGCACAGGTTGAGGTTTTGCACCGTGCGGCGACACGTGCAGTTGATGCCCCAAAACTGGAGGGGATACAGCTCAATACAGACGACTGGCAGCAACGTCGTGATGCTATCCGCAAGTTGGTCAAGGCTGGCACCCTTATGCAAGGTGTTAAGAGGAAGCACCAGGAGAGATTTATCCCTCAAGCATGGGGGGCTGATGTATTGCACATTCGCCAAGGGTTAGCCGGAAGAGCAGACAAGTGGTGGCGTATATTTTCTGGTGAATACAGACGAGCTAAAGCCGCTTATCAGGGATTATGCAAAGGTGATCTGGAAGGAGCTGCAACGGATTGGCTCAACCATATTGATGACTTGTTGATATACCAGAACGAGCGAAGAACCTATGAGTCTCTGAAGAGACTGGGTGAAACGCTGTTTCAGGCCCAGTGGCAGCAGGAAGACTCTGACTGGGAAGTGCTGGAAACAATATCCTCCTGGCTGATCCATTTGTATGAAGAGATTGGCAAAGGTGATATCCCAGAAGGCATTACTCAGTTCTTACAAGGGCAAGGGGGAAGGTCACTTGCTGACTGGCAGCCACAGCTGGATCAACTGACTCGAAATGTTGGTGAGTTAACATCACACATCCATCAACTTATGGAAAAAATAGATGTCAAAGCTGGTCACCCTTTAAATGAATGCTTAACCATTAACTTCCTTGAAATGGATACATTCCTCACAGGTTGGCAGCAAGCAGAAAAGCTGTACGACATCGCACGATTCAATCAGCTGTGTGAGGAACTGGAAGTACTGGATTTAGGTGATTTGGCACACTGGAGTGCAGATTGGAGTCACACTCCCCAAGACCTTCTCCACACTCTAAATAACAGCTACTACAGTGGCTTGGTTAATGAAGCCTACAACAGTCATGCCGAGATTCGTCAGTTTGATCGTTTGACCCACGAGCGCTTACTGAAAGAGTTTTCGGATATAGATTCTTCATTGTTTGATTATGCGAAAGAAAGCCTAACCAGAAAAATTTATGACTCTTTGCCCAACAAAAATGCGCCTGGAGAGATGGACATTGTTCGCAGAGAAATGAATAAAAAACGGCGACACCTCGCTATTCGCCGTTTAATGTCTGAAGCTGGCAGCGTAATTCAACAGATCAAGCCTGTCTTTATGATGAGCCCCATGTCAGTGGCCACGTACTTACCACAGGGGCGTATTGAGTTTGATATGGTCGTTTTTGATGAAGCCAGTCAGATAACAGCACCAGACGCACTGGGGGCAATAGCCAGAGCGAAGCAAGTGATTGTTGTAGGTGATAGCAAACAGATGCCACCAACCAACTTTTTTGGCAGAGCTGTAGAGCTTGACGAAAATGAAGCTGACCAAAGTGCAACCGCTGATGTAGAAAGCATTCTTGGGCTCATGTCATCGAAAGGTGCACCGGAGTCTATGTTGCGCTGGCACTACCGTAGCCGCCATCACTCCCTTATAGCGGTATCCAATGCTGAATTTTATAACAATAAACTGATGGTCTTCCCAAGCCCGGGTATTCACCCCAGCGCAACAGGTTTAAAAATGAATCTGCTGGATACGACCTATGACAGAGGAGGCAGTCGAACAAATAAGATGGAAGCTCTGGCCATTGCAGAAGCTGTCATGGAGCACGCACGACACAAAGGTCATTTATCCCTCGGGGTTGTCGCATTCAGTACAGCCCAGCGGGACGCCATCATATTGGAGGTCGAACGCCTGAGAAGAGAATACTCCGATGTTGAAGAGTTTTTCGAGCGTCAGGAAGGAGACGAGTTCTTTATCAAGAACCTTGAAAATGTTCAGGGAGATGAACGAGATGTCATCTATATCAGTGTCGGGTATGGGCGGACAACAGCCGGCAATGTCAGTCAAAACTTTGGACCTTTGAATAAAGTAGGCGGCGAACGACGCCTGAATGTTTTGATCACCCGTGCCCGGATGGCTATGGAGGTTTTCTGTAACTTTACAGCAGATGACCTGAAAACTAATGCAGATTCCCCCCTCGGTATTCAGTCATTCAAAGCTTTCCTTAAATATGCAGAGACAGGAGAGCTGGAACAATCCAGAGAAACAGGTAAAGGGGCTGACTCTCCATTTGAAGAGGACGTGCATCGAGCTATAGAAAATCTGGGTTACCAGGTAGAGCCCCAGGTTGGCTGTAATGGCTTCTATATTGATCTCGCAGTACGTGACCCTGAAAAACCAGGGCGCTATATTCTGGCCGTCGAGTGTGATGGAGCAACATACCACAGCTCTGCTTCTGCAAGGGACCGTGATCGTATTCGTCAATCTGTACTGGAAGGCTTAGGCTGGCGTTTTCATCGAATCTGGAGCACTGACTGGTTCCGAAATGCTTCTGGCGAAATTACGCGCTTACAGGAGTCGATTGAGCAATCTGTAGCCTATTACAAAACACTTGAGCTAGAGCCTGAGGTCGTAAAGACCACAGTGCAACCAGCTCAGACTAAAGTTGAGATCGTAAGGGCTGAAGCTCCTGGAAAAATGCACACAGGGTTACCACCGTATCAGCAATTAGATGCTACTGAGTTGAGCTTGGCGGGGTGGGATAGTTTTGAAAAGATTGAGTCTGATAAAATAGAATCTGCCATCGAGAAAATTGTAGCGGCAGAAGGGCCTGTTCATTCTCATATACTGGCGACTCGCCTAACGCATGCTGCAGGATTTTCAAAAGTCGGAGTCAGGATCAGGCGTAAAATTGATCACCACCTTAGCTTGTTAGGGAAAAGGGGACACATCATCATTTCTGATGAGTTTGTGTCATCAACAGTTATTAGTAAACCTGTTTTACGAGATTGGAGCTTTTTAGATAACAAGCTGAAAAAACTGGAATATGTAAGCGATGATGAGCTGCGGGAGGTCGTTACCTTGACGGTTAAGGATGCCCACTCAATCACTTCAGGCGATTGCATTGCTGCGGCTTTGTCACTTATTGGATTTAAACGGGTGACGACGTCTGCTCGTGAACGGGGAGAGGCCATTATTGAGCAGCTGATTAACGATGGAACCCTGAAGCAACGTAATGATCGGTTTCAACTGGCAGATTAACAACTAATTCACAGCCCATTCTATGGTGGCCCCGAAAAAACAGTGCCGGTAAGTGCCCGGACCATTGCTTTGGGTACTTAAGGTTAACTACCGGTACTGGGTATTTGAAATAGAGCAGGGACTGGTTGATGCGGATTTTGGCGGTGCTGTTTACAAGAAACGTGTTCCTCTGCCAGGTAAGGGGAAGCTTGTTTCAAATTGGTTGGGGTTTAGCTGAAGCTATTAATCCCTTCGTAGTTTGTCTGATACAGCGATGGGCGATTCATAATTGAAAACCACCAAGTAAGATGAGAATAATAACGTGAGTATTGCCACTGCCTGAATGGTATGGGAGGCCACAGTATCAATCAGCCCCTGTGCGACTGCCACGCTGGCAATAAGCAATCCAAACTCACTGTTCTGTCCCAGTCGAACACCGACTTCCCACGCTGTTTTTCGCTTTTCACTCACTTTTCTCAGGAAAAACCAGAATACAGGTGGTTTGAGAGCCAGGCATACAACGGTGAGCACCAATCCGGGAAGAATAACTTCTGGCAACAGTGCGAGGTTAAAACTAGCCCCAACGGAGAAGAAGAACAGAATCAGGAAAAAGTCCCGTAAGGGTTTGAGGTTCATAGCTATGTACTGGGCAATAGGGCTGGTAGCAATGGATATCCCTGCAATGAAGGCTCCAATTTCAGCCGATAACCCGAGGCTGTGTGCCAGCTCTGCCAGTCCCAGGCACCAGCCGATAGCGAGGAGAAACATGTACTCGTGGAATCGGTCATAACGTGCCATAAGGGGGAGAAGTATGTAGCGCACCATTAACCATGCGCACAATGCGAGTGCGGGGAGTTTTGTTAATGTGCTGATAAGGGGGAGGATGCCATCATCATTCAGGTTGGCGCTGTTATAGAGTACAACGAGCATCATAATTGCCAGCAAATCCTGCAACAGCAGTAAACTGACCAATAGCTCGCCGGTGTGTTTGTGGTGCAGAACGGTGGTGGGTAACAGCTTGATGCCAATAATAGTGCTGGAGAACATCATAGTACCGCCAATCACCAGGCTTTCTGTGTCGGTAAAACCAAAGGCTTTGGCGCAAGCGAATCCTATTACGGCAAACACGATGGAGCTGAGTAAACCAACCGTAGCGGTTTTGCGCAGCATATGCATAAGGTGACTGGGTTGCATATCCAGCCCCAATAAAAAGAGCAGGAAGAGAATACCCGCATGGGAGATATCAGCCAGCAGACTGGTATCTGTCACCAGCCCTAAACCGGAAGGGCCGAAGATTCCCCCCAGTACTATGTAGGCGACAATGAGAGGCTGTCGTGTAGCAAGAGCCAGTGTTGCCAGAGCTGCTGCTCCAGTGAAGATCAGAAAGAACGAAAAGAATAAGGATCCAGAGTCCATGGGCTAAACCACTGAGTGACTGAAGTCAGTATATCGGTTTATACGTAGGGTGGAAGGGTGGACTGTGAAAAACCCTGTAGAATCAGGTTTGTTTCTACAGGGCTTGCTTTGACATGGGCTAAAGGCGTTTGAAAAGAGGCTCTTTACGATCCCAGGAAATCTGATAAGCCTCGGTAAAGGCCTTCAGGCACTGCTTTGCTGTTTCCTGTTTTGTGCCATCGGGCAGAGCAAAGCTGTTGAAGCCGCAGCGAGCCAGATAGTGCATTTGATCCGGCAAAAAATCACCTACTGCACGAATTTTTCCCTGATAATTCAAGCGCTCTCTCAACAGACGTGCCAGTGAAAAGCCCCGGCCGTCAGCAAAAGCATTGAAGTGAATGGCAATTACTTCGTAATTACCTGCAGTGTTTGCAATGTCGCTCAGTTCCGTATCGGTTTCGAGAGTGAGAGTGCTCGGGTCACTTTCAGACTCTGGGGTGTTTGTGAAAATCTCAGGCTGCAGGGCGTGCATAAACCACCTCCTTGAATGTACTCAGGCCTATGCGGCGGTATGTATTCAGGAAGCTTTCACCGTCCTGACGCTGTTGCAGGTAAGTCGTGAGAATGATCTCAATCACATCCGGCACATTTTCCTGCTTAAAAGACGGACCGATGATTTTACCCAACGATGCATCATGTCCGGCGGAGCCGCCCAGCATAATCTGGTAAAACTCTTCGCCTTTCTTATCGACACCCAGGATACCGATATTGCCAATATGGTGGTGGGCACAGGCATTCATGCAGCCGGAAATGTTCAGGCTGAGATCACCCAGATCGTGAAGGTAATCCAGGTCATCAAACTTACGCTGAATGGCTTCAGCCAGTGGAAGTGATTTGGCATTCGCCAGAGAACAGAAGTCACCACCGGGGCAGACGATCATATCAGATAGCAAACCTGCATTGGGTGCTGCAAGGCGGTGTTCGGATAACCGCTTCCAAAGGTTAAGCAATTGATCCTGACGAACATCGGCCAGCACCAGATTTTGTTCATGGGTTGAGCGCAGCTCGCCAAAGCTGAATTCATCTGCCAGCATGGCCAGATGATCCATCTGGGTTGCACTGATATCGCCGGGGGCAGCACCTGTATTTTTCAGGGTAATGGTAACAGCGGCATAACCGGGGACTTTGTGTTTGACGACATTGCGTACATACCAGTTTTTAAAGCTGCTATTGTGACTCAGGGCTTCCGTGAGTTGAACCGGGTCGTTTTGAAGAACTTCATAAGTCGGATCGATGAAATGCCCGGCTATACGTTCAATCTCTGTCTCGGTGAGGGTGGCAGGGCCATCTTTGATATGTGCCCACTCTTCTTCCACTCTGTCCCGGAAGGCGTCAATACCCAAAGCCTTAACCAGAATCTTTATACGAGCCTTGTATTTGTTATCTCGACGACCATAGCGGTTATACACCCGCAAAATAGCATCGAGATAAGTGAGTAGATGCTGCCAGGGCAGGAATTCACAAATGGTCGTACCGATAACGGGTGTACGCCCCAAACCTCCGCCGACAATCATCCGGAAGCCGGTTTCACCCTGATTATTTACACGCACATGGATGCCTATGTCGTGTAGCTGTACGGCGGCACGGTCGATTTCAGGGTTGCTGGTTACGGCAATCTTGAACTTCCGGGGCAGGAAGGCGAATTCCGGGTGCAGGGTTGACCACTGTCGGATGATTTCACACCAGGGGCGAGGATCTGTTTCTTCATCTTTGATAACCCCGGCATAAGGGTCCGTTGTCGTGTTGCGAATACAGTTGCCGCTGGTCTGGATGGCATGCATCTGCACACTGGCCAGCTCGGCGAGAATATCAGGTACCTGCTCCAGCTCCGGCCAGTTGTACTGAACATTCTGACGGGTGGTGAAGTGGGCGTAACCCTTATCGTAAAAACGGGCTATATACGCCAGTTTACGGAACTGGGTGGTGTTCATCAGACCGTAGGGTACGGCCACCCGTAGCATAGGAGCGAAACGCTGGACATAGAGGCCGTTCTGGAGACGAAGCGGCAGAAAGGCTTCTTCTGCTAATTCACCCGCAAGATAGCGTCGGGTCTGGTTACGGTACTGTTCGACGCGTTCATCGACAATACGTTGGTCGACTTCGTTGTAAACGTACATATTTTGTTCTTATGAAGATTCTTTATCGGCGAGGGTAAACTATCAGGCTCTCTATATTCTTAAAAGTAATATTTGGTCATA
>NZ_SMME01000306.1:456-525 GCF_009711465.1 Parendozoicomonas verongulae | reverse complement strand
TCACAGACAAAAGGCTTATCCCCTGTATGGGTACGTTTGTGTATGGTGAGTTGATTGGATGTGGTAAAC
>NZ_SMME01000306.1:0-103 GCF_009711465.1 Parendozoicomonas verongulae | reverse complement strand
GGATGTGGTAAACGCTTTGTTGCATCCGTTTTGGTCGCAGACAAAAGGTTTATCCCCTGTATGGGTACGCTTGTGTCTGGTGAGATCGCTGGATGAGGTAAAC
>NZ_SMME01000023.1 GCF_009711465.1 Parendozoicomonas verongulae | reverse complement strand
ACAATAGGAAAGATGAGTGACTTGGTCTGTCTCTTTCACAACCATACTCTGAACATCATAAACACCAACATCACAAGGCTACGTTGCTATCTTCTTTGTTCTTTTTATGGGAAGAATGGGAATGGTCTTCAGGTTGAACGTTGCTGCCGCCAGTCTCTGCATAGTGATCGGCCTGCCTGTATCTACCACCTATGCATCAGAAGACAAGAG
>NZ_SMME01000114.1 GCF_009711465.1 Parendozoicomonas verongulae | reverse complement strand
GCTCTTAGCGTGTGCATCCCGGAGATGTTTTTGGGCCGCTGATCACTGTCAGGCTGACTTTCTTCAGTAAGAGTGCCATCTGCGAGTGCGCACTCCTGTGCACTGGCGCACAGAGCACTCTGAAATACATCATCCTGCAAGAAATCCGATAACTCTGAAAGTAGAACGTCATCATACTTCAAATCCGACAACTCCGGGAATAGAGTGCCCAGAAGGGAAGGTGAAGAAGGAGGAGGACTGGAAATGTGGCAAATGGTAGATGGATT
>NZ_SMME01000339.1:518-583 GCF_009711465.1 Parendozoicomonas verongulae | reverse complement strand
ACCCGTTCTGGTCACAGACAAAGGGCTTGTGCCCTGTGTGGATGCGTATGTGTCTGGCGAGATCG
>NZ_SMME01000339.1:0-236 GCF_009711465.1 Parendozoicomonas verongulae | reverse complement strand
TGATCACAGACAAAGGGCTTGTCCCCTGTACGAACTCTTAACGTGTACATACCATAGACGTCTGCAGGCCTATCATCGTCAGTTCGAACCTGAAGCTCTCTGTAATGCTTACGTACCCAGGCATTTAAATGCGTAAAACAGGAAAGAAACAGTTTTCCCGAAGGAAGGGGGGAACAGTGGATGTAAGGGAGATCTTCCTCCCCTGGAGACACATGGCACATGTTTGCCTTATCCCG
>NZ_SMME01000771.1:13029-13248 GCF_009711465.1 Parendozoicomonas verongulae | reverse complement strand
ATAAAACGCAGAACTGTCACTGATTCATCTATAAAAGGGGGCGCTGCTACCTGTCCCCTGAAATACTGGCACTGGCTCTGAGCATGGCTTTCAAACATTCTGCGACGTACATCAAGCGGGCCAGCCCCCGGTTTGAACTGCTGACAGAGCTCACAGACCAGCCAATGGCCTTTAGCGTGAGGCAGCATGTCCTGTACAGGAGTTTCACTGTGTTGACAA
>NZ_SMME01000771.1:11944-12777 GCF_009711465.1 Parendozoicomonas verongulae | reverse complement strand
GGAGTGCCCTTGTGGATTAAAGCCTGATTGTCTTTTGGGTGGAGTGCCTGAACGGCTTTGCCCATCATGTTTAGAGGCTGATGCTGGTGTTTGTGAGGTTTTACTCTGGTTTCCACCCAGCTGGAGGATTTCGGGAAGCTTTTGTTTTGCACTGCGATCAATAGGCAATCTTTGGATGAGAGATTGCCCTCTCACAGATTCATATTGAAAAACACTGGAAACGGCCTGTTGATTAGAATTTGCTCCTGATACTTGATCTCTACAGGTCTTGCCATGGTGATAATGGCTGGCACTAGCACTGGAATGGTACAGAAAAGAAGCTAACTGAGCTGTATGACCTGCAGATACGGTGAATTGGGAGCCATAATGCTGCCCCGCAGAAGCAATCCCAGAGAAAACCAAACCAGCGGCAATAAATAACTGCACTTGAATGCCTGATAAGCAACTCAATGGAAAACTCTGTTCAGAAAATACGACAAGTTCCGTATTCTAGACAAAAATCGCGGTTCCGTTGCAAATAGCGCCCTAAGAAATGAAAGCTAAACTAACACGACAGTTGTCAGCAGGTTGGCTTCTTGATGGATTTTTCAGGCAGACTGCCATATGATCCGCAAGGGTCAGTATGACAAAACGAAATCCGTCAATGATTGGGAATACTTTTATTCTCTGGCAGCCTAATTGCGTCTGGAGTAAGGGTCTCCATGATCTATCAAAATATTTGCAACGGAACCTTCTTTATTGCCGTTGGTTTGATTTTCTCTGGGATTGCTCCTGCGGGGCATCATGACTCCCAATTCACCAGCTCTGTAGGTAACTATTCAGCCCTCAGCAAG
>NZ_SMME01000771.1:0-11934 GCF_009711465.1 Parendozoicomonas verongulae | reverse complement strand
GGCTGTAATTCTCAACAGCTATAAGCAGAGACTCAAAAACTCCCAGCCCCTGCTTCCTTGCTGATGAGATGTAGCTACGAATTCGGCTAAACCAAGCCGCCCCCGCCTTGCTTCTGAAGCAGCCTGAGATTTTGGCTTTCAGCTTGCCCATGCGGACATCCCGCTCACTGCCATTGTTGTCGAAAGGCACTCGGAAGTCTGTCAGAAAACGTAAGGTTTCCGCGTGATAATCCCGTAACCGGCGAAACAGATTGTAGGCTTTGGTACGTCTGACTTTCCTGCTTTTTAGTTTTTGTCGTCGTCGCTCCATGAAGGCTTCTTCCTCCTTTAAGGAATAGGGAAATCCTTCCATAGTACTATGGGAGTGCCATGGGTGGGTGATTTCGTGGGGTAAAGTTGAAATCGTCGTCCAAAAAGAACAGCAAAAGAGCAACGAAAACCGGGCCAAAAGACCCGGCATAAAGATCAAAGGTAAGAGCTGGTCAATGTTCGCGTATCCAAGTGTTGCATAATCCGCTGATCATTCTCCGTCACAAGGTTCTTGGTCACCTTGTGGGTCAAAGGTACATCCTTTTTTAATTTCGGTAGTAGTTCTCCCATGAATCCAGGAGGGGCGCATACCTGCAAAGCGTCAAAGCTGTGCTGTTCATGGGCATGATTAATGGCTTTGGCAACCAGTTTTGTAAAGCGGGTATTTTCCTGTGTCTTCGGGGAGCGATCTGATACACCCAGGCCGCGGTTCGCCATACTCGTAGGGCTTCGGGTTTTAGTAGTATGGCCAGTTTTGTCGGTAACGAAATCGCCGCTGTGCCATCGGCCTTCTTCGTGTTGGATGTAGTCGAGCAGTTGAAGATTGTGCTGGTGAGGCTGGAAGTGATACATGCAGGCTTGGCTGTTATCAGCCACAAGAACCCAGATGGGGCGCATAAGGTCATCCTCCGTAGAGTAACCGAATAAAACTAGACCATCTTTGGAAAGGTTGCTGTGGCCTGACACAAAAGGGCAGGCCAAGCCGGAATGTTACGTCATGCTGGCAATGGAGACTTCGGGAAGCTTGCCGCTCTCAATTTCAGTGCGTTCCTGATTTGGCATGATGGATGCCTTGCCCTTTACCACGAATTTTCCATCCTGATTGACAACATTCGTTGCAACAACAGCTGCCTTGGTGCGCTCATTTTTCTCCAGCACTTCCAGCTGAACGGTCAGCTCATCACCCACCTTTACCGGGCGCAGGAATTTTAATTCCTGACCACGATAAATGCCACCAGGCCCGGGTAGTTTCATGGCCAGTGCTGCGGAGATCAGTGAGCCGGTCCACATGCCGTGGGCGATGCGCTCGTTGAACTGGGTAGTGCTGGCAAACTCTTCGTCGATATGAATAGGATTGTGGTCGCCGGAAACAGTGGCGAACAGAATCAGATCACGCTCGGTGAGAGTGCGAGTGTAAGTGGCCGTGTCGCCCACTTTGAGTTCGTCGTAAGGCACGCTTACCAGTGTTGTCACGCAGATGTCCTCGTAGGGTCACAGTGGTTTTGATCGCTAAAGAGTGGCTTTGGGCCGTCTCGCGTGCATTCTGTGATCAGGTATATTCAGAGAGATATTATCCAACCATGCTGTCAGTCTGGTAGTCACTTCATCACGGTTGGTTTCGTTGAACATTTCATGGCGTCCGTTTGGGTAGATATCTGTTGTGATATCCTGCAGCCCGGCAGCAACCAGTGCGCCAGCCAGTTTGCGCAGCCCTTTGCCGGCCTGACCAACTGGGTCCTTATCACCACCAACGATGTATAAAGGTAGTTGGGAATCAATGTTTTTCAGTGCGCTGACGGAAGAAATTGACAACAGCCCCTGAAACAGATCCAGCCATAAACCATTGGTGCATTGGAAGCCACATAGGGGATCGGCAATATAAGTATCTACTTCCGCCGCATCTCGGGACAGCCAGTCAAATGATGTTCTAACAGGTTTAAAGGCGTTGTTATACGAGCCGAAGGTAAGGGTGTCAACCAGCTTGCTGCAACTGGATGTACCGATTCTGTAACTCTCCATTAACGTCACCAGTCGCCCAAGTTTCAGGAGTGTAGCAGGGGTAAAATTAGAACCGGATAGTACCGCACCAGCGACGTTTTCAGGCTGCTTCATCAGCCAGGCCTGAGTGATGAAGCTACCCATGCTGTGACCCAGTACAAACAGGGGGGTATCCGGGCTATTTTGATGTGTGTGCTTTCTCACGCTTTTACGCATATAGCTCCAGGCGCGATCCACATCATCCAGCACCTTGTTCCAGCCATTCTCCGGAGCAAAAGTGCCCAGCCCCACTTCGGGTGTGTCTTCTCCATGGCCTCGGTGGTTGATAGCCATAACGGTATAGCCTGCCGCATTCAGGGCCTGTGCCAGACGTGCGTATCGCAGCCCGTGTTCGGCCATTCCATGCAAAACGAGGATAGCCCCTCTGGGATTTTCGAGAGGCCACTGGTAAATCGGTATACGATGATGGTCGCAGGATTCAAGGAACGTCTTGCTGGTGTCCATGGCTTATCCTCACTGATGCTGGAGGTATTGTTATTGGTTTTCCACGTGCGGTAGCAGATGTAATAGTGGCAGATCGAAGCAGCGGCATGCAAATATGGGATGAGTAGACGTTTTCAGGGGCAGTTCCTCCCCCCTGTATATCAACAGGTTATTGGATTACTCAGTGGGAAAACTGGTAGTCTACGTAAGTTTTTTACAGCTTCTGAAGCAACTTCCCGGTTATTCATGCATTCCCTAACGCGATTTTCATTGTCTGGTGCCCTGCAGTTATTTGTAGTAATCGCTATATTCGATGCTTGTTTCAGAATTTTGAACCACCTGTTGCTGCTATCCGCCGGACAGGGTGTATCTGTTTTATCAGGAGTTAGAACATGAATGGGAATTTTTGGGCCGAGAAGTACCCGGATGGTATTTCCCCGGATATTGGTGAAGTGCCGTACTCATCCATTCTGGATGTTCTGGATCTGGCCTGCGAAAAGTTCCAGCACAAGCCCGCGTTTTCCAATCTGGGTAAAACCATTACTTACAGTAACCTGAATACCCTGAGTGATCGTTTTGCGGCATGGCTTCAGCACGAAACCAGCCTGGTTCCCGGAGATCGTATCGCCGTTCAGCTACCTAACCTGATGCAGTTCCCCGTTGTTGTGTTCGGTGCCCTGAAAGCTGGCCTGATTATTGTAAACACCAACCCGCTTTACACCGAGCGTGAAATGGAACACCAGTTTAACGACTCCGGAGCCAAGGCACTGGTGGTATTGGCGAACATGGCTCATCTGGCCGAAGTTGTCGTGCCTAAAACAGGCATCAAGCATGTGGTTGTGACAGAAATTGGTGACATGCTGCCTCTGGTCAAGCGATTTGTGGTGAACAATGTTGTGCGCCATGTGCGCAAAATGGTGCCCGCTTTTCATATCCCCTCCGCTGTCCCGTTTAATCAAGCACTGGCGAAGGGGGCGAACCTCTCTTTGAAGCGCCATAAGGCACAGTCTGAAGATACCGCTGTTTTACAGTATACCGGCGGTACAACAGGTGTTCCCAAGGGGGCTGAGTTGAGCCATGGCAATATTATTGCCAACATGCTGCAAATTCTGGGAATGGTGAAGAATGACATCACACTGGGGCGGGAAGTCATCGTAGCGCCGCTGCCTCTTTACCATATTTATTCCTTTACCGTTCACTGTATGGTGGGGCTGGTAACGGGTATGCATAGTTTGTTGATTACCAATCCTCGTGATCTGACTGCTTTTGTGAAAGACCTGCAAAAGTATCCTTTCACTGTCATGGTGGGGTTGAATACTCTGTTTAATGGCCTGATGAAAAATAAGGATTTTCAGGCGCTGAGCTTCAAACGGATGAAAATCACCCTGTCCGGTGGAATGGCTCTGCAGATGGACACTGCCAAACGCTGGGAAAATATGACCGGCTGCGCAATCAGTGAAGGTTTTGGTATGACCGAAGCCTCCCCTGTTATTACCCTGAACCCATTATCAGATAACCGTCTGGGCACAATTGGTATGCCATTGCCGTCTACTCATTTGAAGGTGGTGGATGAAGACGGCGAGGAGCTGGGTGTCGGAGACGTGGGAGAACTGTGTATTCGCGGCCCTCAGGTGATGAAAGGCTATTGGAAACGCCCGGAAGAGACAGCTAAAACCCTGACGGATGATGGCTGGCTCAGCACCGGTGATATTGCCACTATTGATGAAGACGGCTACGTACGTATTGTTGATCGTAAGAAAGATATGATCAGTGTGTCCGGCTTTAACGTATACCCTAACGAGCTGGAAGATGTGCTGGCACGTCACCCGGACGTTGAACAGTGTGCGGCTATTGGCGTGCCCTGTGAGAAGACTGGTGAGAAGATCAAGATGTTTGTGGTCACGAAAAACAGTGGGCTGACGGAAGATGATATTCGCACCCATTTCCGTCAATATGTGACCGGTTATAAAGTGCCCAAGATTGTGGAGTTCCGCGAAGAGCTTCCTACTACCAATGTGGGTAAAATTCTGCGCCGCGCCCTGCGCGACGAAGAGCTGGCAAAGCAGGCAAAAGCATCCAAGCCTGCCATGGCCGAGTAAGACACGAAGGATCAGCAACAGTCGTATGACCGATCGGGATAACCGTAAAGATAAGGCAGCTGTTGCTGCAGACATTGAAAACAGCCTGACACGGGATCGCCACTGGCTTCGTCGCCAGTGGCGTAACTGGAAGCGTTTATCGGGCAAAGAGCACGGCCGCTTTTACCAGCGGCTGGAGCGTTCCTGCGAGCAGGTTCAGCAGCGTATTGCTCAGCCGGTCAAACTGAACTGGAACGATTCTCTTCCCGTTGTCCAGAAAAGGCACGACATCGCCCGCCTGATTGCCGAGAATCAGGTGGTGGTGATTGCTGGTGAAACCGGCTCGGGTAAAACCACGCAGTTGCCAAAAATCTGTTTAGAACTGGGTTTGGGAAAACATGGCTTGATTGGTCATACCCAGCCACGTCGTCTGGCTGCCCGTTCTGTGGGCAGTCGTATTGCCGAAGAGCTGGAAACCGAGTTTGGTGGCCTTGTGGGTTATCAGGTGCGCTTTACCGATCAGGTGAGCGATCAGACCCGCGTCAAGTTGATGACTGACGGTATCCTGCTGGCAGAAATTCAGAATGACCGCTACCTCAATAACTACGACACTCTCATTATTGATGAGGCTCACGAGCGCAGCCTCAATATTGATTTCCTTCTCGGTTACCTCAAGCTGCTTCTGCCGAAGCGGCCTGATCTGAAAGTTATTATTACCTCTGCAACTATCGACGTAGAACGTTTTTCCCAGCACTTTGCTGACGCCAGTGGTAAGCCTGCCCCGGTCATAGAAGTCTCCGGGCGAACATTCCCCGTAGAGGTGCTCTACCGTTCGCTGGCGGACTTGGATGTTGAAGCCAAAGACGGTGATGAACGTCAGATGCAAGGTATCTTCCAGGCGCTGGAAGAGATTGAAGACCTGGAACGCAACGGTGTCGGCCATCGTTTGGGCGACGTGCTGGTGTTCCTGCCCGGTGAACGGGATATTCGGGAAACAGCGCGTTTCCTGCGGGATAAAGCCACCAAAGAGCGTAAGTTACGGGATACAGAAGTTCTCCCTCTCTACGCCCGTCTCTCCAATGCTGAACAAAACCGTATCTTCCAGTCACACGCCGGTCGTCGAGTTATTCTCTCCACCAACGTGGCAGAAACATCTCTGACTGTTCCAGGCATTCATTATGTGATTGACCCTGGCACTGCCCGCATCAGCCGTTACAGCGTGCGGGGCAAGGTGCAGCGTTTGCCGGTGGAGGCTGTATCCCAGGCATCGGCTAACCAGCGTAAAGGCCGCTGCGGTCGTGTGGCGGAAGGCATCTGTATTCGTTTGTACGATGAGTCCGATTTTCTCAGCCGTCCGGAATTTACCGATGCGGAAATTCTGCGTACTAACCTTGCTGCCGTTATTCTGCAGATGCTCAAGCTTGGCCTTGGGGATGTTACCCAATTCCCCTTTGTGGACAGGCCAGACAATCGCGCCATAAACGACGGTTACAAGCTGCTGCAGGAGCTGGGTGCAGTTAATAAAGACCAAAAACTCACCCGCGTGGGCAACCAGCTGTCCCGCCTGCCTATCGACCCCCGTATTGGCCGTATGATTCTGGCGGCACACGATACCAATGCCGTGGACGAACTGCTGATTATTGCCAGTGCTCTGGCGGTGCAGGACCCACGGGAACGCCCCGCTGAGAAAAAGCAGGCATCTGATCAGGCCCACCGGGAATTTTACGACGATGACTCGGACTTCCTCAGCTATGTCAACCTGTGGCGCTGGTATGAAGAACAGCGCCAGGAACTCTCCTCCAGCCAGTTACGCAAGCTGTGCAAAAAGCATTATCTCAGCTTTATGCGCATGCGGGAGTGGAAGGATATGCACCGCCAGCTGGCGCTGGTATGCAAAGATTTAAAGCTGCGTCACAACAAAGAACCAGCCACCTTTGCCGATGTTCACAAGGCGCTGCTGACAGGTTTGCTCAGCCATCTGGGCAATAAAACCGAAGAGGCGGATTACCTCGGTGCCCGTAACCGTAAGTTCTGGGTGTTCCCCGGCTCTGGCTTATTCAAACGCAAACCCAAGTGGGTGATGGCAGCGGAGCTGGTAGAAACTTCCAAGCTCTATGCTCGAACAGTAGCCAAAATAGAACCGTCATGGATTGAGCCGCTGGCGGGGCATCTGATCAAACGCAATTGGTTTGAGCCTCATTGGGAAAAGAAGCAGGCGCGAGCGGTTGCCTATGAGCAGGCGACGCTGTACGGGCTGGTGATCTATTCCCGCCGCAAAGTCCACTACGGCACCATTGACCCGGTTGTGTCCCGTGAGCTGCTGATTCGCGAAGGCCTGGTGGCTGGTCGCTATGCCTCAAAAGCCGCCTCCCGCGCGCCATTCCTTATCCACAATCAAAAGCAGATTGCGGAAGTGGAAGAGCTGGAGGCGAAGTCCCGCCGTCAGGATATTCTGGCTGATCCGGAAACCCTGTTTGCCTTCTATAACGATCGTATTCCGTCCGATGTGGTAAACGGTGCCGGTTTTGAAAACTGGCGCAAAAAGGCCGAGAAGCAAGATCCGCAGATACTATTTCTGACGAAGGAGTATCTGATGCAGCACGATGCGGCCAACATTACTGCAAACCAGTACCCTGAGCGCCTTAAACACGAAGGTATGGAACTGCCTCTGACCTATCACTTCTCTCCCGGTGATGAGGATGATGGCGTGAGCGTGTCTGTGCCGGTTTCCCTGTTGCAGCACCTTCCTAAACTGCGACTGGAGTGGCTGGTGCCGGGCATGCTGGAAGACAAGGTTGTGGCCTTGATTCGTTCCCTGCCCAAACAGCTGCGCAAAAACTTTGTGCCGGTACCGGACTACAGCAAAGCCGCCATGGAAGGGCTGAATGCCTGCGATGAATCCCTCACCGAGCTGCTGGGGGTAAAGCTGTTCCGCATGACCGGCGTACGTATCCCCGAAGATGGTTGGAAATCGGACACACTGGATAACCATTTCCGCATGAATATCCGAGTGCTGGATGACGATGGCAAACTGCTGGGGCAGGGGCGTGATCTTTCCAGGCTCCGCGAAAAGTTTGCGGACAAAGCTGTTAGCAGTCTGCGGGATATGGCCGATAAGGGCATGGAGCAATCCGGCATCACCAGCTGGACCATTGGGGAGTTGCCAGAAGAAGTCCGCCAGACCCGTGGTGGCTTGCTGTTCCGGTCTTTCCCCGCGCTGGTGGATGATAAAGACTCTGTCTCCCTGCGTTTGTTTGATACGCCAGAACAGGCTAAAGAGGAAATGGTCTGGGGTATGGCGCGGTTGATTCGCCTGGCCATGGCTGAGCCGGTGCGCTTTATGCTCAAGCAGATGAAGAATCTGAATAAGGTGACAGTGCTGGCGGTGAAAACTGTTCCCAAAACTGCGTTGCTGGAAGATCTTGAACTGTTTGCCATTCGGCATGTCTTTCTGGCCGATGAACGTCAGTGGCCCCGTAATGAAACCGAGTTCCGCACGCTGATAGCTGCTCACAGGGCTGATCTTGTTCCCTTCGCGGAGAAACTGGATAAGCTACTGCTGGAGATTTTCACCCGGCATAACGATGTGCAAAAGCGCTTGAAGGGCAAACTCTCTTTTCAGGTGGCATTGTCTATGGCGGATATTCAGGCACAACTGGGTAACCTGATTTTCAAAGGTTTTCTGCGTCAGACTCCACTGGACTGGCTAGAACAATTCCCCCGTTACCTGACGGCAGTTGCGCAGCGGCTGGATAAACTGGGCAGCAACTTTAACCGGGATCGTGTTTACACAGATGAACTGCAACATCTCCACGAAATCTGGAATGCTCGCCGTGAGGCGTTGCAGAAGCAGAAAATTGTGGATAAAACCCTCTGGGAATACCGCTGGATGTTGGAGGAGTATCGAGTTTCACTCTTTGCTCAAAGCTTAAAAACACGGGTGCCGGTTTCCGATAAACGACTCAGAAAAGTGTGGGAAGACATCGCGGTTCCATAGTGTACTCACACGGAAGAAGGGGGCAGGAGGTCGTTGTCGGTTTCCAGAGGCCGTCTCCTCCTGACCCATTTGGTGGAACTCAAATAAAACACAAATAAAAAACTGACCCCATAAATCAAATTTGTTGCCAAAATGTTACGGCGGGCTGGTCTTAGGTTTCCATGATCTGCCCGCTGCTATACCATCAACACCAGAATAAACAGATAAATAATCTCTGCCGTCAGGCTGAAAGCCAGATAAAACGATTAAGAGGCTCAATGTGACAGATGTTATTCTGACCGGCACCGGGCTCTACACCCCACCTTCTGCCATCACTAATGATGAACTTGTTACCTGCTTCAATATTTGGGTACGCGCCGAAAATAAACGTAACCACGCGGCTATCGAAGCCGGTGAAAACCAGCCACTTCCAGAAAGCTGCAGCGCCTTTATCGAAAAGGCTTCCGGCATTCGTAGTCGCTATGTGATGGATAAAGAAGGGATTCTTGACCCTGAACGTATGCTGCCCCGCATCCCTGAACGTAACAACGATGAACCTTCCGTTCAGTGCGAGATGGCTGTGACGGCTGCAAAAGACGCTTTTGGACAGGCGCGCCTATCAGCGGATGATATTGATGGGGTGATTGTCGCCTGTTCCAATATGCAGCGCCCTTATCCTGCCGTTGCTGTAGAAGTTCAACATTTTCTTGGCACCAGTGGCTTTGCCTTTGATATGAACGTGGCTTGTTCTTCCGCCACTTTTGGACTGCAGGTAGCCAGCGATATGATCCGCTCTGGCAGTGCCCGCAGAATTTTAATGGTGAATCCGGAAATCTGTACCGGCCATTTGAACTTCCGGGACAGAGATAGTCACTTTATCTTCGGTGACGCCTGCACGGCAGTGGTGCTTGAGAGCGCAGACGTTGCCCGGACAGAAGGATGGAAAGTACGAGGCACTCGCCTGTGGACAAGTTTTTCAAACAATATTCGTAACAATGCGGGTTTTCTGAATCGTGCTGCTGAAGAAGGTCTTGGTGCACGAGATAAGCTGTTTGTTCAAAACGGACGCAAAGTCTTTAAGGAAGTTTGTCCTCAGGTAGCGAAGCAGATTACCGAGCATTTGGGCGATAGTGGAATTCCGGTTTCTGACGTCAGCCGACTCTGGCTTCATCAGGCTAATCTGGCCATGAACCAGCTTATTTCCAAAAAGGTGTTCGGGCGGGAAGCCCGGCCAGAAGAGGCACCTGTGATTCTCGATGAATATGCTAACACCAGCTCAGCAGGTTCTGTGATTGCTTTCCATAAGCACAGCCAAGGCATGAAAGCTGGCAGTAAAGGTGTGTTGTGCTCTTTTGGAGCCGGTTACTCAATCGGCAGCGTAATTTTGGAAAAACGCTAATCGGCGTGAAAAGAACTCGACCACTGGTCCGGGCATTTAATTGCAAATAAATTAAATGCGACTCTTCTCTGGCGGAAAGGATTCTGCATCGTGTCTCGTAATATTCTCGTCAATCAACTCTGGCTCTGGGCGCTTATTTGAATCCAGCGACACCCTTGGGTTCGATTGAATCCAATAGGTTATCAAGGCTGTTCCAGGCCGAACTTTCTCTGATAGTTATGGTCAATTAACTCTCTAACTGGAGGTGACAGGGGCATGGCCTTGGCCGCTTTCACATGTACGGATAAGAAAGGATCAGTGACCATGTCAGCATTAAGACTCTGTAGAACCATCTTGCTGGTGGCAGGACTTTCTCTATCAATGGCAGGGCAGGCGAACCCTGTGCATATTGATGAAGACCAGACCACATACAGTGAAGAGTTGACTGGCCGGGCAGGTTTTGATGCAGCTTTGATTCTGGGCCATAGGGAGCACAGTTGGCTGCATCCCATTACTAACGCCTGCGAGATCTCATTCGCACCCTTTCCCTGTTATTTTTTTAATAAAGGGAAGGTTTTTTCTGGTGGTGCCTATTCGGCCATTACCGTTGATTCTGGTTCAACCTGGAGTATTACTAACTTTGAAAACGGTGTTTTTTCGACATCAGAAGACGGTAATGCTCAAGCCGTTGCATTTAATTTGAATTCAGGAATCGGCAATGTCTTGTTAAAAAACTATGGTCTGATTACGGCAATGCCATCCAATGGAACAGCAGTAGCCGTACATAACAGGAGCTCTTATTACAGTAATCTGGGCAGTGGTTTACGTTGGGAAAACCATCGAGTGGTGGAAGGGCGGGTTGCCTTTCATATTGATACATCCAGCGTTTTTGAGTTGATTAATACCGGAACGATCAATGGAGATATTCATGTATCTGAAGATGATAATGAGGATGCATTGCTGTTACGGGGCAATAGCCAATTTATTGGTCATTTGACCGGCGTGGAGAAGCTGACCTTGAACAGCACGGAAACTGAGAAAGGTGAAAATCTTGATAATGAGATTACTTGGAGTGGCCGAGTCACCATCCCCTCTACAGGGGGTGAGCAGCCTATCAGGGTCAGTGATAAAACAGCTATTGTGACCTCAGGCCTGATCATTGACAACGGGGTATTGTCTTTCGGTAAGGGGGTACGTATCAAGATCAATGCTCTGCAGGAGCATGTAGACAACATCCAAAACCCTGTGATTCAGTCAGGTGGACACATTTTATTTGCCGGGAAAGCCTTCTTTTATATTGATCCTCAGGGTCTGGATTTGCAGGAGGATGTAAAAATAACTGTTCTGAGTGCCGATACATTGAAAATTGAAGCTTTGAATATTGGTGTTATCACTGATAAAGGCTACAGGGCAGAATTGGTTCGACTCACTAATCGAGAGCTGGTTGTTGCCTTTGGCAAGGAATGAGAAAACGTGCCCTCAACAGGATTTCAGGGATGAAGAAACCGCTGGCTCCACTATTCATTCTCGCTGGTACCATACTCACAGTACCCTATCTACTGGCCCTTGATGAGGGCAGTGAAACTGATGTTTATGGTCAGCAGCCAGTGGAGGAGTGGGATGGTGATTATACCGACGGTGAAGAAGTGAATCTTGATCAAAGCTGGGATGATATGGATGAATCCTACGATCCTTATAGGCAAGGTTCAGGAACCTTGAGTGAAGGTATCTCTCTGGAAGAGGCGGCAGATACGATAGATAGCACTTCTGAAGAAGATGACACTAGCGAGCTGGATGAATACGGGAATCCCGAAGCCAGTAAAAAAAAACTGAACAGTCAGAAGAGAAATAAAACCGAAGATATTGTAGATGACTCAGAATATCTCTACGACGATGACCTCGACAGTTACGAAGAACTGCCGGGCGAGTATGAAGAGAATGAAGAGGAGTCCTTCTATGAGGACGATGAGGCCGTTGATGAAGAATACGAT
>NZ_SMME01000356.1:310-620 GCF_009711465.1 Parendozoicomonas verongulae | reverse complement strand
AAGCGCACCCATACAGGGGAAAGACCCTATACCTGTGACTTTGATGGGTGCAACCGGTCTTTCACCCGACTCAGTCATCTCACCAGACACAAGCTCACCGAACATGAGCTCACCATACCCTGATAGTGCATAGACTGCATGGGTAACAATAGGGTCATCAATATTCACAGTGTCACTGGCAGGGCAAAATTCAGCGCCATAAACACCAACATCACAAGAGGTCGCCAGCTGCGTTGCTATCTTCTTTGTTCTTTTTGTAGGAAGGAAGAGAATGGTCTTCAGGATGAACTTTATTGTCACCCGTCTCTGT
>NZ_SMME01000356.1:0-300 GCF_009711465.1 Parendozoicomonas verongulae | reverse complement strand
TGCATTTCCATACACCCTGCGGGCAGCGCACATATCCACCCCGGTGAAACCACATTCTGCACCATAAACAGGTCTGCCAGCCCCCCACTTGTGCATTGTCGTGGTAAAAAACAAAAACCCCAATTAACACTCACGGGGTCAACGGCTGTAAAACACCTGACAGTTGAAGCGGGAGCCACAACATGGATTAAGAATCCATCTACCATTTGCCGTATTTCCAGTAACAATAATGCCTCTGACATCTTATGTACTCCTCCTTCTTCACCTCCTCTTCTGGACACTCTATTCCCAGAGTTGTCG
>NZ_SMME01000573.1:1399-1553 GCF_009711465.1 Parendozoicomonas verongulae | reverse complement strand
CCTGCTCAATTTCACCCGTTGGCGAACGGAATTGACTTGAAAAACGGTGCCAACCTCCTCCAAGGCCTGAAATGGAAAAATGTGTGACCTAATTTAATGGATTTACTGACTTGCACTAATTAAATGTGCGGGACTTTCTGCCATGAAGAAGCCC
>NZ_SMME01000573.1:711-1389 GCF_009711465.1 Parendozoicomonas verongulae | reverse complement strand
CCTGCTCAATTTCACCCGTTGGCGAACGGAGTTGAGTTGAAAACGGTGCCAACCTCCTCCAAAGACTGAAGTGGAAAAATGTGTGACCGAATTTAATGGATTTCCTGACAGGCACTAATTAAATGTCCGGGACTTTCACCATGTAGAAGCTTTATTTTTTTCACTTTGATTAGGATCTAAGCAGGCAGCTGGAAATGCAATTGCCTTTATTAATTGACAGTCACCATACCCACGTTCATTTATTTTATCTGCCGGTAAATAATGCTGATGAACAGCATTCCTATAGCTACCAAATACATACGGCACTGGATCTTCCAACGATTTTCTTTTCATTTCATCCAGGGTTTTCATAAGAACAGGATGTCGTGGTCTGTCCACTGCGAACAAGCCATTTTCAACCAGAGTGTTGCCCTCCTCCCTGAAGTAGCACGAAAAACCATCAACAGTTTCTATTGCTCCTAATGGAGACAATATAGCCATATCAAGATCAAGATAAATACAGCCAGAAGGACTGCCTGCATTCCTGGCAAATAAATTTCCTCCCATCATCATTGCAAAAACTCGGGCACCATCAAAATATTCAAAAAATTGAACACATTCAATAGCACTTAAAACACGCATATCAGCGCCCTCCTCATCCAGCCTCTTATAGATATTGACATAGTCACTACTGCTATT
>NZ_SMME01000573.1:0-701 GCF_009711465.1 Parendozoicomonas verongulae | reverse complement strand
TCAAGATCAAGATAAATACAACCAGAAGGACTGTCTGCATCCTTGGAGAATAAATTCCCTCCCTTCATCATTGCAAAAAATCGGGCACTATCAAAATAATCGAAAAAACGAGTACATTCAAGAGCACTTAAAACTCGTATATCAGCACCCTCCTCATCAAGCATTTTATAGACATTAGCATAGCCACTACTTCTACTTCTAAAATAAATACTTCCTTCAAATAGCTTACCTAATGTTTCTCTGGACAGTTCATAGTTGAACTCTTGAGTATCAATCTGATCAAAATCGATTATCTGGAAATTCTCATACTTCTCTTCCAGCTCTGAAAACTTTTTCCTATCGTATTCAGTCGCCCTGTGACCAGCAATTAACAAACCTATTTCACGCCCAGCCTCCAAGGTACATGCCTGTTCAAGATTTTTACAATAGCTATCTGGCACTTTATACTTTTCACTGCGTGAAAACCATTGAAATAAAAGAGGTGTATTATCAGGCAAAGTAACAACAGGGAAAGACCTTCCTAAGATGTCCTTAGTCTTAGTTTCACAAACTTCTTTTGCCACTCGCTTTTGCAAAGATATTGATGTAGGATCTGATTCAAATTCTCTAGAGCCTCTTTTCCCTAAGACAGGAATAGAAACAGGTACGGATGGTTTTCGAAGAGATTCTCCATTTTGTGGTTTCAACCTCGTAGATATGCC
>NZ_SMME01000321.1:403-545 GCF_009711465.1 Parendozoicomonas verongulae | reverse complement strand
AACAAGCGTTTTGTCCAATCCTCTCATCTCGCCGAACACAAGCGCACCCACACAAGGTGCAAACCCTTTGTCTGTGACCAGAACTGATGCAACCAGTTTTTCAACACATCCGGACCAGCGCCGTAAATACCAACATAACAAG
>NZ_SMME01000321.1:320-393 GCF_009711465.1 Parendozoicomonas verongulae | reverse complement strand
GCCCTTTGTCTGTGATCAGGACGGATGCCATAAAGCGTTTATCTCATCGAGTGATCTCATCAAACACAAGCGT
>NZ_SMME01000321.1:200-310 GCF_009711465.1 Parendozoicomonas verongulae | reverse complement strand
ACAGGGGACAGGCCTTTTGTCTGTGACCAGTACGGGTGCAATAAGGCTTTCACTACATCCAGTAATCTCAACGTCCACAAACGTGTCCACACAGGGGGCAGACCCTTTGC
>NZ_SMME01000321.1:0-94 GCF_009711465.1 Parendozoicomonas verongulae | reverse complement strand
ACTTGATGTGACCTCTACAGGCAACATTGCACTACAAGCTACGGACAACACACATATTCATCCACATAAAACAACATCCTGCGTTATAGACAGG
>NZ_SMME01000296.1 GCF_009711465.1 Parendozoicomonas verongulae | reverse complement strand
AGATGAATCAGTGACAGTTCTGCGTTTTATGCTGCGGTTTGGGACTGAAGACACTTTGCTAAATCTGTTGCAACAGCTGACCCAGCCAGTAGCGGCTGCTGATTTAAAGCAGACCGACCGATACGGAAGAACCTTACTCCATGATCTGACACAGCATGCGCCAGAACCCGTAGTGAAAGCGGCTGTTCAATATTTTAAGCGGAAGGTTGAACCAGAGCACCTGGAAGCTCAGGATGTTTATAGCTGGACGCCGTTGCATCATCTATTTCAGGTTCATTCAGAAGCATTTATTCTTGAGCTTACAAAACATCTTGATAAACAGATAACACCCAGGTTGCTGACATTGCAGGATCACCGGGGGGCAACCCTACTTCATGTTTTGTATCACCGTGGTTTTTTCAGGGCTGTCACAGAGATTCTGAAACGCATTTCCTATCACTCTGGGGATGCACTTAAACAACGGCTTCTGGTCTTGCAGGATGTCAGCGGAATGAGTCTGCTGCATATCCT
>NZ_SMME01000553.1:946-1373 GCF_009711465.1 Parendozoicomonas verongulae | reverse complement strand
ATACCAAGAAACAGATATCGTGGAAGCAGCAGCCAGCGAAGTCATGATACACAGCGATATCTCAGGTGCCAGTCTGCCCATCGCATTGGACTCGACCGGCTCACAACCTTCATATGAAGAGCTCTCAAAAGCAGAAGTATCCAGCAATGAGAATACATCTGAATACAGCGATTCCTTTCATATGAGTGGAAATCTGGACTCTCCAGTTTCCACTGACATTCAGTTGTCACAAGACTCATTACTTTCTCTGTCTGAGAAAGGCCCATGGCAAATAAACTCCAGCGATTACGCCGTCTATCTACCGCCAGAGCTAACCCGCATATTGTATGACAAACAAAAAAGGCGAGATGGTTTTTTGTTACAATTCAGTTGCTTAGACCAGCAATAACGACCAAATCGCCCATGACAGATCGTATCCTCAAGGACA
>NZ_SMME01000553.1:450-936 GCF_009711465.1 Parendozoicomonas verongulae | reverse complement strand
TTTCCACGCTGCAAATCCAGAAAAGTTCAGACTGATTTTTCCGGTGGCGACATCACCTCAAGTGCAGGTGTTCTTCTGTTGCGACAGCTTGACCGAAACTACAACTGACCAACACCCTCAGTCGAGCCATAAACGACCCAAGGGACGTTAATCGGTGCCTGCACCAGACAGAAACCGTATTGCGGCAGAGAATTTATGCTCTGGCTTTGGGTTACGAAGACCTGAATGATCACCAGCAACTCCGCTACGATCTGGCATTACAAACAGCAGGCAAATCGACAGCAGGCGGTTGCTATGCATGAGATTCTTGTTGATCAATTTATAGCCTCGTTCAAAAGACCTCCCAAGCGTATCAAGCTTGACTTTGATGCCACTGATGACCCTGTTCATGGCAACCAGATTGGACGACACTTCTCAGGTTACTACGATCACTATTGCTTCCTTCCGCTCTACGTATTTTGTGGTCAGAAGCTGTTGGTCAGCTAC
>NZ_SMME01000553.1:0-440 GCF_009711465.1 Parendozoicomonas verongulae | reverse complement strand
GTCAAGCGCCTCAGAGCAGAATGGCCGCAGATAAAAATTCTGTTTCGTAGCGACAACGGTTTCTGTCGCCCAAGGCTGATGAGCTGGTGTGAGCGCAAAAATGTAGACTATACGGGCAGCGATCCAGTATGCAGAAACAGGTCAGAAACAACGCTGCTTCGGCTTCATACAGTACGCTGCAAAAAGTTGGAAAAACCGAAAGCGCAAGATCATCATCAAAGCTGAGTTCACAGAAAAAATGGACAATAATCGCTATGTCGTCACGAATCTGAAAAGCGGCTCTGCCAAACTGACCGGACCAGCTGCCACAAATGGTGGCCTAATTGAGAAGCGGTTATCTGAAAAGAACACCGTTTGCCCGAGCTCAAGTGTCCACACTTCGAACAAACTTGTTGAAAATAGGCGCTGTAATGACTCGAAATACACGACGAATCAGGATT
>NZ_SMME01000146.1 GCF_009711465.1 Parendozoicomonas verongulae | reverse complement strand
ACAAGCGTTTTGTCCAATCCAGTCATCTTATCAGGCATCAGCGCATCCACACAGGGGACAAACCTTTTATCTGCGATCAGAGCGGGTGCAACAGGCGTTTTGTCCAATCCAGTGCTCTCACCAGACACAAACGTTCCCATACAGGGGACAGGCCCTTTGTCTGCGGCCAGAGATGGGTGCAACAAGCGTTTTGCCCAATCCAGCGATCTTAACAGGCATCAGCGCACACATTGCAATGTGGGAGGTGAGTGACTCAGGTCGTCAGCTATGTTGCTATCTTCTTTGTTCTTTT
>NZ_SMME01000703.1:4725-5742 GCF_009711465.1 Parendozoicomonas verongulae | reverse complement strand
TGAATCAGAGTCAGCCTGACAGCGATCAGCTGCCCACGAGCACCTCCAGTATGAACATGTTGAGAATGGATAAAAAAACATATCTCCTGTACAAACGCTACCTCCAGATGTACCAGCCCTATGAGTGTGACCAGTGCTACTGGTCTTTCTCTGAACCCAGTGCTCTCACCAGACACAAGCGATCCCACTATGGGGGAAAATAAGCTATTCCCCCATAAATGTACTACTGGGATGGTTCGCCCCTCTTATGGCCAACTGGCAGGACAAGATTCAGCGCCGTAAACACCAACATTTCAAGCGGCCGCCAGATATTATGCTATTTTCCTTGTTCTTTTTAACGGGGGTAAGGAAATGATTTTCAGACTGAACTTTGTTGTCAGCAGTCTTTGCGTAGTGATCGGCCTGTCTGCAACTGCTACTTATGCATCAGGAGAGAAGAGCAGATCTCTTCACCCTACTCCGTTGCAGCCAGTAGAGGTGATATCGACAGGCAGCATTGCCATACACCCTGAGGGCAGCACATATATCTACCCTGGTGAAGGCACATTTTGTACCGTAAACAGATCGACCGGGCATGATTTTGTGCATTGCCGTGGAGAAGAACAAATAACCCAATTAACACTCACCGAATCAACGGCTGCACAACACCTGGAAGTTGAAGACGGTGCCACAACATGGGTTATGGATCCATCTACTACTTGTCGCATTTCCAGTAGCAATGAAGATCCTGACATCTTATGCGCTCCTTCTTCACATATCCCTCTGGACAGTCTACCCCCAGAGTTGACGGTTCAGAGTGATCATTTCGTCAATACAGGGGAGTACACGAACACCTCCAGGATGCACACGCCAAGATTTGATACACAAGAATATCCCGTGTACGAGCCTATCCAAGGCAAGCCCTTTGTCTGTGACTCTGACGGATGCGTACGGGCTTTCATCCTATCCAGTGCGCTCATCGCCCAGAAGCGCACCCACTATAGGGAAAATAGGTAGCTATATCCTCCATAAATGAAC
>NZ_SMME01000703.1:0-4715 GCF_009711465.1 Parendozoicomonas verongulae | reverse complement strand
GGTTCGCCCCTCTTACCGGCTTCTATGAGCCACACCGGTGTTCACCAGCTAAAAGAATGAGGCGAACCATCATGAGCATGATGCTCCTTGGCATCAATATTGGCAAGAACACCTTGAAGAGGCTTATTGTAAACGTGCATGAAAGATTCCAGGGTTATAGAGAACTATGAAGTCTGGCCTGAAGGTTCGTTAATCGACGGGTAGACTTTAAAGTTCGGGCTGCCATGCCGACAGCTTTGGGCTGCCCGACAATAACCACCAGCTGCTTTCCCCGTGTGACTCCAGTATAAAGCAGGTTGCGCTCCAGCAAGGTATAATGCTGCATGGCCATAGGTATCACAACACAGGGATACTCCGAACCCTGGCTTTTATGGACTGTCGTCGCATAGGCAAGAGACACTTCATCCAACTCACTGACCTGATACGCAACATCCTTACCATCAAAATTGATCAGTAGCTCACTCTCTTCAATATCGATGCTTTGAACCCGTCCGATATCACCATTGAAAACTTCTTTGTCGTAGTTGTTCACGGTTTGAATGACCTTATCGCCCGGTGCAAATGTCCAGCCATAGCGAGTGATTCGGGGGTGAGCATCCGCATTTAAGGCTTCCTGCAGTGCAACATTCAGACTGCGGGCTCCCAGCCCACCGCGATTCATGGGTGCCAACACCTGAATATCCTGTATCGGATCAAACCCAAAACTGGCTGGGAGCCGTTTGGTCACAACAGCCATGACCTTGCTGAAAATCTCCTCAGGCTCTTCTCCAGTCAGATAATAAAAGTCTGTTTTATCTCCTTTCTTTGTCTGCCTTGGTGCCTGTCCACGGTTAATGGCATGGGCGCCGGTAATAATCTGGGAGGTGGCAGCCTGACGGAATATTTCTGTCAATCGGGCGACCGGTACCTGACCAGAGTCAATCAAGTCATTGAGAACTGAGCCCGGGCCGACAGAGGGGAGCTGGTCAACATCCCCCACCAGCAATACCGCACTGTCGTCCGGCACGGCACGCAGCAGCTGGTTCATAAGTACAATATCCACCATGGAGGATTCATCCACGACCAGCAGATCAGTCTCCAGCGGGTTTTCGGCATTTTTCTTGAAATCAAAGGCACTGGGATCGAAGTCGAGCAGGCGGTGTATGGTCGTCGCTTCCTGTCCGGTGGATTCAGAAAGCCGCTTGGCAGCACGACCTGTCGGAGCGCACAGGGTCACTTTGGCTTTCTTGGCCTGAATGATTTTCAGGATGCTGTTCACCACTGTGGTTTTCCCCACACCAGGGCCACCAGTGATAATGCAGAATTTGTTTCGGACAGCTTTTTCAACCGACAGTTTTTGGGAGTCTGAGAGAGTAATTGTGTTTTTCCTTTCCACCCAGGGTATGGCTTTATTCAGATCAAGCTCCGCCCAGCCGGATTGCCCTTGCAGAAGCCGGGTAACATGGTTGGCCACGCCCTGCTCTGCACGAAACAGGGGCGTCAGGAACAAACAAGGTTCTCCTGTAATATTTTCCGGTATCAGCCGTTCTTCATTAACCTCAACCTGAATAGCCTGCTTAATCGTTTCTTCAGGAATTTCGAGCAGCTTAACTGCTGAGTCCACAAGATCCAGAAAAGCCTGAGCGCAGTGTCCATTCCCGGAATGCTCCTGTAAGACATGCCGAACACCGGCCTGAGCGCGAATCAAAGACGTACGGTCAATCCCCAATTGTTGAGCCAGCTGGTCTGCAGTCTTAAAACCAATACCATGAATATCCAGCGCAAGTCGGTAGGGATTCTCCTGCACTTTGGTAACCGACTGGTCGCCATAAGTTTTATAGATCCGCACCGCCCGGGCAGTGCCTACACCATGGGTCTGCAGGAAAACCATAATATCCCGAATGACTTTTTGCTCTGACCAGGCTGAAGTGATTTTCTCCCGCCGTTTTTTGCCGATGCCTTCCAGCTCTAGCAGGCGCTCCGGGTTCTCCTCAATAATCTCGAACACATGCTCACCAAAAGCCTTGACCAGCCGCCTGGCAAAATGAGGGCCTATGCCTTTCACCATCCCTGAACCCAGATACTTTTCAATACCTTCGAGTGTGGTCGGTGTTACGGTTTTGATCTGCTGTACCTTGAACTGCACACCATGTCGATGGTCGTTAAACCAGATGCCAGAAGCTTCCACAAACTCCCCGGGGGTTATCGAAGGAGTGCTTCCGGTCATGGTAACCAGCTCTCGCTGCCCCTTACATTTGACCCGGATAACAAAAAAACCGCTCTCTTCGCTGTGAAAAGTCACTCGCTCCACAGAGCCCTGCAAGTAAACAACGGGCTGATGGTCGGTAATCGTCTGGCGGGAAGCAGTGAATGAAGAGGACATCAGGATTCAACGTGGTATTTGTGATAACGACAATTTGCATAAAAAGCACGACAAAAGCCAGTTTATTGAACGTTGCCCAACATTCAATGAGATGATACCTCACCCACGGTCCCCTTCGTTCGTCAGGCGTTGGGACTCGAATAACTTGATATATTCCTTGTTGATTGCCATACCTTCTTTCCTTTTGGTAATAACAGTTCGTGGAGTGAGTTGTGTTCAGAATTCACGAAGGGCAGCGATTTCTATACGCCAGTCTTTTCCTCATGTCTTTGGGATTTTGTGCAAACGCGCTGGCTGCAGGCGAATGCAAAGCAGATCTGAGCCCGCCATTGAGGAATACGTTGAATGAACATGATTTCCTGGCGGCTTGCCGTCACGGTCATAGGGAAGCGGCATTGTATTTTCTGAATCAAGACGATTTTGATGTTAACGAACGGTTTCCCTGTGGAGTGTCTGGCACACCTGCTCCCGGCCTGTATCTGGCGGCTCAAGAAGGCCATGTCGGGGTCATTGAAGTTTTGCTTAAATCCAAAGAGCTGAATGTGGATCAGACACTGTGGGACGGTTCCACAGCTTTGTTTATAGCGTCTCAAGAAGGCCATACCGAAGTCGTTGAAACTTTGCTAAAAGACAAGAGAGTGAATGTGAATCACAGACTGAAGGATGGTTCCACAGCTCTGTTTATGGCGGCTCAAGAAGGCCATTTTGATATTGTTAAAATGTTGCTCGGATATGGTGCTGATGACAGATTAGGGTGGCGTTATTGGAAACTCTTCTCTAAAAGCCCTCTGGCAATTGCACAACACCAAAGAACTGCATTCTGGCGTTCTGACGCTGCCAAAAGGGCAGAATACGGCAGAATAACCACACTTTTCAAGGAGCAAAGAAGTCAATCTAAGAAACGCCGACAAACCTCCCAGCCACAGCACATAAAACCCATTGAAACTGCCAGAGAAACACAAGTAAGTGTTGATATGTCTGCGCTCAAAGTACATATTGATATGCCCAGTTCACAGGATGGCTCAGCGAAATAAATTCGGTGATGTAATGAGACAGTCGGAAGAAGCATGACCACTGTATAAGTACCCGGGGCACGGACCGGGCAGAGCATGGATACGTCCCCCGCCGTTTTCTTAGACTGTCCATACGACGCTCGGCCTGCTCCCGTGTCCGGTTCAGGGAACCCGTGCCCTACTTGTCGAAAAAAATCAACTCTTCTGCTTGAGGGTTTTTAACCAGAGTTGTGACGCAGCAAGTGCAGGAAAAGACACCGTCAGGCGTTGGGACTCAAATAACTTGATATCTTCCCTGTTGATTGCCATACACTCTTTCCCTTTAGTAATAACAGTTTGTGGAGAGAGTTGTGTTCAGAACTCACAAAGGGCAGCGATTTCTCTACACCAGTTTTTTGCTCCTGGCTTTGGTGGGGTGTGCAAACGCGCTGGCCAATGAAGAAAGCAGAGCAGATCTGAGTCAGCCAGTAAGGAAGACGTTAGATGAACATGATTTTCTGGCGGCTTGCCGTCAAGGCAATAAGGAAGCGGCTCAGTATTTTGTGGATCATGACGATTTTGATATTAACGAGCAGTTTAGCTGTGGAGTGTGTGGCACACCTGTTCACGGCCTGTATCTGGCGGCTCAAAAAGGCCATGCCGGGGTCATTGAAGTTTTGCTTACATCCAAAGGGCTGAATGTGGATCAGACACTGAGCGACGGTTCCACAGCTTTATTTATCGCAGCTCAGGAAGGCCATGCCGGGGTCATTAAAACTTTGCTAAAAGATGGAAGGGTAAATGTGAATCACAGACTGAACGATGGTTCCACGGCTCTGTTTATAGCGGCACAAGAATGCCACTTTGATGTTGTTAAAATGTTGCTCGGATGGGGCGCTGATGAAAAATTAGAATGGCGTTATTCGAGATTCTTCTCTAAAAGCCCACTGACAATGGCAAAAGACCAAAAAGGCGAGTGCTCACGCTCTGACTCTGCCAAAAGGTCAGAATACGACAGAATAATCATGCTTCTCCAAGAGCAAAGAAGTCAACCTTGGAAACGTCGAAAAATTTCCCAGCCGGAGCATATAAAGCCCATTGAAGCAGCCAAAGAACCACCAGTAAGTATTGATATGTCAACGCTCAGAGTAAAAATTGATATGCCCAGTTCACAAGATGGTTCAAAGAAATAAATTCAATGATCTGGTGAGACAAGGCCACCAGGCAGAACATGGATGCGATAAAGCATTCCCTCAACAGATAATCGCAGTAAGGGTTTGTCATAAGTTCAAGGAATCCGCTAAAAAATGTTTTCGTCCTGAGTATTCTACCTATCTTCTTTGTTCTTTTTATGGGAAGAA
>NZ_SMME01000761.1 GCF_009711465.1 Parendozoicomonas verongulae | reverse complement strand
ACGTTGCTATCCTCTTTGTTCTTTTTATGGGAAGAGCCCGGTTCTACGTTTCCTGCCCACCTTCACGAAGCGTTGTGCATGCTGGAATGAAAGCAGGCCAGAAAGTTTCGTTTACTACCCTCATGGGCTGGATTCACTGCCCGATTCGATACCTGAGTCTCCTTCCTAATGTTCGTGATGCCCGTGGTTCCTGTGATGTCTGTGTGAACGCTGCATAGCTCCATCATAAGCTGTGTGTTTTACGCATAAACGTGCTTCACAGCAGAGGAATCAGAAATAGAACTTTGGTGGGGAGTAGGACGAAAGTCGTAGCAGGCTTAAAGAGGTTTAAGCCTGCCGGGTGACACAATAACGCTTGGACTCACAACACTTGCACATACTGTTGCCCCCATCGTCCCGAAACGGGCCACATTGAGGATTTTTCTGGGCAAAGCGGCGATAAAGGTGTTGAACGGTGATCCACCCGGCCGAAGCCAGGAAGATCACAGTTACCACTAGAAAATATTTCTCGATCATGGATCAAGCCAGCCCTGCAAAGCCCATAAACGCCAGAGACAGCACGCCGCCAATCATCAGCGTCATGCCAGCCCCCTGGGCGATATCAGGCGTCTTCGCCAGCTCCAGCTTTTCGCGGATACCCGCCATCAGCAGCAGTGCCAGAGTGAAACCGGCACCAGCGCCCAGCGCAAATACAATGCTTTGAATAAAATTGTATTCACGGGAGGTCTGGAACAGGGTCAAACCGAGAATCGCGCAGTTGGTGGTAATCAGCGGCAGGAAGATACCCAGCGCCTGAAACAGCGCGGGGCTAAACTTCTTCACCACCATTTCCACCAGCTGTACTGAGGAGGCAATAACTGCGATATAGCAGATCAAGCGCAGAAACTCGATACCCAGCGCACCCAGAATGGCATTGATGGCAAAAGCCGCAGCAGAGCTCACCACCATAACAAAGGTGGTCGCCATTCCCATATTGATGGAGGTATCCACCTTGTTGGACACACCAAGGAACGGGCAGATACCGAGAAACATAGCCAGCACAAAGTTACTGACCACTGCCGCATTCATAAAGATTGTGAACAGGCTGTCGTCCATTACGCGGCACCTCCCTTAACAGCATTATTCAGCAGAGCCTGCTCCTTGCGCTTCTTGTTCCACGCAAACAGGATCAACCAGCAACCCAGAACAAAGAAACCACCGGGAGGCAGAACCATCACAACCCAAGGTTCGAAACCAGCGGGCATAATGTTTACGCCAAACAGAGCACCAGCACCGAGGATTTCACGGACAGCGCCCATGCTCAGCAACGCCATTGTAAAGCCAAGGCCGGAACCAAAACTGTTTACGACAGTCGTACCCAGCTTCTGGCGAGACGCATAGGATTCCGCACGACCAAGGATGACGCAGTTCGCCACAATCAACTGAATGAAGGCGCCCAATGAGTTGTACAGGTTCAGGCTGATGGCCTGAATCAGATAATCCACAATGGTTACGAAGGTAGCAATAATCACGATATAGGCGACAATACGCACCTGTTTCGGAATAAAGCTCCGGAAGATAGAAATCAGCGAGCTGGACATCACCAGTACAAAGGTGGTGGCTAAACCCATGCTGACAGCGTTAATCGCCGAGTTGGTGACTGCAAGCGCAGGGCACATCCCCAGCAGCATCACGAATACCGGATTCTCTTCCCACAAGCCACGCAGGAATGTATCCGGAGTCACCTGTTCATATTGATCGGGACGGTTCATTTCGCACCCTCCGCTTTGATGTCATCAATCTGGCTGACAATCACCGGCACCAGCTTCTGGGCTGCATCATTTATTGCATTACCCACAGCGGTAGAAGTGATGGTGGCACCACTGATAGCGTCGATTTCCCATGGATGCTGTTTAGACTTGTTCAGCACAGTGACAATAGCGTTGGCTAATGCCGTGCCTGCGTCGTTCAACCTGGCAACCAGATGATTGAAGTTGGCGAGGAAATTCTCGTCGGTAACAACCTTATCTCCCAGCCCGGGAGTCTCGGTCATAGTGAGAATCTGATACTTGATGACAGCTTCCTTTTCAGGGCTGTAGCCAAACATCACATACACCGGGCCAGCGTAACCGGTAGCAACACCGGGAATGGCTACACCAACCAGAGAACCATTGTCGTCATAACCGCCATAAACCAACTCACCGCTTGCTTCATCTGAAGCCACTGACAGCTTGCCGTTTTCAACCGCAAAGGTTTTGCTCACCGTTGCACCGGGTACAACATTGAACACTGCCGCTTCCGTTGCCGCTTTCTTATTGGCTGCAATATAGGGATTCGCCCACTGCACAACCAAAACAACAAACAGGCCCGAGAGCATGGCAATCACAGCCAGCGTACGGAACATGGCAAAACTGGGAGGTGCAGGAATATCGACTTTGGGCTCATCAACATTCACAACAGGAATCGATTCACTCATGCCTTGCCCCCCTCTTTCACTGGTTTCTGATAACCAAACGGCTTGGACTGAGTGAACTTATCAATCAGCGGTGCACAGGCATTACCAATCAGCACAGCATACATGGCACCTTCTGGAAGACTGCCGAACAGACGAATCATCACCGTCAGGAAACCAATCAGCAGGCCGAAAATCCAAACGCCTTTTTCAGTAAGGGGTGTGCCCACCATATCCGTCGCCATAAATACTGCTGCCAGCATCAAACCACCAGAGAACAGCATAAATACAGGAGAGGGATACAGAACCGGATCAATCAGCCAAAACGGCAAACTGGTAAGCACAGTGCCCAGCATCACAGCCGCTGGAATTTTCCAGCCCATCACACCTTTCCACACCAGCCACGCGCCACACAGCAGAATCAGGAGTCCGGCGGTTTCACCGCTGGAACCGCTCACCGTGCCGAACATCAGATCGGACGCACTGGCAAAATCACCGGTATGACCAATGGCTTTAAGAGGGGTTGCCCCACTCCAGCCATCAACCTGCGCAGCAATCCAGCCAGACGCATCCACAGGGGTCATAAACGGCGCAGCAAAGGTAGAAGGAATAAACGACGAAAACCGTTCAGCCAGAAAGCCCGGCGTCCAGGTAGTCATCGCAACCGGGAAAGAAGCCTGCGCAAAAGCACGACCAACCAGTGCCGGGTTGAATGGGTTCTGCCCCAAACCACCAAACAGCACCTTACCCAGGGCAACAGACACAAAACCAGCCAGAGCCGCCATCCACAGAGCAAAGCCCGGTGGCAGGGTCAGGCCAAGAAGCAAACCGGTAATCACCACACTGCTTTCACGGGCCAGCGCAGGTTTACCATTCAATCGATTAAACAAAGCCTCCGTCGCTATACACGACAGAGTTGTAGTGATCAGCAGCGCCAGAGCACTGAGACCAAACAGCCAGATAGACCAGGCGCACACAGGCAGCAATGCCACCACAACGCTGGCCATGATTTCCCGAACCGTCAGCGTCTTTTTCAGATGCGGAGAGGTCCGGATTTTCATGGAAAGGGGGTGTCCAGACATATTCGGATTCCTATCACTTCTGAACTGGTTGATTGCGCTGGCGGTGACCGCCTTTTGCAACACGAATCAGCTGGGTCAGAGGAATATTCGACGGGCAGACATTGGCGCAGCAACCGCATTCAAAGCAGTCCCACATGTGGTACTCATCCGCCATCTCTTCATAGCGATCGTTCTGAGCCAGGCGGCCTAAGGTGCTGGGATTCAGCAACATCGGGCAGGCCTCCACACAGGCACGACAGCCAATGCAAGGCATCTCGTCACGCTCATCGGGAGAAGGCAGAGACTCAGGGGGAAACACCAGAACGCCGGTAATACCCTTGGTGCAGGCAATATCAGTGGTAGCGATGGTAGAACCCATCATCGGCCCGCCAAGAATCACCATACCGGGCTCGTCTATCGCTTGTGCATGGGCCAGCAGCTCAGGCAAAGGCGTCCCCAGAGGCACCAGATAGTTACCGGGCCTGTTCACACCGGGGCCACTCACGGTCACGATACGTTCAATCAAGCCACGGCTTTCCGGTACCAGCTCACCAACCTGAGCCAGCGTACCCACGTTAAACACCGCACAACCAATGTCCGCAGGAATACCGCCAGAAGGCACTTCCAGATCCAGCAGGCTCTTGATCAGCATCTTCTCAGCACCTTGCGGATACTGGGTTTTCACCGCTTCACAGGTAATGTCGCTGTTATCACCGGGGAGAGAAGCCAGCACTTCACGGATGCGCAGAACCGCATCCATCTTGTTATCTTCAACACCGATAATTGTGCGGGTCGCACCCGTGGTTTTCATCACCAGTCGTGCACCGCGAACCATATTCTCGGCGTACTCCAGCATGATGCGATGGTCGCAGGTCAGAAACGGCTCACACTCACAACCGTTACCCACCAGCGTGGTAATTTGCTTACCCTGAGGCGCCTTCATCTTTACATGAGTAGGGAACGCCGCACCACCAAGACCAACGACACCAGCATCCTGTACAGCCTGAACCAGCTCATCAGGGGACAACGCATCCGTATCAATAGGCTTGCTGTACATCACCTCCTGAGAAGCAGACGGCCATGTACGAATAGTGATGGCCGCACTCTTGGAACCATCAGGCATAGGCACCAGCTTATCCACCGCTGTCACCGTACCGGTCACGGGCGCATGAATGGGCGCAGACACATAACCACCCGCTTCCGCCACCAGCTCACCACGCACCACATCCTGCCCTTTGCGTACAACAGGTTTGGCAGGTGCACCACGATGCTGGGCCAGAGGCAAAACCATCTCTTTTGGAAAAGGAATACGACGGATCGCCTTGTGCTCAGTCTGTTTTTTGTTTTCTTCCGGATGAATTCCGTGCCGGAAACTGCCCTTGGCACTGAACATCTGGAGAAAACCTTTTTGGGATTTCTTCATAAGGACTTCCTAAGACCAGTAATCAAAGAGCGACCCAAGCGGATCACTCCAAGGCTGAGGTGCCGGGCGTTTCTCGTCTGTTGTCAAAGGCCATGGATGGCCTGAGAGCGACTCAGTGCAGGGACAGCACTGTGGGAGCGGACAACAGATGAGGAACGACCGGCACTGACTCCGAACTCACAAGAAACTCCCGCAAGATCAAAGTCAGCACCAAACAACCTGATTACTGGAACTTCTCAGCACGCTTGATCAGCTTCTCAACATCCTTCTCACCCATATCCATAGGCGCACCAGGGTGCAAACAACCCGCTGGGCACTTCTCAGCCGCCTTCACAATATCCTTGAAGGGACCAGCACCCGCATTTCGGATAAACGCCGTACCATCGGAATCATTCTTACCAAAAATGCTGGAGTTGATGTTGATACAGTCGTCACAAGCCGTACATTCGCCAGACTCAATCCAAGCCGCATCTCCGGACGCTGCCGCAGGAGCAGGAGCTGCATCAGACGACGCTGTAGGAATAATGTTCACAGAAGGCGCCGCAGCAACATTGCCACCTGCCAGATTCTGGATAGCCGCAGTGGCCGCGCCAGCGAAGTCCGCACGGGCCTTCTCTTCCGCTTCCTTAATGGCATTCACAGTATCCTGACCAGTAATACTGCGCAGCTGGTTCCAGAAGTGTGCACGTTCCTCACAAGAGCGAACCATAGGCTCAGCCACCAGCACACGCTGCAGATGATTGCTCTTGTCAGTACCCATCACGTAAGGGAACAGACCTTCACGATCCTCATCAGAGAGCTCCAGGAACTCGTGAAGAGGAATCATGTCATCATTCCAGGTATCAACCGGTGCCTTCTTGAAGTGCTTGGCGAAGCGAGCTTCGGTCATCGCAAAGTCAGCGAAGGTCAGAGGCAGCACCATCTTCTGCTCATTGCCCTGCTCATCGGCGAACAGAATGGTTTGATCCAGCCACTTCTTATCGAGACCAGCGTTACCTTCCAGGCTGGAGCACTCAATGATACTGTCGCCTAATTCAGGGTTGTAGCTGAACAGAGGGTAAGCACGGGCATCAACCGCAACCTTCGCCTGAGTTTTGGCCACATCATCGGGCACACCATGCTCAGCAGGGCACACGCAGTAGATGTTAAACAGCGCAGGGCGGCGAGCGTTCAGACCATCCACAAAACCTTCCAGCAGGTGAGTTGTGTGGGAAATGGAGCTCTGCAGAATGTAAGAAGTACGGTGCGCCAGACCAATCAGGCTGATCTCCTTACGCATCTCCTCGATCTTGCCGGGCTTGGCTTTGCCGTAGGGAGACATATCAGCAACCTGACCCACGAAGGAAGAGGTACACGCCTGACCACCGGTGTTGGAGTACACCTGAGTATCCAGCACCAGCACCTTCAGAGGGTGACCGGACGCCAGCAGACGGGACATGTTCTGGAAACCGATATCGTACATCGCACCATCACCACCGATGGCAACAATAGGAGGACACAGGTGGAATTCCTCATCGGTAAAGTCTCTCCAGTTCATCTGGGTAAAGAAGTTGTCGTGCTTAGCGAAGTCGTAACCTTCATCCAGCTCAATCTTCGCCTGACGCAGCAGCTTAAAGCCATCTGCCATCTTGACCATATGGCCTTCGAAGATACCCATCGCCAGAGAAGTGCTGTCCTGAAACAGGTGGTTCGCCCATGGGAATGGGTAAGGGTTGAATGGATAGGTGGCACCCCATACAGACGTACAACCTGTCGCATTAGTTGCCCCCATAAATGCACGACCAGTGCCGTGGTTTCCATCGGTGTATTGCCACTTCAGGTGCTTCAGTTTTTCCATCAGCTGAGTCACCCAACGCAGCCACTTTGCATCAATAGGCTTGTCAGAGCTCTGGCCCATACTCTGGGTCAGGCCGGACAGAGTCAGGTCATGACCCTTGTGCTCTTCAATGGCTCTGGCAACCGCAGCAGTGTCGGAGAAATCAACATCACCGGCCAGCTTCATGCGCACATGCGCTTCCAGCTGGACAATCAGCGTATCAATCTCTTCCAGATGCTTCTTAACACGGGGTTGCATCATGGAAGCAACCGTACTGGTGAACAGGTGGATAACCGTCTTCTCGGCACAGCCCAGACACGCACCGTCACCGGATACGGTTGCCATGTAGCTGTCCTTGTTCATCAGCATGGTTTCCAGTGCGCCGATTTTCTCGTCCAGATCGTCGATCCGGTTGAACTGTGGGCCAGTGGTAGGCAGATCGTTCCAGAACTCCCAGTTCTTGCGAATGCGTGCTACGTCTTCGTCGGTTTGTGGCGTCGCAACCAGAGCGCCGTCCTTACACACCTTCACACACTCCATGCAGCCCTTACAGGTCATGGGGTTCAGGGTGATGGAGAACAGACCACCGGAGCCTTTCTGCTTCTTCTCCATGTTGGTGTAGTAAGGCCTGGTGATTGCAAAGCCAAAGTCGCCTACCACGTCGAGGAACAGAGCGAACTCTTTTTCCAGAGAGGATGTCTTCTTCTCGTTCTTCTCATCCGCCAGACGCTCCAGCACGGCCTGATCTATCAGACGGGTGACGTTTGCGGCTTCGCCCTGCTGGTCCACCAGCGTACGCACACGCTTCTCCAGCCCACGGATTTCACGACGCAGGTACAGGGTTGGCATACCCTTGGTTTCTACACGGTCTACGGCTGTCTTGAACACTTCTTCCAGCGTGTTGGCCAGACCGGGCAGTGCGCTGTCCGGGCAGATGGTGTAACAGTCACCACAAGCGGTGCACTTCTCAGGAATATACTGTGGATACTCGAATCGAATCTGAGTCATGTCACGGTACACACCGGTGCCCGCAGGCATCAGGGACATAGACATGTTGGGATCGGCCGGGTTGTCGTTACCCTGTCCCTTCACGTAGAAGGAGCCAGCCTTGTCCCAGAAATCGTGCAGGTCAGTCTGAGGGTTGCTGGACGCAGGGGCACGACTCAGCATGATGGGCAGCTTCTCTTCACGGCGAACCGCTTCATCGTAAGCGCCCACAACCTTCTCGGTGATCTCAACAACTTCGTCGAAGCCACGGCGTACTACACGGATGTTGTCGGTTACGATGCGCTCGCCCTTATGGCCGAACTTGTGATGCAGCTGCTCTTCGATGGCCTTGAACAAACCTTCTTCATTCAGACCAGCCTTTTCCATCAGCGGAGACGCGGCGAAGAAGGAACCCTGGAACACGTTACCCTGCATACGGAACTGCAGTTCGGCGTTGGAGGCTTCTTCACGGGCAATCTTGAAGCCGTCGATGAAGAATACGCGGATGTTGCGATCCACAATTTCCTGCTGGAAGCGGCGGGGAATTTTCGCCCACACCTTGGCAGGATCAGTCTCTTCACTCTGGATAATGAAGGTACCGCCTTCCTGCAAGCCCGCCAGCGGGTTGGAGTGGCTGAACACCTTCGCATCAGGAGACATAACCACGTCAACGTAAGTGTATTCGCAGTTGATGCGAATGGGTTCAGGCGCTGCAGACAGGTAGTAAGTGGTCGGCATGCCCTTCTTTTCGGAACCGTACTTTGGATTCGCACGGATGTCGTAACCCAGCAGATCGTACAAGGTCATAGCCAGGTTCTTACCGGTGGTGATCATGCCCCAGCCACCGATGGAGTGCATGCGCACGGTGATGGCACCGTCTGGCAGCAGGTTGGGGTTTTCAGAGCCTTTCAAAGACAGCTCCTTCACCTGTGGGTAGGCGTCCAGAATATCCTGACGACGGATTTCGTCTTTCGGGTTGGCTGCAACTTCACGGACGAAGTCAATGCCCAGATAGAAGAATGGCTTCTGCGCGCCGTCGTCCAGCATATTTTCGATGGCGGCGATTACACCTTCTGGCTGGAAGTCACGGGAACCAAGACCGTAACAGCCGGAGTACATGCGGGGTGCATCGGTAGCGGTAAAGCTGTCGTAACCGGCGTAAGGCTTCTTGCCTTCAGGTGCGAGCCCGTTCTCGATGCACTTGGTCAGCACCGCGCGCATTTCACGGATGATAGGCAGATCTTCTGCCAGCGGCTGGTCGGTACGTTCCAGCACACACACACCTTTACGGCCTTTCAGAGCTTTGCCCAGCAGATCTCCAGGGAATGGGCGGAACATGGTGAGGTTAACAACACCCACCTTCAGGTTGCGCTTCTCCCGCAGGTAATCAGCAACGGCATTAGCCTGCAGAGGCATAGAGCCCTGACCAACAATGACATACTCAGCGTCGTCCATCTTATAGAAGGCGGCGCGGGAGTATTGACGACCAGTCAGTTCAGCATATTCCGCCATGCACTGATCAGTGATATCAGCGATGTGCTCGAAGAAGTAAGGACGCTGGGCCGCAACGGATTGCATGTAGGCATCCTGGTTCTGTACAGGGCCGGCAACGATAGGGTTGTCCACGTCCCACAGTTCAGGTACACGACGGCGCTTAGGACCATAAATCAGCTTCTGGGCAGGAGTTGGGCACTCGATGATGTCATCTGGACGGCCACAGAACTCTTCAACCAGTTCACGCTCGGGAACCTGCACAGGCTCAATCAGGTGAGTGGTCAGAAAACCATCCTGAGCAACGATAGCGGGAGTCAGTGCCATTTCGGCAACTTTACGGCCGATCAGGTTCAGGTCAGCCGCTTCCTGTGCAGTGGCACCGAACAGCTGAAAGAAACCGGTGTCGTCAACACAGTGATAATCATCGTGGGAGCAGTGAACGTTCAGGGTAGATTTGGTAATCGCACGGGCACCGATGTTCAAGACGTAGGGCAGGCGCTTACCTACCGCCGCGTAAAGGGATTCGTGCATATACGCGATCCCCTGTGCGGAAGAGAAGTTGGTGGCACGCAGGCCACTCATGGACATACCTGCCGTAACAGCCGCTGCAGCGTGCTCAGATTCAGGCTCTACGAAAATCAGCGGACGACCACCGACGTTCACGTGGCCCTTGGCAGATTCCATGGCCCAGTATTCACCCATCTGGGTGGAAGGAGTAATCGGGTAGGCACCCGCTGCATCAGACGCTTCACGCTCGCACATGATAACGGCGGTGTTGCCGTCCATAGCCATACGTGTGCCGGGATACTTAATACCCTGGGAGGTTTCTTTGCTTTCTTTCTTCACGGTGTCTTCCTAAGTTCACTGGTCGTATTTGCATACGCCGTCCAAGGAGTCATCACTAAAATCAAACAGACACAGTTACACATGCCACTTGGGGAGGAAGGCTTTTATTAAGGTCTGTTTCATTACCCAGCTGTTGTTTCTTCTGACTAATTAAGTTTCAACAGCTATAACGTCTTATTTCGATTATTAAATATGCTGTTATTTATTAAGCAGCTTTTAAAGGACCTTTACGAATCACTTTTCTAGCGGCTTCGCCTTTGATTATCTGACCGTTATCTATCCAAACAATGGCGCCGGTTGGGCAGCGTTGAATAGCATCACTGTTAGCTTGGTTATTTTTTGAATAATCAATGGTAGCGAGATTATTGGTCATGGCAATCAAACCATCGGCAGCATCCGCGACACAACGGGTACAGGCATTACAGGCGACATCACAATCCTCTTCCGCCTTTGCGCCGTGTTCCAGATTCTTACAGGCTACCCACAGCTTGTGGCTAACCGGATGGATGGAAAACAGGAAGCGTGGACAGGCATCAACACAATCACCACAGGCTGTGCACTTCTCCTCATCAATCACGGGCAGGCCATTGCTGTCCATGGAGATAGCGTCGAAGGTACAGGCGTGGGAGCAGTCACCCAATCCCAGACAACCCCAGCTGCAGCCCTTGCCACCACCAGCAACGATGTTGGCTGCACGGCAGCCTTCAATGCCTTTGTAGCGAGCACGAAGCCAGGCAACATGGTTACCACCAGCACAGGCCAGGCGAGGTAAACGCTTTTCCTGTGTGCTCATGGCAACCCCCAGGCTGTCTGCGATCGTTTGATTATTATCATCAGTGTTCGCAGTGCACTGGAAAGGCTGGAATTCCCCTTTCACCAAACCTTCTGCAAATGCACGACAGCCAGGCTGGCCGCAAGCACCA